>CAXBDR010000036.1:0-25072 GCA_963974265.1 uncultured Rhodoferax sp.
CGTTCAGGCCCCCAATCGGCCTCCCGGCTACAGGGTAACTGCCGGATTTAGGTTCACTGCGGGCGCTGATCAAGCTCGAGCAGGTGATGCCCGCCCGCCTGCGCAAGCGCACGGACGCGCTGCGCGCGGCGATCCAACCCATGGAACACCACATGCAGCCTGCGGTGCAGGCCGGCGCCTTGTCCAGCCTGTCCACCGCCTGCCGCGACCAGTTGCAGGTGGAATTTGCCTACCTGGACGGCAAGGGACAGGCCAGCCAACGCACCGTCGAGCCCCAAGGGCTGGTGCACACCAGCCACCGCTGGTACCTGGTGGCCTGGGACCCTGCGCGGAGCGACTGGCGCAGCTTTCGCATCGACCGCATGGCCGGCCCGCCCGCCAACGGCACCCACTTCAAGCCCCGACCGGGGCCCGACGGAGGCGACCTGCGCGCCTTTGTTGCGCGCTCGATCGCGGCGCCGCGGCAGCAGCAACAGCAGGCAGAGCAGGCGCGCATCCTCCTGCACGCACCGCACCAGGCCATGGCGCGGCGCATCCCGCCGTGGGCCGGCACGCTGGAGCCCGCCGGCGATGAACGCAGCCTGCTGCGCTGCGGCGCCGGCGCGCAAGACATGCTGGTTTACTGGCTTCTGGCGCTGGACCTCGAGTTCGACGTGCTGGAACCCGCGAGCCTGCGCAAGCGTCTGCGGGTCGCCGTCGACCGCCTGGCACGCAGCCTGGCGCACAACGACGCAGCCCGGGCTTGATCACGACCTGTTGTCATGCACGGACACGCAGGTACCACGCCACCAACGGAATCAACAGCACCACTTCAATGCCCACGTTGAGCCATTGTTTCGCCACCGAGCCGTCCAGTGCGATGCCGATGAGCCGCGCCACCAGCAGGCCGACCATCAGGGCCGAACCGGTGGCGGCCAGGGTGGGAGCCCAGGGCCGCCATGTGGGGTGGAACAGGAGCAGCATGCCGAAGCCGATCAGCAGGCCCCACCATATGCGGCGTTCGATGGCTTGGAAGTTATCGCTCGGAATCGGCTTGTTGCTCACCAGCTCGGGGTTCCAGACCAGGATCAGGCCGGCCAGGATCAGCGCCGCGGCAAGCAGCTTGACGACCAGGGCGTTGTCGCTCATGCCGGCAAGCCCCACACGAACCCGGTTTCCTGTTCCGACCGGCTCCACAGCTTTTTCATGACGGCCGTGTCATGGGCGTGGGGCTCCAGCGTGCCTTGGCCCACAGGACCGACCCATTGCATGCGCCCGGTGGGACCATACAGCGCGCGCGGCTCCAGGCCCATGGCAAAAGCCGCCAACCGTGCGATCGATCGCGCCAAGCCGTTGGAGCGCTGCGCGCCCGTACGCGCCGGCAGGTGCTCAGTGCAGTGCGTGCGGGGTGGCGCTGCGGGCCATGCCGCGCGCCTGCTCGGGCGACACGCCGGTCCAGCCGCGGTAGGCGCGCGAGAACGAGGCCGGCTCGTCGAAGCCCAGCAGGTAGGCGATCTGCGTGCCGCTGAGCTCGGGCTGTGCCAGGTAGTGCTGCGCCAGCTCGGCGCGCACGTCGCGCAAGACGTCCTGGAAAGACGTGCCCTCGTCGCCCAGGCGGCGCTGCAGCGTGCGCGTGCTCAGCAACAGGCGCTGGGCCACCTGGGCCATGCTGGCTTCGCCGCTGGGCAGGCGCTCGATCAGGCAGGCGCGCACCCGCTCGGCGGTGCTGGCCTTGGCCTGCAGCCGATCCAGCCGTTGCCGCAGCGTCGGCTCGAAGTGTTGCCACATCGATTCGTTGCGCAGGATGAACGGCGCGCGCGCATCGGCTGCGTCGAACACCACGCGCGCGCGTTCGCCGCGATGGATCCGGGTACCCAGGAATTCCTCGTACCGCTGCAAACCCGGCAAGTCCAGCGGCGACTCGACCCGCCGGGGGCACAGGCGCTGGCCGGTGCCGCTGCGGGCCAGGTGCACGAAGAACACCAGTTCGGCGCCGACCAGGGCAGGCGGCAGAAGGTGGGCCTGCGCGCCGAGGATCTGCACCTCGACGCTGGTCTGCGTGGGGCCCGCGTCCACCGTCAGATTCACCGGCGCGACCAGGGGCTTGAAGCGGCTCAGCCGCTGCAGCGCGGTGTTGAGATCAGGGCTGCAGAACGCCGCGAACACCGCGGGGTCGAAGCCTTCATGCCGGATGCGCGGCACCAGGTCGATGGCAAACGCCGGCTCGCCGATGGCGGCCTCCATGGCGTGCCACAGGCGCAGGAACTCCGGTGGCGCCAGCTTCACGTTGTCGCGCGTGAACAGGTCGGGCGGCAGCTGAGCGCGCTCGAGCTCGGCGCGCATGTCCAGCCCGAGGTCGGCCATCAGCATGCGCCAGGCGGGATCGATCTGGAACTTGGGGTTGTGCATGGCGGGTGGCTTGCGCGTTCAGAAGCGTCCATCGCGCAAGAAGGCAATCGTGTGTTGCGCCACGGTTTCGTTGTGCCGCATCATCGAATGGCCGACTTCGAGGACCACGAAATCCTGCATGCCGTCCAGGCGTGTGGACGCCACCGGCACCAGCCCGTCGTTCGGCTCGGTCAGCCGCGCCGCCGCGCCGGGGCCGCCCGACACCGCGCCGGCAATCACCCCGACCGGATAGGTCGGCGATGGCAGCGCCTGGGCAAAGCCGTCAGGCCCGGTCCCCAGTGCATTGGCCAGCGGCCCGGCCAGCCGCATCCACCAGGCGTCGCGGTTGCGGTCGACCAGCGGCGTGCCCTGGTTGGGTGTGCCCAACATCACCACGCGCCCGAGCCCGGGCACCGCGTGGTCGGCCAGGTAGGCCCGGATGAGCAAGCCGCCCAGCGAGTGCCCGACGAAGTGCACGGGCGCCGTCGATGCCGCGCAACAGGCATCGATCTGCGCACGCACCTCGGCCAGCGCCTCGTCGACCGTGGCGCCGAGCGAGTCGTACCCGACCAGATGCACGTCGTAACCGGCCGCTTCGATCCGGCGCGCCAGCGGCCACATGGCCACCCGGCTCCGGCCCAGGCCGTGGATTACCACCACCTGCTCGCGCGCCTGCTCGGGCGCCTGTAGACGCGCCTGCACAGGCTCGGCGGCCGGATCGGTTTGCGCGTCGGCCGTCGCCAGACAGCCGGCCAGACCCAGCGCCAACGGCACGCCCAGCACGATCGCCGCCAGCGCCCGCAGCCAACGGCCGGCGTGACGGCGCGTCCCCGAGCGGAGTTGGTTGGACGTTCGGCGCTCAGGCGCTGGCGCGTCTTGCTGGGAGTCGCGCCCTGGGTTCGGTCGGTGATACAAAAGTGGTGTCATGGTGGGTCGGGGCGAGAGGTGTCCTGCAAGCCATTCTTTCCCAAACCTGCAAGACGCGCCATGATCGAACGCGCCATTGAACGTGCAAAGCGCGCCAATTGCCTCTGCTTGTCAACGGCACTCCCGCCAATGGGCGGATCTCGAGCAAGGCAGGCCGACCATGAACAACGACGTGGCCAGGCGCGCGAAACGGTGAGAGTCAGATTCCTGGCGCGGCCACGGACTTGCGTTGCCGGCCAGGAACTGCCCTTGCCTGTCGCCTGCCGGGTACCTGCTTCAGACTGGCAAGAGCCATTTGGCTAATGGAACTGCTTGCTCCAGACCGGCCGTTCGGGTAAGCCGTGGACTGTCGCCAATATGCAGCGAATTTCAGCAATTCGAGCAGTCGCCATCGACCAGGAATGGCCATTGACGAATGGCTTCTCTGGAGCGACGATTCCTTTCGCCATACAAAATGGTCTCCTGGCCGTTGGGCAGAATGGACAAATCGCGGCTGCCGTCGACATTGACCGGCGACACGCTGGCGCCACAAATCAATCCCGCCACGCTGTCGAATCCGCGATATACCTCAGTGCCAACACAGCATTGACGGCTCTTCTTACTCTGTTGCAGCTCCGGATCGCGACTTTGGCCCTGGTTCTTCATCCCGGTTCACGCCGCAATCAACGTGGCGTCAACGGTTTTTTCGCCAGACTGATTCTTGCGGTTGTTCAGCGACGAATTGCCAAATACAACAGAAGTCGCGAAACGTGGAAATGGCCTGCCTCGCGTCGCCATAGTTTTCGTCGGCAAGGCTGAACTATTTTGCGCCATGTACATGCATACCATATGCACCAAGCCTACCGGCGGGTGGCCGATACCGCTTTGGGGTCGTCGGGGTCGATTGGCTGCTCATCGCTTCCCATAGCGACAGCCTTGCCACGCGCGTCAGCGACCCGACATTGCGCGTGGCGCTGCAAAGCACTTCGAATTCGTTCGCGATCACTAACCTCATTAGCCTCCTCATCGTCCGCATTCCGTATGATCATTCACTTTATCGTCTGCACGCGCGTGTCGAGACGCGCGGCCGAGCTGAGGGCTTGTTCAAAGTTCTCGCTGTGCTGGGAACCGCGCCATTGCGACACAGTGCAACCAAACCGCTGCCGGAACCAATAGGCGAAAGCACTGGCACCGGAAAACCCCAGCAACTCTGCCAACTCGACCAGCGATCGGTCGCTGTCTCGGATCTGGCGCACCGCAAACTCGGAGCGAATCGAAGACATCAATGCCGAAAAGCTTGTGCCCTGCGACTGCAGATGGCGATGCAAGGTACGACGGTTCTGGCCAAGATGTTGAGCCACCTGGTCGGCAGTGCAGCGACCGCCCGGCAACATCACCGCAATGAGTTGGCGCGCCGAATCGGCGGTATTGCTTCGAACGCTGGACAGTGCCTGATCCAGAAAGCGCCGTGCGTAAGGGGACATGCCAGATTCATGCACAGGTAGCCTGGTCGCGAGGTCCTTGGCGGCACAGACTATCCCGTTGAAGCTGCTATTGAATTCGAGCTCCACGCCAAACAGGGCTCGATGATTGGTAAGGTCCGTCGGTGGTCGATGTGCGAAACAGACGCGCCGGGCTCTCCAAGCCGGTCCCAGCAGTTCGACCAGTATCCGATACATCACCCCGACGGCGAGCTCGATCGACTGCCGCAATGCCGGTGCGCCGTCGATCAGAAAATCTTCGCGGATGATGACCACGTCAGCATGGTCCTCAATATGTGTGAGTAATGACGCATTGAGCAGCCTCAGGTAGCGGCTCAGCGTATCCAACGCTTGCCGCGCCGTCGGCTCCTCGCGCAGAACGATGCTAATCGGCCCGAGGTTGGAGATGCGTCGATCGCGTGCGAGGCGCAGCCCGAAATCTTCCACACGCGCGGCCTGTGCGCTCGCCTCCAACAGATGACGAACGGCGGCAACGCTGATGGGTGTCTCTGGATCGTCCAAGCAGCGCGGACTCAGGCCAGACTTGCGCATCATTGATTGCGGGTGCAGGCCGACTGAACGCGCCAATTCCATGTAGCCGTTAAGGCTGGCACTGCGAATCACCGGAACTGCGCGTGGCATCCTATTGTCCCAATTCAGATATTCAATGTCCCAAAATATACATCAGTACGCACGGGCCACCGATATGCTTCACAACCTGAAGTACATCTAAATCAGACCTGCTCTGGCAGGCCCATCCCTACATAGGAGACATCGATGAATCCACTTTCCCAAGCGCGCCTTTTGCCACGCCTGATGTTGGCAGCTGCCATCACCATTGCTTCACCGTTTGCCCTCGCCTGGACCGACAAGCCAGTGCGCTTGCTGGTGCCGGCACCCGCAGGTGGAACCATGGATGTCGTGGCTCGAATCTTTGCCAACCAGCTATCCGCGGACATCGGGCAACCCGTCGTGATCGACAACAAGCCGGGTGCCGGCGGTGCAATTGCGGTGCAGGCCATGATGTCGGCCCCACGTGACGGGCAGACCATCATGGTTACAGCCAGCAATGTCCTGACAGAGATCCCGCACGTCATGAAGACCAGCTTCGATCCGTTGAACGATGTTCGCCCGGTCGCGACGATTGCGCGTGCAAGCATGGTCCTAGTGGGTGCGAGCACCCTCGCCGCAAGCGATCTCAAGGAACTCCTCACTTACGCGAAGGCCAATTCAGGCAAACTGAGCTTTGCCTCGTACAGCGCTGGAACGAGTTCGCATTACGCCGGCATGATCCTGAACCAGAAGGCCGGTCTGGACCTGCAACATGTGCCGTTCGCCGGCTCACCGCCCGCTCTGACCCAGGTCATGGGCGGCCAGATCACCGTGATGTTCGACGGTATCGTCACGTCGATGCCTCAGATCAAAGGCGGTAAGCTCAAGGCATTCGGTGTAGCTTCCAAGACCCGTTCGGCGCACCTGCCGCAGGTGCCGACATTGGCGGATCAGGGGTTCCCCGAACTGGACTTCAGCAACTGGCTGGGGGTCGTCGTAGCGTCGGGGGTTCCTGGCGACGTCGTGGACAAGATCAACGCCGCCACTTTCAAGGCCGCATCCGCGCCCGCTGTGCAGCAACGCCTGACAGACGCCGGCTTCGAACCCAATACCAACTTGTCATCGGCCCAACTGGCCGAGTCGGTAAAGGCAGAGTACACACGAAACGCGGCCATCGTCAAGTCCTTCAACATCCGTCTCAACCAGTAATACAGCCCGGCGCAACTCGAACAGATCAAGGGGAGAACACATGAGTGCCACAGCTGCGACAAATTTTCAGGTTGAGCCATTGACCTGCTCCATCGGGGCCGAGATCGTCGGCGTGCAACTTGGCGACGCCGCGGGCGATGACACACTGTTCGCCGAGATCCGCTCGCTGCTGTTAAAGCACAAGGTGTTGTTCCTTCGCGAGCAACATATGACCCGGGCTGAACACGTGGCGTTCGCGCGGCGCTTTGGAGAACTGGAAGACCACCCGGTTGCCGGCAGTGACCCTGAACATCCAGGCCTGGTGCGGATCTACAAGACTGCGCAGGCGCCGGTTGATCGCTATGAGAATGCCTGGCACACGGACGCGACCTGGCGCGAAAAGCCGCCAATGGGTTGCGTATTGCGCTGTGTGGAATGCCCGCCGGTCGGTGGCGACACGATGTGGGCCAACATGGCCCTGGCCTATGAAAATCTGCCTGCGCACATCAAGGCCCAGATTGCCCCATTGCGCGCACGCCACAGCATCGAGGCCAGCTTCGGCGCCGCCATGCCGATCGAGAAGCGCCTCGCGCTGAAGGCCCAGTTCCCCGATGCCGAGCACCCGGTCGTACGCACCCATCCGGAGACCGGCGAACCCATTTCACCAATTTCCATACGCCGGCAAACGTGCGCTTCGGGCAGGACGGCAACCCCGGAGCCTCGGACCTTTTGCGTTACCTGATCATGCAGGCCTATATCCCGGAGTACCAGGTCCGCTGGCGCTGGAAGCCCAACAGCGTTGCCATCTGGGACAACCGTGCCACACAGCACTATGCCGTGATGGACTATCCGCCCTGCGACCGAAAAATGGAACGCGCCGGGATCATGGGTGACACGCCTTTCTGACCGAGCGACGAAGCTCTGACTCACTCTCCGTGCGATACCTGCATCGCCGGTTTCCAACCTGCTTCCCAAGGATTCACCATGAACTTTCTCGACGGCTCCCTGTTTCCCGAGAATCAGCAGCCCCTCATCATTACTGCCGCACCTTATGGGCCCGAGTGGATACCGTCCGATTTTCCAGAAGACATTCCGGTGACCATTGACGAGCAGGTTCAAAAGGCAGTGGATTGCTACAACGCCGGCGCCACGGTGCTGCACCTTCATGTGCGCGAACTCGATGGCAAAGGCAGCAAGCGCCTGTCCAAATTCAACGAGCTGATCGCCGGCGTTCGCGCCGCTGTGCCGGACATGATCATCCAGGTAGGGGGATCCATCAGCTTCGCACCTGAGTCCGATGGGGCAGCTGCCAAATGGCTGAGCGATGACACGCGCCATATGCTGGCTGAACTCGACCCCAAGCCCGACCAGGTGACAGTCACGGTGAACACGACGCAGATGAACATCTTCGAACACATGGAACTCGACGACTACGCCGGCACATCGCTGGCGGACTCGGCGACGCACAATGCCTATCGCGAGATGACCGTTCCGTCAGGTCCCGGTTGGGTCGAGGAACATATAAGACGCCTGTCGGCGGCTGGCATTCAGAGCGCGTTCCAGTTCTACAACATCAACAGTTTCGAAACCGTGGAGCGCATGATGCGCCGCGGCGTCTACATGGGTCCGTTGGTGATGAACTGGGTGGCCATCAGCGGCGGGATGGATGCACCCCATATCTACAATCTGGCCAACTTCCTGCGTGCCACCCCGGATGGTGCGGTGCTTACGGTGGAAAGCTCCATGCGCAACGTGCTTCCGATCAACATGATGGGTATCGCGATGGGTCTGCACGTGCGTTGCGGCATTGAAGACAACCTCTGGACGCAGGATCGCAAGGCCAAGATGAGCACGGCGCGCCAGATCGAACAGCTGGTGCGCATCGCGGGTGAATTCGGCCGTCCGATTGCCACCGCCAAACAGGCGCGTGCCATCAGCAAGATCGGCGTTTTCTACGATAGCGTGGAAGAGACGTTGGCACAGAACGGATTTGCGCCCAACCCCAAGCGAGGGCACCAGGGGTACCTGCGCAAGGTGGCTTGACGATGAACGCGTCGCCAGCAACGGTGCTGCTGGTCCCCGGCCTGCGCGACCAGGTCGCGCAGCATTGGCAAACCCTGCTGGAGTCGGATCTGCTGTCCGCAGGTCAGGCGGTGCGTTGCGTGTCGCCAATGGGACGCGAGGACTTGAACTGCACTCGCAAGGTGGCAGCCATCGAACGTGTCGCTTTGGAGATTTCGGGGCCCATCGTCATCGTGGCGCATAGCGGCGGGTGCGTGATGGTTGCGCATTGGGTGTTGCACACGCAGCGCAAGGTGCGCGGCGCGCTGCTGGCAGCTCCGCCCGATTTCGAATCGGCGATGCCAGTCGGTTATCCGACCATCGACGCCTTGCGTATGGGTGGATGGTTGCCAGTACCACGTGGCACCCTGCCGTTTCCCAGTATGGTGGCGGCCAGTCGCAACGACCCGCTGGGCGACTTTGCACGCGTCGCAGACTTGGCCAGCAGTTGGGGTAGCGAACTGGTCGACCTGGGGCAGGTAGGTCACCTCAATCCGGCATCGGGCTTTGGCGAATGGCCGATGGCCCGACAACTGATCGCCCGCTTTCTCTGATTACATTTTCCAAAGGTTGAGACATGGCCAAAGCAATACGTTTTTATGAAACCGGCGGACCCGAAGTGCTTCGCATGGAGACCATCGAGGTTGGAGAGCCCGGTCCGGGCCAAGCAAGGGTTCGACATACCGGCATTGCCGTTAACTTCATCGACATCTACTTTCGCACCGGCCGTTACCCGGCGCAACTCCCAAGTGGGCTGGGTTCCGACGCGGTAGGCGTGGTCGAGGCCATAGGAGCAGATGTCTCCGACGTCGCTGTCGGGGACAGAGTAGGCTACCTCATCGGGCCGCAAGGCGCTTATTCGGACGTCAGGGTGATTCCAGCCAACCTGCTGATACGCCTACCCGCCGGCATCTCGGACGGCACTGCCGCCACCATCATGATGAAGGGCATGACCGCGCAATATCTCTTTCGCCAGGTGTTTCCGCTCAACGGAGGCGAAACCATTCTTTATCACGCGGCCGCCGGAGGCGTGGGTCTGATCGCATGCCAGTGGGCACGCGCCATCGGCGTCACCATGATCGGCACCGTGAGTTCGGACGAAAAGGCGGCCATTGCCCGCGCGAACGGCTGCACACACACCATCGTCACCAGCCGTGAAAGCATCGTGGATCGCGTCAAGGAGATCACCGAAGGAAAGGGCGTGCCGGTCGTCTACGACTCTGTTGGCAAGGATACGCTGGAAGCCTCATTGAACAGCCTGCAGCCACGCGGCGTCCTGGTCAGCAACGGAACCACTTCCGGGCCGGTGGTGATCGACACCACGATGCTGGCCGCCAAGGGTTCGCTGTGGGTAACCCGGCCGGCAATGATGCACTACATCATGCCACGCGCGCACATGCTGGAGATGGCCGACGAGGTCTTTGAGATGGTGCTGAGCGGCAAGATCAAGAGCGAGGCTTCGCAGACCTTTGGGCTCGAAGCGGCGGCCGATGCACACCGCGCACTGGAGTCGCGAAAGACCGTCGGGGCAACCGTGCTCTTGCCGTAGCAATGACTGGGCTGGATGTGCCTTCAGCCGTATCGCCAGAAGTTACTACCGACGCACTGGCGTCTGGCACCAAAGGCCACCGTCGTGTACTCCATCCACATTTCGAGGCGCAAGAGCGGCTGCCACCTGATATTTGCGTGCATTTGTCCAGCATCGACGCTCGGAAAAATGGCCGCACTTTCTACGCGGATAAGGATTCGCCGCGTTCGCCAGAAGCCGCCAATCTGGCGGCTCGCTTGCTCCACTGGGATGGGCTGCAGCCAAAACGTCGTTTGAACCAATGGCTGAAGCTGCTTTGTCTGGAGAAGCCCAGCAGTTCGGCCACTTCACTGAGTGGCAAGTCACTCTCGCGCAAATGGCTCTCGATGAGGTTCGCGCGCACTTGGTCGAGCAAGTTGCTGAAGGTCAGTCCCTCCGTGTCGAGCCGTCGGTGCAGCGTGCGGCGATCGACACGCATGTGCCGAGCGACCTCCTGAGCGGTACACGCACCACCTGGCAGCAGCGCCAGAATGAGTTGACGGCAGGCCTCCTGGACACTTTCACTGCGATCGCGCAGGGCCGCTTCCAGGTGCTTGCGCGCGAAGCTGGCCGCCACCGGGTCCCCTGGTTCACGCGGCTTGGAAAGGTCGACGGCCAGACAAACCAGGCCATTGAATTCCTGGTTGAACTTGACGCGCCGGCCGAAAAATGACCGATGCGCGGAGACATCCAAGGGCGGGCGATGTGTGAAGCACACGTCCTGCGGACGCCAATGCGGCCCTATCAAATCGCGCAGCATGCGAAACAGTACGCCTACGGCGAGTTCCACCGACTGACGCATCGGCACCCCGGGGCTAGGAAGCAAGTCCTCCCGGATGATGACCAGACTGTCGGTATCTTCGACGCGAATGGTCATCGACGGGTTCACCAGGCGCAGGTAGCGGCACAAGGTGTCGAGGGCATCCCGCGGCGTGGCCTCCTCTCGTAACACGAGGCTGATCGGGCCGAGCGTGGATAGTCTGCGCTGGGCCGCCAGGCGCAGCGCCAGGTCGTCCGTATGGGTGGCACGCGCTGTGATCTCCAGCAACTCGCGCGCGGCGTCCCGCGGAATCAGCGTCTCGCTGTCTTCCAGCAGCATGGCCTGCAGCCCTACGGCACGCAGAAATGGCTCGGGATCGCGTCCAAGCGAGCGCACCAACTCGATGTAGCCACTCAAGCTGGCGCTGCGAATGAGTCGGGCAAGATGTTTCATGGGATGGCCGGAAGTTCCCATTATGGTCAGTCGCCGCGCGACCTGATTCATATAAGCCTACAGTCCGTCACATGCCACCAGCACCGTGCCCCGCTTGCGGCGCGCCTCTACGGCCAGATGGGCCTGCGCCGTGTTGCGCAGCGAGTGGATGCTGTCGATGGCATGTTGGCTGCCGGGCACCTCGGACAACCATCGCACCACCCCACGCTGCGCATCACGGCGCACTGGCGCCTGCAATCCCGGCAGGTAGAGGCCACGCAGGCAGATGTTCTTGCGGATCAATGCGGCGAGCGAAAAGTTCATGGGTTCCGGACCGCTTGCGTAGGTTACCCATGTGGCGTGTTGCGCCGCGATGGCGAGCACCTGCGCCAGATGGGACGGCGCATCGACGTCGATGATGCGGTCCACGCCCGCTCCGTGCGTGGCATCGAGAACCGCAGTCGCCAGGTCCTGACGCCGGTAGTCGATGACGACGTCGGCCCCTGCAGCGCGCGCGTGCTCCGCCTTTTCCGGCGAGCTGACGCTTGTCAGCACAAACGCTCCGGCCCACTTGGCGAGTTGCACGGCATAGTGCCCCACGGCCCCGGCGCCACCGGTGACCAGCACATGGGTGCCGGCGAGATCCTGCAGATTGCCGAGACTGCAGTACGCCGTCAAACACGGAATTCCCAGGCACGCGCCCTGTTCGAAACCCACCACATCCGGTAGCGGCGCAACCAACTCCTGTGGCAGGCAGACGGCTTGCGCAGCGGTACCCCAGGGACGCCCCCGTTGGGCAAAACATGTCCAGACCCGCGTACCGAGCCACTGTGTTGTGACGCCCTCGCCGACAGCGTCCACCATGCCGGCACCGTCGCTGTGGGGCACGATGCGCGGGAAGTCCATCGCGTGCATCCTGCCGGCGCGGCGGTTGGTGTCACCCGGATTGACGGCAGAAAACGCCAGCCGCACACGGACTTCGCCCGCAGCAGGCACAGGGGTGGGCAAGTCGCCGTAGACAAGCACCTCCTGCGCCGGTCCTTGCCGGTCGTACCAGATGGCCTTCACCGTGGATGCGGCATGGACCTGCGGCTTCCATCGGCTCACGGGACGAGGACCGTCGAGCCAATCGTCTTGCGTCCTTCCAGTGCGCGGTGTGCCTCGGCCGCATCGGCCAGCGCAAAACTCTGCTTCGGCTCGCTTACGATATTTCCGGCCAGCACATGATCGAACAACTCGCGCGCCATCTCGAGCATGTGCGCGCGGGGTTCGATGTAATGCCGCATCGCCGGGCGGGTGATCCAGATCGACTTGGCACCCAGCAATTTCACATTGAGGATCACCGGGCCCGACGAGGTGCCGTTGCTCACCAGCGTGCCGCGTGTCTGTAGGCATGCCAGTGAAGCCTCCAGCGTGTCTCTGCCGACAGAGTCATAAACAACCGAAACACCTTTTCCTTCGGTGATCTCCTGTACGCGCTTGGCGATGTCTTCGCGCGAGGTCACGATGGTGTGTGCGCAACCGTTGGCCTTTGCCACGGCTGCCTTCTCGTCCGTGCTGACGGTGCCGATAATGGTGACACCCAGCGCCCGCGCCCACTGACAGGCGATCAAACCCACTCCACCGGCTGCCGCATGGTAGAGGATGGTTTCGCCGCCCTTGAGCGGGTAGACCTGGCGAAACAGGTACTGTGCCGTCATGCCCTTCATGATCAGCGAGGATGCGGTGCGATCCGACACGCCATCGGGCAAGGGGATCAGCACATCGGCGGGCATCACGCGCGCTTGTGCGTAGGCCCCCTGCGGCCCCACCAGGTAGCCCACCCGGTCGCCCACGTGGATGTCGGTGACACCCGGGCCGACGGCCTCGACCACGCCTACGGCATCCGAGCCCAGGCCATTGGGCAGCGCCAGCGGATAAAAGCCGGTGCGGAAGTAGATGTCGGCAAAATTGACGGCAATGAAACTGTGGCGCACCCGGGCCTCGCCGGCACCGGGTTCGCCGACGTCGACCTCTTCGTATTGGAGGACTTCGGGGCCCCCGGTTGCGTGGAAGCGGATTGCTTTGGTCATGGACGGTTTCCTTGTGTTTGCCTGTGAAGCGGTCATTCTTGCGGCAGAGCTCCAGCACGGGAAGTGCATCACCGGAAATTGCCCAATATGACAAATGACTGTCCCAGATAAGCAAGTGTTTATCGCCGGCGGCCCGGATACTGGACACGTTGGCAAATCAGGCCGACATGAACATGAACATGACCTGGAGACAACTATGAGACTTCTGCAATTCGCGCGCACGGCCATGGTGGCCATCGGATCGTCGTTGGCCATCGCCGTCTGGGCGGCCGGTGAACCTCCCTTGAAAATCATCGTCCCGGCACCGCCTGGCGGAACCATGGACATCGTGGGTCGTCTGGTCGGGCAACAGATGTCGGTGGATACCGGCCGGACCGTGATCGTCGAAAACCGCGCGGGCGCAGTCGGGTCGATCGGCATGCGCACCATGCTGCAAGCGCCTCCTGACGGCAACACCATCCTGATGGGCGCGATCAACCTGCTGGTCGAAGCGCCGCAGCTGATGAAGGTGCCGTACGACCCGCTCGCCGATATCGTGTCCATCGCACGCGTGGCCTCGACGAGTTATGTGCTGGTCACCGCCGCCAACTACCCGACGAAGGACTTCCAGGGTCTGGTGACCCATCTGAAGACGCGCAAAGGCAAGGCCAACTTTGCCAGCTACGGCCGGGGGACGGTATCGCAGTATTCGGGCTTCATCCTCAGCGACAAGGCCGACCTGGACATGCAGCATGTCGGTTATGCCGGCTCGCCGCCCGCACTGCAGGATGTGATTGGCGGACAGGTCGACATCATGTTCGATGGCCTGGCCACGTCGCTGCCGCTGATCAAGGGCGAGCGGCTGCGCGCCTATGCCGTTGCCGGCAAGAAGCGTTCGAGTTATCTGCCGGACGTGCCGACCATGACCGAACTGGGCTACCCGGAGATCCAGTACAACGGGCAGGTGACCTTCTATGGCTCCAGCAAGCTGCCTGCCGACGTGCTGGCCAAGCTGCAGGAGACCATCAAGAAGGCGGCCGAGGCACCTGCGGTGCAAAAGAAGCTGATCGATGCCGGCCTGGAACCGGATGTGAGCGTGGACTCGGCTGCGATGCTGGCCGAAAGCCGGCTGCTGTACCAGCGCAATGCCGGGATCGTCAAGAAGTTCAACATCCAGGCGAACTGAGCAGGCGCTACGCCAGCCGATTGGAGACCGAACCATGAAGATCAGGCCCATTACGCCCGCGATCGGGGCGCAAGTCATTGACGTTCACCTCGGCGAGGCTGCGCGCAACCCGGAACTGTTTGCCCAGGTCAAGTCCGCACTGCTCAAGCACAAGGTGCTGTTCTTCCGCGGCCAGCACATCACTCGGGCCGAACACGTAGCCTTCGCGCACTGCTTCGGCCCGCTCGAGGACCACCCTGTGGCTGGCAGCGACCCCGAACATCCGGGCCTGGTTCTCATCTACCGCAGCGACAACCGGCACAGCCACGAAAACACCTACCACTGCGACGGCCTGTGGCGTCCGAACCCGCCGATGGGTGCCGTGTTGCGCTGCATCGAATGCCCGGAGATCGGCGGCGACACCATCTGGGTCAACATGGTCCGGGCTTATGAAGAACTGCCCGAAGAAATCCAGCGCAAGATCCTGAAACTGCGCGCCAAGTCGACCATCGAGCCGTCGTTCGGCGCGACCATGACCGAAGAAGCACGCAGAAAACTCGACCGGGAGAACCCGCCGGCCGAGCACCCGGTGGTGCGAACGCATCCGGAAACCGACGAGAAGATCCTGTTCGTAGGCAGTTTCACGACGCACTTCGTCAATCACAACACGCCCGAGAACATTCGCCACGGCATCGACAAGACACCGGGTGCGTCCATGCTGCTCAACTACCTGCTCAGCCGCGCCACGATCCCCGAGTACCAGGTGCGATGGTCCTGGCAGCCGGGCGATGTCGCGGTCTGGGACAACCGCAGCACGCAGCACTATGCCGTGAACGACTACTGGCCCGCGCCACGCAAGATGGAACGCGCCGGCATCGTGGGCGACGCGCCCTACTGAATCCTTCAGGGCCTTGCCCCCGGACCATTTCTTTCCATTCCCATCCATCTATTCGGAGCCACCTGCCATGAACTTTCTCGACGGCCATCTCTACCCCGAAAACCAGCAGCCGCTGATCATCACCGCCGCACCCTATGCACCAGGGTGGATTCCTTCCGACTTCCCGGAAGACATTCCCGTCACCATGGAGGACCAGATCCAGAAGGCGGTGGATTGTTACGAGGCCGGCGCGACCGTGCTGCACCTGCATGTACGCGAGGCCGACGGCCGGGGCAGCAAGCGCCTGTCCAAGTTCAACGAATTGATCGCCGGCGTGCGTGCGCGCGTGCCGGAAATGATCATCCAGGTCGGCGGCTCCATCAGTTTCGCGCCCGAGTCCGATGGCGCGGCGGCGAAGTGGCTCAGCGACGACACGCGCCACATGCTGGCAGAGCTCGATCCGACCCCTGACCAGGTGACGGTGACCGTCAACACGGTGCAGATGAACGTGACAGAACACGCCGGCCTGGACGACTTCAACGGCGTCTCGCGAGGCTTCCCGGACCTGCATGCGACCTACAAGGACATGATCGTGCCCGCCAACCCCAGCTGGGTCGAGGAGCACATCCGCCGCCTGACAGCCGCCGGCATCCAGAGCGAGTTCCAGTGCTACAACATCAACAGCTTCGAGACCATCGAGCGCATGATCCGGCGCGGCCACTACAAAGGGCCGCTGGTGATGAACTGGGTCGCGATCAGCGGCGGCATGGACCAGGCCAACATCTACAACCTGGCGAACTTCCTGCGTGCGGCACCCGACGGTGCGGTGATCACGGTGGAGAGCTCGGTGCTCAACGTGTTGCCGGTGAACATGATCGGCATCGCGCTGGGCCTGCATGTGCGCTGCGGCATCGAGGACGTGTTGTGGAACCAGACCCGCACCGGCAAGATGAGCAGCGTCGAGCAGATCAAGCAGCTGGTGCGTATCTCGGGCGAGTTCGGCCGCCCCATCGCAACCGCACAACAGGCACGAGAGATCATGAAGATAGGAGTCTTCTACAAGACTACGGAGGAGACGCTTCAGGCCAATGGCTTCGCTCCCAATCGCAATGGAGCCAACCAGGGATTCCTGCGCAAGCCGGCTAGTGAGTTGGCCGCTTGAACCGCCAGGCGCGGCCCATCGATTGGCCACGGACCCCGCTGCCCGCAATGTCCACTAAAGACAACTATGAAGATGGCAACTCCGGGTTCCGGACATCTACTACCGTCTTGTCCACTGTACGAACGTCAGCTGACGGGTGTTGAATTCGGCAGTCGTTAGGTCCGCAACGGGTCGTATGCTGGCGACCACTAACGTCGGGTGGCCGGCACGCAAAATCATGCAATTGGACTGCCCTATTGCGGACATTGGTGGGCGACTCTTTACGCTGCAAAGGCACCATCGCAACCCGTCCCCTGCACGACCCGCATCCCGTCGGTAACCCAGCCCGATTCCGCAATCGACCGTCCCATCCGCGCCGGTTCCAACACGAGCAGGGTACTTCTACAACATCGACGATTCAGGTAAGGTGTCCCAATCGCGCACCGTCGCCGGACACCGCCATGGCCGACCCCTCCTCCATGCCCCCTGCCCTGATCGTCGCCCTGATCGCAGCCGGCGCATCCCTGCTGGTGGCCCTGGTCAGCGCGCTTGCCGCTTATCTGGCGCAGAAGCGTTCGATCGAGAACCAGGCCGCGTTGCAGCGTTACCAGGTGGAGCTCAAGCGCTTGCAGGCGGAACTCGACGATCGGCGTGCTGAGCGCGATGCGCGGCGGGACTATGAATACGAGGCGCTCAAGCGCATGTACCAGGAGTGTTCGCCGCTGCTGTTCGTGCTGGTCGAGCAGGCGGGTTCCGCGTATGGGCGCATCCAGGGGCTTGCGCACACCGCGTCGCAGGGTAATCTCGACGGTCCGGATTCATGGCTCACGGCCCGGCGTTACCGCTACTACCGGCTGTCGACCGAATACCGGTTGCTGGCGCCGCTGGCCACGCTCAAGCTGCTGCAGCATCGCCTGACGCAGTTCGACCTCTCGCTCGAACCCGGGATCCGGCTCATGTACGGCCTGGCGCGTCACGCCGGCCGGGTGATCGGTGACGACTTCGACCTCGCACAGGCGGGCGCGACGCCGCTCGCCTACGAGCCGCACCATGCGCAGGCGCAATCGCTGGCGCAGGCGCAGCCGGCCGTCTACTGGCAACAAGGTGTTCCGAGCGGCATCCTGGACAACGCCATCGAATCGCTGCTGGTGCGCGACAGCGGAGCCGCGCCGCGCGTCATGAGTTTTCTGGAGTTCGAAAACGCGCGGACCCTGGAGGACGGGCACACCCGGAACGCGTTCGAGCGCATCGCGTATCTGGTGGCGGACTTCCATCCCCGCCGCCGGCCGGTGTTCTGGCGCGTGTTGCTGGCCACGGCCAGTATCTACCGCGCGCTGTTGCGGGTGGCTGATCGCCACGCGGAGAACATCGCGTCGCTGAGCGCGGCGCAGCTGCTGGCCACGGTCGACGCCGAGCGGGCCCGCTTCGACTGGCGCGCGGACCCACACAATGCCGACGATGGCGAGGCCATCGAACACGCACACGCGGCCGTGGCCGCGTACCTGAATCTGTCCGTGGCACCGACGGTCGAGCGCGACCTCGCCGCGCTGGCACAACGGGCCATGCGGGACGGCCGGAGGCGCTGAACCATCATTCGTTGCGAACCGGCGCCGTTCGGCCATCCGTCGGGCACCGCCGTGGACGGGCCCTGGAGCAGGCCCGGTCCCCGTCACCCCCCGATCACATCGACGGATCGATCAGCACCTTCGCACCGGTATTGCGCTGGCCGTACAGGGCAATGGCGTCGGCGCTCAACGCGCCGGCCAGCGACACCGTGCGTGCATAGTGGCTGGCGAACGTGGTCTTGAGTTCGGCCGCCACGCGTTCGCGCAGTGCCTGTGTGGCGGCCGGCCCGATCTTGTTCAGGAACGGGAACAGCAGCCAGCCACCCACGCCCCAGGCCATGCCGAAGGTACGCCGGATTTCGGTGGGGCGCGTGTCCAGCCCGCCATACAGGTAGACCTGCTTGTGCACCGCGGAGCCATAACGGCTGTATTCCTTGGCATTGCGGTTGATGGCGACTTCCATGCACTGCAGGATCTGCCCGGCCAGCATGCCGCCGCCGGTGGCGTCGAAGGCGATGGTGGCGCCGGTGCTGGCCAGCGCGTCGGTCAGTTCGTCCATGAATCCGGGTGCGCTGCTGTCGCACACATGTTTGGCACCGATGCCGCGCAGCAGCGCCGCCTGCTCGGGCTTGCGCACGATGTTGACCAGTTCGATGCCGTCCTTCTGGCAGATCCGGTTGAGCATCTGGCCCAGGTTGCTGGCCGCGGCGGTGTGCACCAGGGCGGTATGGCCTTCGCGCTTCATGGTCTCGACCATGCCCAGCGCGGTCAGCGGGTTGACGAAACACGACGCACCCTCGGCCGCCGTGGCGCCGGCCGGCAGCGGCAGGCACTGCGCCGCGGGCATGGCCCGGTACTGCGCATACATGGCCCCGCCGATCGCGGCCACCGTGCGGCCCAACAAGGCCTGCGCGGCCGGCGAGGCGCCGGCGGCCACGACCAGGCCCGCACCTTCGTTGCCCACCGGCATGCTCTGGCCCAGGCGCGCGGCCAGGCCGGGCATGGCGCGTTCGGGAATGCGGGCGGTCACCACCGGCCGCTCGGCACTGCCGGACACCGTGACGGTGGACAGGTCGGCCGGGCCGAACAGCAGGCCGATGTCCGACGGGTTGATCGGCGTCGCCTGCACCTGGATCAGCACGTCGTCGGGCCCGGGAACGGGCACCGGCGTGGGCTCCAGGCTGATTTGCAGGTTGCCGTCGGCCTGTACGAGCGAGCGCAGTTGCAGTGCGGTGGAGGGGATGGATGGGTTCATGGAATCTTGCATCTCGTTGGTGGTTGCCGGACCGCTCGGCAGGCGCCGTCCCGCGTCAGGGTCGCCGTGCGCGGCGCCGACCGGCCACCATGCCGATCATGCCAAGGCCCGCCAGCATCATCAGCACGGCGGAAGGTTCGGGCACCAGGGCGACGTTCTGCGCGGTGATCGCGTACTGGTTGCCGACCTCGGGGTCGCCCGTGTAGAAACGGAACGACATCCGGTTCTCGTTATTGCCGTCGATCCTGAACAGGTCGGGATTCGGCGCGGTCACGGGCAAGGTCTCGTGTGCGCCAAGCCCGTCGGGACCGCCGTTCGGCAGGTTGTCGGACAGGCCGAAGTCGAAGAAATAGGCCTCGGCTTGTACCGGCGGCGCGACGAGGCTCGGGCCGTTGAACGTGTCGGCGTATGCCGAGACCCGATCCTCGGTCCCGTCGACGAAGACCAGGACCGTGTCGTTGGTCAGTGAAATCGAAGAGTAGGCGGTGGGATCCCAGTTCCAGCTGGATGCACCGATGGTGACGGACATAGACGTCAGGAACCCGTCGAAAAAGGCGGTTCCGCCGAACACGCCGGAAGGCGACGTGGTTTCGTCGTACACGAAATCGACACGCATGGTCTGGCCGATGAAACCCAGGCCGCTGTCCGCGTCGATGATGCCCTGGTAACTTCCGCTGGCTGCATGGGCGGCCGGCAGGCCCAGCGACAAACCCAGCAGCGCCGCACCGAGGAGTTGGACGCCGATCCGGTTGGTGAGTTTGGTCATGGTCTATCTCCTTCGTATCTGGCTGGTGACTGCCGCATCGGACCGCTGCTGCCATCGTAATGAATGCGGCACACCCCGTCCAGTGCCTTGCGGCGGTCGGCCCGGCCCGGCCCATGCTCCGTTATAGTGGGCGCCGCCCCTGGCCACCGCGGCCTTCCCGTATCCCGACACGCACCCCCGCATCATGCCCGACACCGTCTCCACCACCGCCTTGCGCCTGCATTGTTTCCGCGCCCTGCAACCCGGCCCCCGGTTGATCGTCACCGGTGCGGTGCACGGCAACGAGGTCTGCGGCAGCCAGGCGATCGAACGCGTCGCGCGGGAGTTCGACAGCGGCGCGCTGGTATTGCAACGTGGCAGCCTGACGCTGCTGCCGGTGACCAACCCGCTGGCCTACGAGCGCGGCCAGCGCAACGGCGAGCGCAACCTCAACCGCAACCTGTATCCGAACGCCGAGCCGCAGGACTACGAGGACCGCATCGCCAACCTGCTGTGCCCCTTGCTGGCCGAACACGACGTGTTGCTCGACCTGCATTCCTTCCACGCCCCGGGCGAACCCTTTCTGATGCTCGGGCCGCAGGACAATACGGGCACGCTCGAGCCGTTTGCGCACGCGGCCCGCGAACAGGCGCTGGCCCTGCGGCTGGGCCCGCGGCGCATCGTCGAAGGCTGGCTCGAAACCTATGCCGACGGCGTGCGCCGGCGGCTGGCGCGCACGCCGGCGCAAGACCGCGCCGGCCTGTTGTCGACCGACCCGCGTTACGGCGTGGGCACGACCGAATACATGCGCAGCCAGGGCGGCTACGCGCTGACACTGGAATGCGGCCAACACCAGGATCCGGCCGCGCCCGAGGTCGCCTGGCGCGCCATCCACCGCACGCTGGCCCATCTGCAGTTGATCGATGCGCCGGCGCCGGAGCCGGTGGCCAAGCCCCAGTTGCTGCGACTCGCCATGGTCGTCGACAAGCACCACCCCGACGACCGCTTCGTCAAGACCTGGTCGAGTTACGACCCGGTGGCCAGCGGCCAGACCATCGGCATGCGCCACGACGGCACGCCGGTCCAGGCGAAAGACGACGGATTCATCGTGTTTCCGAATGCGGGCGCGTCTACCGGCAATGAATGGTTCTACTTCGCCCTGCCCGGCACCCGCGACCTGGGCGCCTGACCCACCCCACCCAGCCCGGACCTGACCGGACCGGAGCGGACCAAGTCAGGCAGCCACCGCACAGGGTAAAGCTTTGGTAAATGGCGGGCCGCGGGGATTGTTCGTTCGGCAGTGATCCGCTACATTACTAACCGATCAGTCATTAACCTGCCCCTTCGCCGTGCCCCAGCCAGACACCGGGTCCACCGACCATCCCCGCCCGTCCCGGCGCAAAGAAGCGCGGCCGGGCGAACTGCTGGCCGCCGCACTGGACCTGTTCGTCGAAAAAGGCTACGCCGCAACCCGGGTCGAGGAAGTCGCCCGCCGCGCCGGGGTGTCGAAAGGCACGCTGTTCCTGTATTTCGCCAGCAAGGAAGAACTGTTCAAGGCCGTGGTGCGCGAGAACATCTCCGGCCGCTTCCCGCAGTGGCGCGACGAGGTCGATGCTTTTCCGGGTTCCTGCGCAGACCTGCTGCGCCATGCCATGCAGGTCTGGTGGGCCCATGTCGGCGACACCAAGGCTTCCGGAATATCCAAGCTGATCATGAGTGAAGCGAGCAATTTCCCGGAGCTTGCCGTCTTTTACACCCATGAAGTGATAGAACCCGGCAACCAGCTGATCCGCCGCATCCTGCAGCGCGGCGTCGAGCGGGGTGAATTCCGGCCGCTGGACCTGCAATACGGCGTGCACACCGTGCTGGCGCCCATGTTGTACCTGCTGGTCTGGAAACACTCGCTGGCCGGCTGCGCGTCGAACCTCACGCCGCTGGTGCCGCAGGACTACCTGGCCGCGCAGATCGACACCTTGCTCAACGGCTTGCGCACCCCGTCGCCGACTTCGGTTTCCCCATCATGACATCAAGCACCCGTTCACGCCTGTGGAAGTGGCTGCTCACCTTGTTGGTGATCGGCGCCCTGGCAGTCGGCACCAGCCGCATCGTCGGCCAGCGCAAGGCACAGCAACAACAGGCCGAACAGGCCGCGGCACGCGTCGAATCGGTGATCGAGCTCGTGCCGGCCGACCTGGCCCAGGTGCAGGAGCGCGAGCTGACCCAGCGCCTGGCCGTGTCGGGCACGCTCAAGGCCACGCGCTCGGCCATCATCAAGGCCCGCGTGGCCGGCGAACTGCAGGACCTGAACCTGCGCGAAGGCGACATGGTCCAGGCCGGCCAGGTGGTGGCGCGGGTCGACGCCACCGACACCCAGGCCCGGCTGCGCCAGGCCCGCCAGCAGGCCGAGGCGGCCAGGTCCCAGGTCGAGATCGCGCTGCGCAGCTACGACAACAACCGCACGCTGGTCGAAAAAGGTTTCATCTCCAAGTTCGCGCTCGACTCCGCCAGTGCCAGCCTGGCCACTGCCCAGGCCAACTACCAGGCGGCGGTCGCCGGTGTCGACGTGATCTCCAAGCAGGTCCAGGACACGGTGCTGCGCGCGCCGATCACCGGCCAGGTCGCACAACGCCTGGCGCAGAACGGCGAGCGCATCGGCGTCGATGGTCGGGTGCTGGAACTGGTTGACATCCGCCAGCTCGAACTCGAAGCCAGCCTGGCGGCGGCCGACTCGCCGCTGCTGCGGCTGGGCCAGGTCGCCGAACTGCAGATCGAGGGCAGCGACGCGCCGGTGCGCGCCACCGTGGTGCGCATCAACCCCGCGGTCATGGCCGGCAGCCGCTCGGTGCTGGCCTACCTGGCGCTGGCGCCCACGCCGGGCCTGCGCCAGGGCCTGTTCGCCCAGGGATCGCTGGTCGTGGGCAGCCGCAACAGCCTGTCGCTGCCGGTGAGCGCGGTGCGCAACGACCGCCCCCGACCCTATGTACAGATCGTGCGCGACAACAGGGTCGTGCACCAGGGCGTGGACCCGGGCGCCCAGGGGCAGTTCGACGGGCAGTGGATGGTCGCGGTCGATGGCCTGGCGGCCGGCACGACGGTGATCGCCGGCTCGGTCGGACGGCTGCGCGAGGGCACGGCGGTCAAGCTAGCCGGCAGCCCGCTGTAGGCGCGCCGGTACCCGCCCATGTGGTTCACCCGCGTCAGCCTGCAGAACCCGGTCTTCGCGACCATGGTCATGCTCGCCCTGGTCGTGCTGGGGCTGTTCTCGTACCAGCGGCTGCAGATCGACCAGTTCCCCAACATCGATTTCCCGGTGGTCGTGGTCATTACCGAATACCCGGGCGCCGCGCCCGAGATCGTCGAGAGCGAGGTCACCAAGAAGGTCGAGGAAGGTGTCAACGCCATCGCCGGCATCAATGCGCTGACCTCGCGCAGCTACGAAGGCCAGTCGGTGGTCATCATCGAGTTCGGCCTGCACATCGACGGGCGCAAGGCCGCCGACGACGTGCGCGAGAAGATCTCCGCGGTCAAGCCGCTGCTGCGCACCGAGGTCAAGGAGCCGCGGGTGCTGCGCTTCGATCCGGCTGCGCGCGCGGTCTGGTCGGTGGCCGTGCTGCCCGACAACAGCGCCGCCGAAGGCCAGGCCGCAAGCCGCGCCATGAGTGCGGTCGAGCTGACCAACTGGGCCGAGCAGACACTCAAGAAGCGCCTGGAGAACGTGCGCGGCGTGGGATCGGTCAACATCGTGGGCGGCACCAAGCGCGAGATCAACCTGTTCCTGGACCCGCGCGCGCTCGAGGCCTATGGCCTGACGCCCGACCAGGTGGTGGCCGCCGTGCGCAGCGAAAACCAGGACCTGCCGATGGGCGCGATCCGCTCGCGCGAACAGGAACGCGTGGTCCAGATCGACGCGCGCATCGAGCGCCCGCAGGATTTCGGCCGCATCATCGTCGCGCGCCGCAACGGCGCGCCGGTGCGGCTCGAGCAACTGGCCCAGGTGGTCGACGGCGCGCAGGAGATCGACTCGCTGGCGCTGTACAACGGCGAACGCACGCTGCTGCTGACGGTGCAGAAGTCGCAGGACGAAAACACCATTGCCGTCGTCGACGGCCTGAAGGCGGCGCTCGACCAGGTGCAGGCGCAGTTGCCGCCCGGCCTGCGGCTCGAACCCATCATGGATGGCTCGCGCCAGATCCGGGTGTCGGTGGCCAACGTGCGCCAGACGCTGATCGAGGGTGCCATCCTGACGGTGCTGATCGTCTTCCTGTTCCTGAATTCCTGGCGTTCGACGGTGATCACCGGGCTGACGCTGCCGATCGCCATCATCGGCACCTTCCTGTTCATGAACCTGTTCGGCTTCACGATCAACATGATCACGCTGATGGCGTTGTCGCTGTGCGTGGGCCTGCTGATCGACGACGCCATCGTGGTGCGCGAGAACATCGTGCGCCACGTGCAGATGGGCAAGGAGCCGTTCCGCGCCTCGCTTGACGGCACGCAGGAGATCGGGCTGGCCGTGCTGGCCACGACCTTGTCCATCGTCGCGGTGTTCCTGCCGATCGGCTTCATGGGCGGCATCATCGGCAAGTTCTTCCACGAGTTCGGCCTGACCATCGTCGCGGCGGTGCTGATCTCGATGTTCGTCAGCTTCACGCTGGACCCGATGCTCTCGTCGATCTGGCACGACCCCAGCATCGAGGCGCACGGCGCCCGGCACGCGCCCCGGAGCCTCTACGACAAGACCATCGGCCGCGTCACCGGCGCCTTCGACCGCGGCACCGACATGCTGATCGACGGTTACCAGTCCATCCTGCGCTGGGCGCTGGCGCACCGCCTGTCCACGCTGGCGATCGCGCTGGCCATCTTCATCGGCAGCGTCGTGATGGTGCCGATGCTGGGAACCGAGTTCGTGCCCAAGTCCGATTTCTCGGAGACCACGCTCGATTTCCACACCCCGGTGGG
>CAXBDR010000037.1:0-24911 GCA_963974265.1 uncultured Rhodoferax sp.
GATGCATGGCTCGCGGTTCAGAGTATCTTGAAGGACCCCGGTTCCGGCGCCGCCGCATGGGCCGTGGTCACGATGGGTTTGCCGGCGTAGTGTTTCTGGATGCCGCGGATCCAGTCGCGGGCCCGCACGTTGAGCTTGAAATTGTCGCCCATCGAGCGCCCGCGCGTGATCAGGATGCCCAGGTCGGCGCCTTCGTAGCGGTAGTCGCCCGGGCCGGTGATGCGCATGAAGAAGGCCTCGCGTTCGCTGTCGATGGCCCGGCGCTCGTAGTCGAAGCGCTGGTAACCGACAGTGCCGTCCTCGGCCATCTTGTAGATGCCGGTGGCCGGCGCATGCGTGACCTGGTCGACCTTGTCTTCGGTGTATTTGATGACCACCTGCGACCAGGAGTCGATGAAGTGCGGCTGCGCCCAGCGGTCGTTGATCTCGCGCACGTTCAGGTCGAACGGCACGCCCGAGAACTCGAGCAGGTGGAACAGGAACAGCGGCGCGTCGGCGTACGCGAAGGCCGCATGGTTGGTCATCGGGCTGGCGCCGCAGATGCGCGGGTTCAGCTCGCCCAGGTAGACCTCGCCGTTGTCCTGATCGATCAGGAAGTCGACGTCGAAATAACCGCGGTAACCCTCCTCGAGCAACTGGTTGCCGAAGGCCTCGGCCATCGCGCGCGCCTTGAGCCGCACGTTTTCCGGCCAGGCGCCGGGGAACACCTCGTTGCCGCACCAGCCGCCCTTGTACGGCGTCAGTTCCCGCGCACCCACGACCTCGGTCAGCAACGGGCCGACCAGCGTGCCGGACTGCGTCGCGCAGGCCTCGAGCGTCGCGCCGCGGCAGTTGATGCGCTTCATGATCTTGACCTCGGGGTCATTGACGATCTCGTCCTTGTGCTTGTTGAAGTCGTCCTCGCTGGCGATGAAGAACGTGGTGTGGCCGGAGTCGCCGAAGGCGGACTGGATCACCAGGTCCGTGCCCAGGCCGTGTTGCTCGCAGGTCTTCATCAGGCCCGCGTAACTCTCGACCTTTTCCAGCGCGTTGGGCACCGAGGGCACGCCGGCCTTGTTGCCGATGCGCACGGTCTCCATCTTGTTGTCGCAGCGCGAACGCAGCTTGGCCGGCGGGAACCAGATGTCCAGCCCGATGTCCTTGGCCAGTGCCTCGGTCTTTTCGTCGAACATCAGGAAGGTGCCCACCGGCTTGCCGCCACGGCGCTCGATCATGTCGACCACCTCCTTGTGCTGCAGCAGGTAGTTGGTGATGTCCTCGATCGATTCGAACTCGGCGTGCGGCACTTCCGGCGGCACGACCACGTTCGGATGCCGGCCGTCGAAGCAGTCGATGTAGCTGATGTAGCGGAAGCGGTTGACCCAGCGGTCCATGCCGAGCAGGTTGAAGTTGGTGGCGCTGATGAAGTAGATCGGCCGTTCGTTGCGGTGCCACAGCAGCTTCAGATCCGAAATGTCCTTGACCTTGTTGGGGTACATGATGGTGTCTCCTTCTTTGTCTCGTGGATTTGTCGCGATTCAGTCGCGCGGCGCTTCGGCCACGTCGATGACGGTGTCGGCCACGGCCACCAGCGCAGCGCGATCGGATACCGCCAGCGCGGCCCGTGCCGCCGTGGCCTGAGCCACGCGGGCCAGCGCGGCGTCGTTGAAGATGCGAAAACCCAGCTCGGGCCGGAAGCCATGGATTTCGCGCACGTCGAGCGCCTGCATGAACTGCAGGATCTCGGCGCTGATGACCTGGCCCGGCACCAGGATCGGGAAGCCGGGCGGGTAGGGAATGACGAACAGCGCCGACACCAGCTCGCGGCCGGACTGGATTGCCTGCGCCGCCTCGCCCATGTCGATGTATTCGCAGTTCTCGTCGTCGTAGGACAGGAAAAACGCACTGCGGATGTCGCCGTCGCGGGTTTCGGCCCGACCCTCGACGCTGCGGCCGCGGAACGCGAAGTGGAAGCTGGAGAAGTCCGGCAGCGGCGGCTGCTCCAGCGTCAGCGAACGCACCCGCTTGGCATGGATGCGGCGTTCGATCGCGCTCATGTCGGCGATCTGCTGGTCCACGTCGCGCGCGATCTTGACCAGCACCTCGATCAGGTAGGCGATCGACGAGCGCGTGCTGCCGATGTGGGTCATGAACAGCACCGTGTTGCGCGAGGTCTTGTTGATCTGGATGCCGTATTTGTCCATCAACTGCTTGTTCTTGAACGTGTCGCCGTCCAGGCCGGTGTTGCCGATCGACAAGGTCGCGCGGGTCGGGTCGAGTGCGAACTCGTCGGTGCGCCAGGCCATCTCCAGGTTGCTCCAGCCACTGTCCGGGCTGTAGTAGGACTCGACCGCCGACTCGCGGAAGTCCAGCGGCACGATGTCGCTGACACGCAGGAAGCTGAAATACTTCTTCAGCAGCGGGTGCTTGAGCACCTGCTCGCGCAGGCTCATCGCCAGTTCGAGCTGGCGTTGCACCAGCTCGTATCCTTCGAGTTCGACCTGGCGCCGGCCCACGTCCAGCGAGGCCAGGATCTGGTAGTTCGGCGAGGTCGAGGTGTGGGTCATGTAGGCCTCGTGGAAGGCCTCCTCGGCCTTGTCCTTGAAGTCCTGGTCCCAGACATGGATCATCGATCCCTGGCGCAGCGAGGTCAGGGTCTTGTGCGTCGAGTGGGTCGCATAGACCCGCACCCGCATCTTCTTCGGGTCGGGGAGCAGCCGTGTGGCCAGCACGCGTTCATCGTCGTCCCAGGCCGCGTCGTCGAAGGATTCCGCAAAGGCGGCATGTTGCCTTGCATATTCCGGATCGACCATGCGTTCGGCCAGCAGCTTGGCCGTGGCCATGCCGGTGCGCTGGCGGTAGATCGGGTGGCAACGCGCGAACGCGAACCAGGCTTCGTCCCACAGGAAGATCAGGTCGGGCTTGATCGCCAGGCACTCCATCATCACCCGCTCGACGTTGTAGACCAGGCCGTCGAAGGTGCAGTTGGTCAGCAGCACCATGCGCACCCGGTTCAAGGTGCCGGCCCTGCGGTAGTCGAGCAGCGTCTGCTTGATGTGGCGCAACGGCACCGCGCCGTACATCGAATACTGGTCCAGCGGATACGAGTCCAGGTAGGCCACCTGCGCGCCGGCCAGCACCAGGCCGTAGTGGTGCGACTTGTGGCAGTTGCGGTCGACCAGCACGATGTCGTCCGGGCGGATCAGCGCCTGCACGACGATCTTGTTGCAGGTCGAGGTGCCGTTGGTCGCGAAGTAGGTGCGCCGGGCGCCGAAGGCGCGCGCCGCGTATTCCTGCGCCAGCTTGAGCGGGCCCACCGGATCGAGCAGCGAATCCAGGCCGCCCGAGGTGGCCGAGGTCTCGGCCATGAACAGGTTCATGCCGTAGAACTGCTGCAGGTCGCCGATCCAGTTCGAGTTCATGATCGACTTGCCGCGTGCCAGCGGCAAGGCGTGGAACACGCCGGTGGGTTGTTTGGCGTATTCGCGCAGCGCGTGGAAAAACGGCGTGCGGTGCCGTTCGCCGACACCCTTCATGATCGAGCTGTAGAGCTCGGTGTGGTCTTCCTCGCGAAAGAAGATGCGCTTGAAGATCTCGCCCACGCGGGCGGCCACGTCTTCCACGTCGACGTCGGTCACCAGGTACAGGTCGAGCTCGGGCCGCAGGTGCGCTATCTGCCGGCCCAGCAGCGGGCCGCGTTCGAGTTCGGGGATCTGCTCGATGCTGTCGTCGACGCTTTCCAGGAAACGTCGCAACATGTCGCTGTGGTACATCGAGCGGAACGGAAAACCGTGCCGGATCACGACCGCCTGCAGGTTGAAGTTGACCATCGTGGCTACCAGCGCATCCTCGAAGCTGGGCACGACGACCACGTCGAAGATGAAGTCGTCGTCGGGCATGCGCTTGCGTTGCACGCGCCGACGCAGCGCATCTTCTTCGCTGGGCGACATCTCGTCGACGATCAGCACCTCGAAATACGGCCGCGACAGCTGCGCCTGGCGTTCGCTGTCGGTCTCGATCTGCGACGGCAGTTCACCTTCGCCCTCCAGTGTCGATGTCTCGTGGCGGTAGGTCTGTGCCGCCAGCATGCGGTGGATGCGCCGCGCCGCCTGGTAGGCGCGCGCCAGTTCGCCGCGCTCGATCCAGGTGGCGAGTTCCGCGAAAACCCGGTGGCCGGGGAAGGCCCAGTAACTCTCCACGGGCGCCAGGTCGGTGATGATCTGGCGCACGCGGGCGATGCGCCGCTCGAACTCCGGCTGGTCGCGCGCCAGCGTCGCGAGCCGGCTGAGTTCGTCCACCAGGCTGATCCAGCCGTCGGCGCGCATCTCCCATACGCTGCGGTGACGGGTCATCGAGCCGGAGCGGCTTGTCGCCGGCGTGAAGGTCTCTTTCATGGCTTGTCTCCTTGTCTGCCGGTGCGCGCGATGGCGCCCGGCTCTTCTTGTGTCGCCAGCCCCTGCTGGTCGGTGCTGCGCCGTCAACCCGGTTTGTTCAACGGCCCCAAGGTGTGCAGGAACGCGTCCGTGCCGCTGTCCTTGCGGTACACGTCGAAGTCCACACGCCGGTCGCGGAAGCTTTTCAACGGCTGGCCGAGGTTGCTGCGCAGGCCCCGTTCCCGCTCCCGGCGCAACTTGTTGAAGTCGACCTCGATCGGCATGATCTCGGCGCCGGCCGCTGCCTGGTGCAGCACGTAGCCCGAGGGGTCGACGATGATCGAGCGGCCGACGCCGCCGTCGCCGGCGCCGTTGATGTCGAAGAAATACACCTGGTTGGTCACGGCGGACGCGCGCGTGATCGACAGTTCGACATCGCGGTCCACGGTGTCGGTGTAGTTGGGGTGCAGGATCACCTCGGCGCCCATGGCGACCAGCGTGCGCGTGGTTTCGGGAAACCACTTGTCGTAGCAGATCGAGACGCCGAACCGGCCGGCGCCCGGCACGTCGAACACGCAGAACTCGTTGCCGGCCTTGATGTCGCGCTCATACGGCCGGAACGGAAACATCTTGCGGTAACGGCGGATCACCTCGCCCGACGGGTCGATCACCGAACAGGTGTTGTAGACGACCTCGTCGCCGCCGGCCTCGACGACCCGTTCGAACAAGGACCCGGTGATCAGCCACAGCCCGGTTTCCCGCGCCAGCGCACACAGGCGCTGCTCGGTCGGGCCGGGCAGGGTTTCGGCCTCGTGGTGCGGACCCAGGGGTGCATCCTCCGAGAACATCACCATGCGCACCCAGGGGAAACGCGCGCGGATATGGCGCATGTAGCCGCCCATGCGGTCGACGTTGTCGACAAATGCCACCACATGCATCTGCACGGCCGCGATGCCGAACAATCCGTCGACGGCGCCCGGATGCAGCGGCGCGTGCGCGCCTGCGGCCAGGGTGACGGGTTCCGCAAGGGGCGCGGCGCCGGTGCCGGGGGACGGATCCATCACGTGTCCAGGCCTCCCAGGCAGATGTATTTGATCTCCATGAACTCGTCGAGCCCGTATTTCGAGCCTTCGCGACCCAGGCCGGACTGCTTGACGCCGCCGAACGGCGCCTCGGCGGTGGAGATCAGGCCGGTGTTGACGCCGACCATGCCGGACTCCAGGCGTTCGGCCACGCGCATCACGCGGCCGACGTCGCGGCTGTAGAAATACGCGGCCAGGCCGAACTCGGTGTCGTTCGCCCGCGCCAGCACTTCTTCTTCGGTGTCGAACACGAAGATCGGTGCCAGCGGGCCGAATGTTTCCTCGGTGGCGAACAACATGTCGTTCGTCGCACCGCCAACCACCGTGGGTTCGAAGAACAGCCCGCCCAGTGCGTGGCGTTTGCCGCCCGTGAGCACCTTGCCGCCCTTGGCCTTGGCGTCGGCAATGTGCTCCTCGATCTTGGCCACGGCCTTGTCGTCGATCAAGGGACCCTGGTTGACGCCGTCGTCGACGCCGGGGCCGACCTTGAGTGCATTGACCTTGGCCACGAGCTTGTCGGTGAAGGCCTGCAGCACGCCTTTTTGCACGTAGATGCGGTTGGCGCAGACGCAGGTCTGGCCGGTGTTGCGGTACTTGGAGATCATGGCGCCTTCGACGGCCGCGTCGAGGTCGGCGTCGTCGAACACGATGAACGGGGCGTTGCCGCCGAGTTCGAGCGAGAGTTTCTTGATCGTGTCGGCGCTCTGGCGCATCAGCGTGCGACCGACCTCGGTCGACCCGGTGAAGGTGAGCTTGCGCACCAGCGGGTTGCGCGTCATCTCGCCGCCGATCTGGCTGGCCGAGCCGGTCAACACCGACAGCAGGCCTTTCGGCACACCGGCACGTTCGGTCAGTTCGGCAAATGCCAGCGCGGAGTACGGCGTCTGCGTGGCCGGCTTGACCACCATCGAGCAACCGGCGGCCAGCGCCGGGCCGGCCTTGCGCGTGAGCATGGCGGTGGGGAAGTTCCACGGCGTGATGGCGGCCGTCGTGCCGACGGGTTGCTTGATGGCCAGGAAGCGCCGGTCGCCCAGTGGCGCCGGAATCGTGTCGCCGTAGGTGCGGCGCGCCTCGTCGGCAAACCATTCGATGAACGACGCGGCATAGGCGATCTCCCCCTTGGCTTCGGTCAGCGGCTTGCCCTGCTCGGAGGTCATGATCAGCGCCAGGTCGTCGGTGTTGGCCAGCATCAGGTCGTTGAGCTTGCGCAGGATGGCGGCGCGCTGCTTCGCGGGGACGTCGCGCCAGGCCTTCTGCGCCTTGTCGGCGGCGGCGATGGCGCGTTCGGTCTCCTTGGCGCCACACACGGGCACGGTGCCGAGTTGTTCCCCGGTGGCCGGGTTGGTGACGGCAATGGTCTTGCCGTCGTCGGCGTCTATCCATTGGCCGGCCACGTAGGCCTGCTGCTTGAACAGGGAGGAGTCTTTCAGTTTGAGCATAGGGCGATCAGCAAATGACGAAGGGATTGAACACAGGGGCGAACCGGCATCAGGCCGTCATGGCCTGGCTCAGGATGGCCAGGCCCTCGTCGAGCACGGCATCCTCGATGGTGAGCGGGAACAGGAAACGGATCACGTTGCCGTAGACGCCGCAGGTCAGCAGCAGCAGGCCGGCGTCCTGCGCGCGTTTTTGCACCCGCTTGGTGAAGTCGGGGTCGGGCGAGCCGTCGGGTTTGGCAAATTCGACCGCCACCATGCAACCCAGGCCGCGCACGTCGCTGATGGCCGGTACCTTGGCGCGCAGAGCTTCCAGGTGCCGGGTGAGCTTGTTGCCGACCTTCTCGGCGCGTGCGCTGAGTTGTTCCTCGGCGATCACGTCCAGCACCGCCAGTGCCGATGCCACGGCCAGCGGGTTGGCCGCGTAGGTGCCGCCCAGGCCGCCCGGCGCCGGTGCGTCCATGATCTCGGCGCGGCCGCACACCGCCGACAGCGGCATGCCGCCCGCCAGGCTCTTGGCCAGCGTCATGATGTCGGGCACGACGCCATAGTGGTCCATCGCGAACATCTTGCCGGTGCGCGCGAATCCGGTCTGGATCTCGTCGGCGATCAGCACGATGCCGTGCTGGTCGCACAAGGCGCGCAGCGCAACCATGAACTCCTGGGGCACGACGTAGAAGCCGCCTTCACCCTGGATCGGCTCGACGATGATGGCCGCGACCTGTTCCGGCTCGATGTCGGCCTTGAACAGCTGGTTGATCGCCTTGAGCGCGTCGTCCACCGACACGCCATGCAGCTCGATCGGCATCGGCACGTGGTAGACGCCGGCCGGGAACGGGCCGAACCCGGCCTTGTAGGGTTGCACCTTGCCGGTCAGGGCCAGGCCCATCATCGTGCGTCCATGGAAGCCGCCGCCCAGCCCGATCACGCCGGGGCGCCTGGTGTGGGCGCGGGCGATCTTGATCGCGTTCTCGACCGCTTCGGCGCCGGTGGTGAAGAACGCGGTTTTCTTGGCGTGGTCGCCCGGGGTCAGTGCATTGAGTTTCTCCGCCAGCGCCACCGTGCTCTCGTAGGGAACGACCTGGTAGGCGGTGTGCGTGAAACGTTCGAGCTGCGCGGCGATGGCGGCGACGATCTTCGGATGCCGGTGGCCGGTGTTGAGCACCGCGATGCCGGAGCCGAAGTCGATGTAGCGACGACCTTCGACGTCCCACAATTCGGCGTTCTGCGCACGCTCGGCGTAGATCGGGAAACCGATGCCGACGCCGCGCGGCGTGGCCGCGATACGGCGCGCGTCGATCTCGCCATTGGTTTGTTTGCCTGCCGCGGCGACATGCGTCGATTCGGCTTGGGTGTGGGTGTTCATGGTTTCCTCGCTGACGGGGCAAGAGCCGCCCCAGGCTTGTTGTTACAAAACCAGTATAGGACGCCATTGGCTCTACCATTGGAACCAATGAGTGTGAACTGATGGAGCCAATGTATGCCGTATCCCGCCCAGGATCCACCGTCAAGAGGGTCCGCCTTGCCGGACTTCGTGTTGCGCCAGTTCGACCGCAGCCATCCGGATTTCGACCATCGCCAGCTCTACGCGATCCTGCAGCGCGGCATCCGTGAATCGGTGTTGCCGGCCGGCAGCCGCCTGCCGCCGTCGCGCATGCTGGCGCAGGCGCTGGGCATCGCGCGCAACACGGTCGTGCATGTGTACGAGCAACTGGCGCTCGAGGGGTATGTGCAGGCACGGGTCGGTCGCGGCACCTTCGTCGCCGACATGGGGCCGCGCCTGGCGCCGATGGCCGTGCCCGATGCAGACCACCGCCAGCCGGCGCCGCAGCGCAAGAACCTGTCGCGGCGCGGCCAGACCTTGATGGCCGACGCCGGCGCGGCCCGCTCGCAGTGGGGCGCGTTCACGCCGGGCGTTCCCGAGGTGCGGCTGTTTCCGTCCCGCGTCTGGAGTCGCCTGCAGAACCAGCTTTGGCGGGCACCGACGCCGCAACATCTCAGTTATGCCACCGGCGGCGGCGACGCCGACCTGCGGGCCAGCCTGGCCGACTATCTGCAGGGCACGCGGGGTGTGGTCTGCACGCCGGAGCAGATCGTCATCACCAGCGGCACCCAGCAATCGCTGCACCTGGTGGCGCAACTGCTGGCCGACCCGGGCGACGCCGTCTGGCTTGAAGACCCGGGTTACTGGGGCGCCCGCAGCGTGTTCCGCGCGCTCGGGCTCAAGCCGGTGGGTGTGCCGGTCGACGGCGAGGGCATGGCACCGTCGCCCCGGGACCTCAAGCATCCGCCGCGCATGATGTTTGTATCGCCATCGCACCAGTATCCGACCGGGGCGGTCATGAGCCACGGACGCCGGCGCCAGTTGCTCGACTTCGCGGCCGTGCACGGAGCCTGGGTCATCGAGGACGACTACGACAGCGAGTTTCGCTACGGCGCGCGGCCGTTGCCGGCGCTGCAGGGGCTGGACCGGCACGGGCGGGTGATCTACCTGGGCACGTTCTCCAAGACCTTGTACCCGGCGCTGCGCCTGGCCTACCTGGTCCTGCCTCAGGATCTGACCGAGCCGTTCGTGCGCGCGCTCGGCGAGCTGTACCGCGAGGGGCAATCGCCGCAGCAGGCGGTGCTGGCGCGGTTCATGGCCGAGGGTCACTACAGCAGTCATATCCGGCGCATGCGCGGCATCTACGGCGCGCGCCACGATGCGCTGATCCATGCGATCCGGCACCACTTCGGCGGCCGGCTGCCGGTGGTCGGCGGCGATGCCGGACTACACCTGGTGCTCGGCTTGCCGGACGAACTCGACGACCGGGTGGTGGTCGAGCACATCGCGCGCGCCAAGGTGGTGGCTCGTCCGCTGTCGCTGTACCACATGCGGCAGCCGGCGCCCGCCAAGGGCTTGTTGCTGGGGTACGGCGCGGTGCATGAGGAGGACATCGCCGCGAACTTCGCGCGGCTGGCGCATGCGGTGCAGCAGTTCCTGTAGCGGCCGGGCCGGACACCGCCGGCGTCGACGCCTGTTGCCGCCGCGTTGGCGCGAATGGATATGGCGCTTGCGGTCGATCGCATCAACAATGGGACCTTTCCGACCACCGGACGTTTCCCCGCCATGAACAACCCATCCGCTGCCGCCGCAGTGCCATCCGGCCTGTCCATTCCAACCGACCAACCGGTGCTGGTCACCGGCGCCACCGGCTACGTCGCCTGCTGGATCGTGCGTCGGCTGGTCGAAGCCGGCGTCACGGTACACGCCGCCGTGCGCGACCCGCAGGACACACGCAAGCTGGCCCACCTGCAGGCCATGTCCGACGCCGGTCCCGGTACGGTGCGGTTTTTCGCGGCGGACCTGCTGCAACCGGGCTCTTATGCCCAGGCCATGGCCGGCTGTGCCGTCGTGCTGCATACCGCCTCGCCGTTCACCACCAGCGTCAAGGATCCGCAACGTGAACTGATCGACCCGGCGCTGCTGGGCACGCGCAACGTGCTGGAGGAGGCCTCGCGCACGCCGTCGGTGCGGCGTGTCGTGTTGACCAGCTCGTGTGCGGCCATCTACACCGACGCGGCCGACTGCGCCGATGCGCCTGGCGGCGTGTTGACCGAGGCGGTCTGGAACACCACCGCCTCGCTGGCGCACCAGCCGTACTCGTATTCCAAGACGCTGGCCGAGCAGGAGGGCTGGCGTCTGGCCGGGCTGCAGTCGCAGTGGCGGCTGGTGGTCGTGAATCCATCGCTGGTGGTGGGGCCCGCGACGAACCCGCGGCCCACGTCGGAGAGTTTCAACATCGTGCGCCAGCTCGGCGACGGCACCATGAAGGCCGGGGCGCCGCGCGCGGGCTTCGGTGTGGTCGACGTGCGCGACCTGGCGCAGGCGCACCTGGCGGCAGCCTTTCTTCCTGGCGCCGAAGGCCGGCACATCGTGTCGGGCCATGACACCGACCTGCTGTCCGTGGGCCGGGCGCTGTTGCCGCGCTTCGGAGACCGGTATCCGCTGCCGCGCCGGGCCTTGCCCAAGTGGCTGGTCTGGCTGGTGGCGCCGATGTCGGGCCTGACGCGCAGGTTCGTGTCGCGCAACGTCGACCATGCCTGGCATGCCGACAACCGCAAGAGCCGCGAGGCGCTGGGCATGACCTACCGACCGCTGCAGGCGTCGATGAACGACATGTTCGCGCAGATGGTCGATGCGGGTTATTTCGACAAGGGCAAGGCATGAGGCGTGCGGCGCCGGATCCGGCGCGCGGCGGGGTTTCTCATTTACATTGCAACTACAATGTAAATTGGTTTCACCCGCGCGCGTTCATGCGACCGCACGGGCCGCGGCCGGGCCGGAGCGCGAGGCGCTCTGGTTGCGGCCATCCGCCAACTTCTCCAACGGCACCATGCCCGACGCTCCCCGATCACCACCGTCCCGCACCGTGCAGCCGGCACGGCGCAGCCATGCCGAACGCAGCCAGGCAACACGGCAGGACCTGATCGCGGCGACGATCCAGGTCGTTGCCGAACACGGCCTGGAAAACGCCTCTGCGTTTGCGATCGCCAAGGCGGCGGGCGTGACGCAGGGTGCGTTGCAACACCACTTCGGAACCAAGAAGGCACTGATCCTGCGTGCGGCAACGGAACTGGTGCACTCCGACGACCACAACGGCAACATGGCGGTCTGGCCCAGCCCGGCGCTCCCGTTGCGCGCGCGGGCCGAGGCGGCAATCACGGCAGCCTGGCAGCTGACCTACGGCCGGCCCAGTTACGTCACGATGTGGAGCATCTTCATGGCCTGCCGCACCGACGCCGAACTGCTGCAGCACCTGGCCGTCGAGCGCGAGAACCTGCGGTTGCGCATGGCCGGCGGATTCCTGCGTGCCTTTCCGGAACTGGCCGGTCGCCCGGAGCAGGAAAGCTTCGCCAACCTGGTCTTCTCGGCACTGCGGGGCATGGGCGTGCAGGAGATGTTCCAGCCGCCGCCCAGCCTGTGCGCCGGCCAGCGCGCCGTTCTGGTCGACCTGCTGGTGTTGCGCTGCGAGCAGGCGCAGGCGCAGGCGGCGCGGTCAGGCGCGCATGTACCCGCATCCACGACGGCTCCGGTGCGCAGGTCTCGCCGCAGCCCGGTGGCCTGACGCAGCCACCACACACGTCCCTTCAGGCTTCGCCCACGGAAAGATCCCCATGCGCCTGTTTTCCTATCGCGACCGCCCGGTGCACCTGGGCCCGTATCCGCTCGAGCGCCTGACCCGCAGTGACGCGGCGCCGGACCTGTCCGCTGTCGCAGCGATGCGGGCCTTGTCGTTCGACGATCCGAACCCCGAGTCGCTGAACCACGCCATGGCGCGCTACATCGGCATGTTTGACCTGGTGCGCGACGGCACGGTCAACGCCGAGCCCGGCGAGGTGCCCGACGACCCGCAGCAGCGCAGCGAACATCTCAAGGCGGCAGGTTACTACTTCGATGCGTCGATGATGGCGATCGGCCGCCTGCCGGCAGCTGCCATTCTGGCCGAACCGATTCGCAACCCGATGGTCAAGGCCATCGGCGAGGAACTGGCACAAAGCCAGCCCAGGAGCTTCGCCGCCGGCATGGACATGATCCTGGCCGACGTGATGGAGTCGGCGCGTACCGTGCACGGGCCGATCGATCATCACGACCATGTGGTGTTGATCCTGGTCGAATATCCGCGCGACCCGCGACCCGGCGAACCGGGCTGCGACTGGATCGTCGGCACCCAGGCCCAGCGCGCCGCGGTGTTGTCGGCCCAGACCGCGGTGCTGCTGTCGACCTATCTGCGCATGCTCGGTCACGAGGCACGTGCACACAGCGCGACCTGCAGCGACCTGGACCTGGGCAAGCTGGCCGTGGCCTGCGGCCTGGCCCATGCCGATGGCTCCAACCCCTATGTCGGCACGCGCTACGGCCTGGCTGCGGTCAGCACCACATTCGCGATGGCGCCGGATCGGCCACTGGCTCCGTCCGCGCAGCAGCAGCGCTGGCAGTCGCACGGGCCGGCCTGGTGGCTGGGCAAGGGCACGCTGAAGAACGCATTCAACCGCGAGGCATTCAAGGACCGCGAGTTCCGCCAGGGCGCGTTTCCGTTCGAGAAGCTCAAGCGGGTCGACGCGCCCACGACCTTCATCGACCATGAGCGGGTGCCGCGGTTCCCGAAGCGGGCCGACTTCTTCGCCCGTTCCCTGTTCGGCGACCTGGGCAAGGCGGTGCAGGATGCCGCCAAGGGTGGCCACTACGTGCTCAAGAGCCCGATCGGCGCCTGCGCACGGCGCGCGCTCGGCGCCTTGCTGCTGCTGCAGTTCGGCGAGGCACGCGGCCCGGTGGCGGCCAGCACGCGTGATCCGAAACGCAATGCCGACAACCTCAAGGCCGCGTCGTATTACATGGGCGTCGATGCCGTCGGCCTGTGCAAGGTGCCGCAGTGGGCGTATTACTCGCACGACGCCGGCGGCAACGTGATGCCGGCCTATCACGCCAACGGTGTGAACCTGCTGCTCGACCAGGGCCACGAGACCATGGAAGGGGCCAGCGGCGACGACTGGATCGCGGTGGCGCAGAGCATGCGGGCCTATCTGCGGTTCTCGATGCTCGGCGGCATCATCGGCGAGCAGATCCGCCGTCTGGGTTATTCGGCGCGGGTGCATTCGGTGCTCGACGGCGACGTGTTGCAGCCGCCGCTGCTGCTGCTGTCCGGCCTGGGCGAGGTCAGCCGCATCGGCGAGGTGATTCTCAACCCCTACCTGGGGCCGCGGCTCAAGAGTGGCACCGTGACCACCGACCTGCCGATGAGTTTCGACAAGCCGATCGATTTCGGCCTGCAGACCTTCTGCCAGAACTGCAACAAGTGTGCGCGCGAATGCCCGTCGGGTGCCATCAGTGCCGGCCCCAAGCTGATGTACAACGGCTACGAGATCTGGAAGAGCGACGCCGAGAAATGCACGCGCTACCGCATCACGAATGCGGCCGGCGCGATGTGCGGGCGCTGCATGAAGACCTGTCCCTGGAATCTCGAGGGCCTGCTTGCCGAGAGCGGCATGCGCTGGCTGGCGATGCAGGTGCCGCACAGCGCGCGCTGGCTGGCCGCGCTCGACGACACGATGGACAACGGCTCCATCAACCCGGTCAAGAAATGGTGGTGGGACGTGGAACTCGACCGCAAGACCGGGCGCTACGTGCGCGCGGCCCAGGTCAACCAGCGTGGGCTGCAGAAAGACCTGCAGCTGAAATACGAGGACCAGACGCTGGCGGTCTACCCGGCCGACAAGATGCCGCCACCGTATCCGGTGACCTTCGTGGCCAACCGCGACGAAGGCATCGAGCGCTACCGCAGCCTGTTGACGCCGTCGCAGCACAAGGCACGCATCGCCGCCGGCGACACCGATGGACTCGTGCCGCCGTTCACGATACCCGAGGGTGAGCCGCCGGTGTTCCCGGTGCGACTGCAGCGGCGCCAGGAGATGGCCGAGGGCGTGGCGAAATACGAGTTCGCCGCGCTGGACGGGGCGCCGCTGCCGCCATTCGACGCCGGCGCCCATATCGACGTCGTCATCGCGCCGGAATACCAGCGCCAGTACAGCCTGGCGGGCGATCCGGCCGACCACAGCAAGTACGTGCTCGGCGTGTTGCGCGAGGGGCCCGAGAGCGGCGGGCGCGGCGGCTCGGCGCTGATGCACCGGGCATTCCGCGAAGGCCGCACGGTGTTCATCACCAGGCCGACGAACCACTTCCCGTTGTACGAGGACGCGCCGCTGAGCCTGTTGTTTGCCGGCGGCATCGGCGTCACGCCGATGATCGCGATGGCCCACCGGCTGCACGCGCTGGGCAAGCCATTCGTGCTGCACTACAGCGCGGCCAGCCGCAAGACGGCCGGCTTCCTGGACGACCTGGCCCAGGTCGCGTGGAAGGACAAGGTGGCCTACCACTTCAAGGACGAAGGCGCACGCGCCGACCTGCCGGCGCTGATGCCGCCTTACGTAGCGGGCGCACACGTCTACACCTGCGGCGCGCCGCGCTACATGGACGGCGTGTTCGAGGCCGGCGCGGCCCGGGGCTGGCCGGAGCAGGCCTTGCACCGCGAGTACTTCAGCGTGCCCGAGGCCGATGCCTGGGTCAACCATGCGTTCAGGCTGCGCCTGCGCGGTTCCGGCAAGACGCTGGAAGTTCCCGCCGATCGCAGCGCCACCGATGTGCTCGCGCGTGCGGGATTCCGGGTCGACACCAAGTGCAGCGACGGCCTGTGCGGCGTCTGCGCGACGCCTTACGATGCCGGTGCCTCAGGCGAGGTCGAGCACCGCGACTTCGTGCTCAGCCGCAAGGAGCGCGAACACAAGGTGATCCTGTGCTGCTCACGCGCGAAGGCGGCCGGCAGCGAACTGGTGCTGGATCTGTGATGCGTCCGCCGCGCGCAGGGCAACCGGACGCCCCGCCTGAAGCGGGACTGTTCAGCGCCGGCGCGACGCCGCCAGATATCGGCGCACGAACAGGCCGATGAAAGCGAGCCCGAGCACCAGCGAGAACCAGCCCACCACCGACGCGCCGGCCATCAGTTCCTGCACGCTGGATGAGCGAGCAATATACGGCGCGACCAGGATGACGGCGCCGATCAGCGCGCACAACACGCCCTTGATCAGCAAGTCCTTGTTGGCCTTGTCGTTGGCCAGCCGGTTGGCGGCGTTGTCGGGTTTCTGGGTCGGTGGTGGTGGCAGGGGCATGGTGCAGTGTCGCAGGTCGGGCCGCGACCTGTTTATTGCGGCAGCGGGATGAACTCGGTCTCGTCGCCGGGCACCTTGGGGAAACGGCCTTCGCGCCAGTCCTGCTTGGCCTGTTCGATGCGTTCCTTGCGGCTGGAGACGAAGTTCCATTCGAGGTAGCGGTGGTCGAGCGGCTCGCCGCCGATGATGGCCACCCGCGCGGTCTCCTGCGCCTGCACCGTGGCACGCGCGCCGCCGGCGCGCAGCACGGCCATGGTATGGGGTTCGATGTCGGTGCTGCCCACGCGCACCCGGCCTTGCGCCACGTAGATGGCGCGTTGCGGCGCCTCGGGAAGCACCAGCGACTGACCCGGCTGCAACTCGGCCTCGACATACAGCGTTTGTGCAAAGACCTTGACCGGCGACGTCACGCCATAGGCGGTGCCCATCATCACCCGCAGTGCGACACCATCGACCGTCAGCGCCGGGATGTCTGCGGCGGGCGTGTGGAGGAACGCGGGATCCGTTTCCTCGTCGGACTGCGGCAGCGCCAGCCACAGCTGCAGGCCGTGCAGGCGGCGCTCGTGCCGGGTGGCCTCGGGCCGTTCGCGCTCCGAATGCACGATGCCGCGCCCGGCCACCATCAGGTTGATGTCGCCCGGGCGGATCGCCTGCACGCTGCCCAGCGAATCGCGGTGCAGGATCTCGCCTTCGAACAGGTACGACACCGTGGCGAGGTTCACATGCGGATGCGGGCGCACGTTGGGGCCGGGGCCGGCAGGCAGGGTCACCGGGCCGAAATGGTCGAAGAACACCCAGGGACCGACCGACTTGCGGCCGATGACGGGCAGGCAGCGGCGCACCGAAAAGCCGCCCAGGTCCTTGTCGCGCGGCTGTATCAGCTGCTCGACGACCGTGCATTCGGGCGTGTCGGTGGCGCGGCAATCCGGATCGGTGGTGCTCATGGTGCAGGTCTCCTGTTCAAGCGGACCGCCGGGGCAACGATCCAGGGAGCGGACCGCGCGCGGCGCGGCGCGGCAGTTTGACGACCGGCGCAGCCCCGACCGGCTTGGGGTATTGTGGTCGATTGCGCATAATCATTGGAAACGCCATGGGCATGGGCACCATGGCAGCAACAGGAGGAATGGGATGTCGATCAGCGAAGAACTGGGAAAACTGGGTGAGTTGCACGAGCGTGGCGTGTTGACGGACGAGGAGTTCGCACGCGCCAAGTCGCGGCTCATCGGTGCCGAGGGTGGCTCGGGCGCGTCGGCGTCCGCGTCGACGGGCGCGTCCCGTCCGCCGTTCGTCACCGGCTTCAACGCGCTGCGGCGCAGCACCAGCGACCGCTGGCTGGGCGGGGTCTGCGGCGGCATCGCACCGGCGTTGGGCCTGGAGTCCTGGGTCTTTCGCCTGCTGATCGCGGTGTTGACCCTGTTCGGCGGGTTCGGCGTGATCGTCTACCTGTTGCTGTGGATCTTCGTGCCGTCGGAGTAGGTCGCCGCCGGATCTTGATCTTGCGCAAGTGCGCCGCGGCGCGCTCGCGCCATGCTCGAAGCCTGAACCCATTGCGCAAGGCATCGGCATGTACAACCATATTCTTGTTCCCGTCGACGGCAGTCCCACGTCGAACGCCGGGCTTGACGAGGCCGCCAAGCTCGCCCAACGGCTCGGTGCCCGGGTCCGGCTGCTGCACGTGGTCGACGAAATGCCGATTGCCGTGTCGGCCGAGGGTTTCGGCGGCATGTCCATCGATCTGCTGGGTTTGCTGCGTGAAGCCGGCGAGCAGGTGCTTGCGCAAGCCAAGTCCCGGGTGGAAGCAGCTGGCGTGCCGGTCGACGTGGTGCTGGTGGACAGCCTGAGTGGCCGTCTGGCCGACCATGTCACCGCGCAGGCCCAGGCCTGGCCGGCCGATCTGATCGTGATCGGCACGCACGGCCGGCGCGGCATCGGCCGCATGGTGCTGGGCAGTGATGCGGAACAGGTGTTGCGGCATGCGCCGGTGCCGGTGTTGTTGTTTCGCATGCCCGCCACGGCGCAGGCGTCCGGCACTGCGACCTGATCGACGCATCGCCGCACGCCGGAGTCAGCGTGCCAGTGCGCGCTGCATGGCCTCGAAAAAGACCTGAGGCTTGTCGGCGTGGACCCAGTGCGCGGCACCGTCGATGACTTCGATCTCGATGCGCGGGAACATCGGCCGGAACACCTGCGTGTCGCCGCCCGGCACGTAGTCCGACAAGGCGCCGGCAATCGCCGCGGTCGGCTTGTCGAAGACCCGCTTTTTCAGTTCGTCCGGAAAACCGGTCAGGTCCATCATCGACGCGGAGATCGCCGCCAGGTTGATGCGCCAGTCGAAATGGTCGTTGCGCGGCACCAGGTTCTGCACCAGAAACGGTGCCACGCTGGCATCGGGCAGCAAGGCCTGCAATTGGCGCTGCACTTCGCCGCGGCTGGCCGCAGCCATCAGGTCGATGCCGCGCATGGCCTGGGCGTAGCTGCTCAGCGAGTCGTGGTACGAGCGCGGCGCGATGTCGACCACGATCAAGCGCTCGACCAGGTCCGGGAACGCCAGCGCCATCGCCATCGCGGTCTTGCCGCCCATGCTGTGGCCCATGATGGAGACGGCACCCAGGTCGTGTTGTTCGATGTAGTGCCGCACGTCGTCGGCCATCTCGGTGTAGGTCATCGTGTCGGCCCACGGCGAGCCGCCATGATTGCGCAGGTCCAGCGCATGCACCGCATATTGGTCGGCCAGTTTGCGCGCCATGCTGCGCCAGTTGGTCGCCGAGCCGAACAGGCCGTGCAGGATCAGCAGCGGCGGGCCGCTGCCGGTGATGTCCGATGCGAGGTTCAGTGCCATGCGGCGAGCCTACCAGAAGCGGTTCGCGTTCAGGCTGAGCCGGTAGCGTCGTCGCCGGTGCGCGCGCGCAATGCGAGCGCCGCGTCGTACAGCCGGTTGCGCGGCGCGCCGGTGATCTCGACCGCCAGCCGCACCGCCGTCTTGAGCGGCAGTTCGGCCAGCAGCAAGGTCAGGATCCGCACGCCGTCATCGGCCGGCCCCGCCACCGGCCGGCCGTGCAACACCAGCACGAACTCGCCCCGGCTGCGGTGGCTGTCGGCCGCCAGCCACGGTGCAAACTGCGCAGCGGGCAGGGTCACGATCTGCTCGAACTGCTTGGTCAGCTCACGTCCGATCGTCAGCGGTCGTTCGCCCAGCGCTGCCAGTGCCTCGGCCAGCGCGGCGATGCGGTGGGGTGCTTCGAGCAGCACGACAGGGCGGGATTCGCCCGCAAGTGCGGCGACCCGCGTGGCGCGGTCGCCAGCCTTGGCGGGCAGGAAACCGGCGAATACGAAGCCGTCGTCGCCGGCCGGCGCCTCCAGCCCGGCCACGCTGAGCGCCGCAGTCACGCTGCTGGCCCCGGGGATCGGCACCACGGCCAGGCCTTCGGCCGCGAGCGCGGCCACCAGCCGCGCGCCCGGGTCGCTGACGCCCGGCGTGCCGGCATCGCTGACATAGGCCACGCGTTGTCCCTGGCGCAGGCGCAACACGACCTGCCCGGTGGCCTCGCGTTCGTTGTGCTGGTGCAGCGCAAGCAGCTGCGTCGCCGGCCGCTCGATGCCGTAGGCACGCAACAGCGACTGGGTGTGGCGCGTGTCTTCGCAGGCCACGGTGTCCACCATTTGCAGGACGTGCAGCGCCCGCAGGCCGATGTCGGCCAGGTTTCCGATCGGTGTTGCGACAAGATACAGGCTGGCCTGTGGATAGTTTTGCGAGCCTGCCGCGTCGCGTGCAGCCGTCAGGGCCGTGGCATAGGTGGTCATCGATGGGTATTTTCGGGGTCAGGGCGGCGCCAGCGGGTCGCAGCCGCAACAGCAAGCAGTCGGGCGATGCGTCCGAGGACATCGCCTTGCGTCACCTGCAGCGCGCGGGTTTGCGCCTGGAGACGCGCAATTATCGGACGCCGGGACGCGGCGGCGGAGAAATCGACCTGGTCATGCGCGAGCCTGACGGAACCCTGGTGTTCGTCGAGGTGCGTGCCCGCAGCGGCCTGTCGCACGGAGGTGCCGCGGCCAGCATCGGTGCCGTCAAGCAGCGGCGCATCGTGTTCGCCGCGCGGCATTACCTGTCGCGCAGCCGCTCGCCGCCGCCGTGCCGGTTCGATGTCGTGGCCATCGACGGCCATGGCCTGACCTGGCTGCGTGCCGCCTTCGACGCGGCCTGAGGCCATGCCCCGGCACGGCGCGGGCGCTGCGATGCGGCAGGTATCATCCCGGCCATGTTAGAGCAGCGCATCGAACAGCATTTCATCGACAGTGCCGACCTGAAATACCAGGCGGCGCAGATCCTGAGCAAGCCGATCGCGGCGGCGGTGCAGGCCTTGCTGGTATGCGTGACCAGCGGCGGCAAGGTGCTGGCGTGCGGCAACGGCGGCTGCGCCGCGCTGGCGCAGCATTTCGCCGCCAGTTTCGTCGGGCGTTTCGAACGCGAGCGCCCGGAACTGGCCGCACTGGCGCTGGCCGCGGACAGCGCCGTGTTGACCGGTGCCGCCAACGAGCAGGGTTTTGCCGGCGTGTTCGGGCGCCAGGTGCGTGCGCTGGGCGGCCCCGGTGACGTGTTGCTGGTGATGTCGGTAGACGGGAATTGTTCCAATCTGCAACAGGCGATCACGGCGGCACACGAACGTGAAATGGTCGTCATCGGGCTGTCCGGACACGGCGGAGGCAGCATGGGGCAGATCATGCGTGACACCGACATACATGTCGACGTGCCGCATGAGCGAACTGCGCGCATACTGGAGATTCTGATGCTGGTGTTGCACTGCCTGTGCGACGCCGTCGATGCCCAGCTGCTGGGCGAACAAGAGGAAACACGTTGATGAACAAGAATTCTGCAATCAAGTTGTGTGCAACCGTGGTCTGTGCGGCCAGCCTGGGCGGCATGCTCAGCGCCTGCGTGCCGCTGATCGTAGGTGGTGCCGCCGTCGGGGGCGCCCTGGTGGCGACCGACCGGCGCACGTCCGGCGCCCAGCTCGAGGACGAAGGCATCGAGTTGCGCTCCATTGGACGCATCAACGAGAACCTGGGCTCGCGCGTGCACGTGAACGTCACCAGCTACAACCGCCAGGTGCTGCTGACCGGCGAGGTGCCCAGTGCGTCCGACAAGCAACTGGTCGAGCAGATCGTGTCGCGGGTCGAGAACGTGCGCTCCGTCGCCAACGAACTCGCGGTGCTGGGGGCATCGTCGTTGACGCAGCGCTCGTCCGACGCGCTGATCACCGGCAAGGTCAAGGCCGCGATGGTCGATACCAAGGACTTGTTCGCCAACGCTTTCAAGGTCGTGACCGAGCGCGGCGTCGTCTACCTGATGGGCCGTGTGACGCAGCGGGAAGCCGATCGCGCCACCGAGATTGCGCGCAGCACCGGCGGCGTGCAGAAGGTGGTGCGTCTGCTGGAGATCATCTCCGAGGAAGAACTGCAGCGTACGCTGCCGGCCCCCAAGTCCTGACGGTCCGCAATCCTGCCGGCTTGCACGAAGAGAAGCCAGGCAGACAGGGGACGTCTTGCCTTGCGCCGAGCAGTCCAGCCGGGGGGCGTCGTCTTTCATCCAGGGGCCGCCGCGCACGGCCGCTCCGAAGCGGCCGGTCCGCCCCCCAGTGGGGGGTTCGGCCGGTCGACACGAAGTGCGACCGGACAGACGGGGGGCGTCCCTACCTAACTCGCTTGATCAGGCTCGACGTGTCCCAGCGCGCGCCACCGAGCTGCTGCACGTCGGCGTAGAACTGGTCGACCAAGGCAGTGACCGGCAGTCGCGCGCCGTTGCGCCGGGCCTCGTCGAGCACCAGGCCCAGGTCCTTGCGCATCCAGTCGACGGCGAATCCGAAATCGAACTGGTCGGCCACCATGGTCTTGCCGCGGTTGTCCATCTGCCAGCTTTGCGCCGCACCTTTGCCGATCACGTCCAGTACCTGTTCCATGTCCAGTCCGGCGCGTTGACCGAAGGCGATGCCTTCGGCCAGGCCCTGGACCAGCCCGGCGATGCAGATCTGGTTGACCATCTTGGCCAGTTGCCCGGCGCCGCTGTCTCCGAGCAGGGTGATCGCGCGGGAAAAAGCCTGGGCCACCGGCGCGATGTCATCGAACGCGGCCTTGTCGCCGCCGCACATGACGGTCAACATGCCGTTCTGCGCGCCGGCCTGGCCGCCCGATACCGGCGCGTCGATGAAGGCCACGCCCTGCTGGGCGGCGGCCGCGGACAACTCGCGCGCGACGCTGGCCGATGCCGTGGTGTGGTCGACGAAGATGGCGCCCTTGCGCATGGCCGACAAGGCTCCGTCGGCAGCACGTGTGCCGTCACCCTGGTCGGCGCCGAGTACGACGGCGCGCAGGTCGTCGTCATTGCCGACGCAGCAGAACACGATGTCGCAATCGCGCGCCGCAGCCTGGGGCGAGGGCGCGCTGCGCGCGCCGGCCGCATCGCCGAACTCGTCGCACCAGGCCTTGGCCTTGGCCGGATTGCGGTTGTACACCGTCACCCGATGGCCGGCGCGAGCGAGGTGGCCGGCCATCGGATAACCCATGACGCCCAATCCCAGGAAGGCGACGGTGCGGTGGTTGGTTTCGGAGTAGGTCTTGGCGTTGATGTTGGACATGGATGAATCGGTATGAACCGTGTTGGCGAAGGAGTGGGGACACCGCGCCGGACACCACGTGCCTGGCCGTGCGATCCCCCGCGATGGCGCCGCGCCGCGCTAGACGATCGCGAAGTTCTCGGTGCCGGCGCTGAGATCCTGCGTCTTGCCGCGCTGGCTGTTGAGCTTGATCTGCAGCCGCAGGTCGTTGAGCGAGTCGGCGTTGCGCAGCGCGTCTTCGTACGAGATCTCGTTGTTTTCGTAGGCGTCGAACAAGGCCTGGTCGAAGGTCTGCATGCCCAGGTTGCGGCTTTTCTTCATGATCTCCTTGATCTCGGACACGTCGCCCTTGAAGATCAGGTCGGAGATCAGCGGCGTGTTGAGCATGACCTCGACCGCCGCGATGCGGCCCTTGCCGTCCTGCTTGGGGATCAGTCGCTGCGACACCAGGGCCTTGAGGTTGAGCGAGAGGTCCATCAGCAACTGGGAGCGACGTTCTTCCGGGAAGAAGTTGATGATCCGGTCCAGCGCCTGGTTGGCGCTGTTCGCGTGCAGCGTGGCCAGGCAGAGGTGGCCGGTCTCGGCGAACGCGACCGCGTGTTCCATGGTCTCGCGGTCGCGGATCTCGCCCATCAGGATGACGTCGGGCGCCTGGCGCAAGGTGTTCTTGAGCGCGACCTCCCAGCTGTCGGTATCCAGGCCCACCTCGCGTTGTGTCACGACGCAGTTCTTGTGCATGTGCACGAACTCGACGGGATCCTCGATCGTGATGATGTGGCCCTGGGTCTTCTCGTTGCGCCAGTCGACCATGGCCGCGAGCGTCGTCGACTTGCCCGAGCCGGTAGCCCCGACCAGGATGCACAGGCCACGCTTGGACGTGACGATCTCCTTGAGCACCTGGGGCACGCCCAGGCCGTCGATGGTGGGCAGCGTGGCAGGAATGGTCCGCATCACCATGCCGACCTTGCCCTGCTGGATGAAGGCATTCACCCGGAAACGTCCGACGCCGGGCGGGGAAATCGCGAAGTTGCACTCCTTGGTGCGTTCGAACTCGGCGATCTGCTTGTCGTTCATCACCGAACGGGCCAGCGCACGGGTGTGATCGCCGTTGAGCGGTTGGGGCGAGACCTTGGTGACCTTGCCGTCGACCTTGATGGCGGGCGGGAAGTCGCCGGTGATGAAAAGGTCACTGCCGTTGCGGCTGATCATCAGCCGCAGCAGGTCCGTGATGAATTTGGTGGCCTGGTCGCGTTCCATGTGATGCTTTCTCCCTGGATGTCATTTTTTTTCGCTGAGCCGCGCACTGACGACGCGCAGCCGCAGCGACAACTTGCGTGCCAGCAAGGCGATCAGGCTGGCGGCCAGATGCGGGCTGGCGGCCATCATGTCGTCCATGCGTTCGGCCGTCAGCACGCCGATCTCGCATTCGCTCATCGTCGTGCAGGCCGAGAAGCGGATCCCGCTGTCGAGCAGCGACATCTCGCCCAGGATCTCGCCGGGCCGCGTTTCGGCCAACCGCAGGCGTTCCCCCCAGGGCTGGACGCGGTCCACGGCCACGGCACCGGACAGGAGTACAACCATGAAGTTGCCGTATTCGTCCTGTCGGATGATGTCGCGGTCGGCCGGGATGGTGGCGAACTCGAAATGGCGCTCGAGTTCCTGGATCGCCTTGAGGTCCAGGTGACGCATGTAACGGTCGTTGGACCACAGGCTTTGCAGCAGCTTCGTGCCACGGGCGGATTCCAGCCGCTGGGCATCGATTTCGGCCGCGCGCGCCTCCCACGGCACGAGCAGCGACGCATCGACACCCAGGCCGGCGAATGCGGTACTGAACAACATGGAGTCCTGCCTGTCTTCCATCCTGTCGGTTGGCTCCCTGGTCTTGAGAATGTCGAATATGCCCATGGTGGCGCGTTCCAGGCGGTGCCGCCGGGTCAGCCGGGGAAGTTCTCCGGAATCTTGGCCTTGCTGCGCGCCTCGGCGGGACTGATGATGTTGCGCTTGACCAGGTCGGTGAGGTTCTGGTCCAGCGTCTGCATGCCCACGCTGTTGCCCGTCTGGATCGACGAATACATCTGCGCCACCTTGGCCTCGCGGATCAGGTTGCGGATGGCGCTGGTGCCGATCATGATTTCGTGCGCGGCCACGCGTCCCTGGCCGTCCTTGGTCTTGCACAGGGTCTGCGAGATCACCGCCTGCAGGGATTCGGACAACATCGCCCGCACCATTTCCTTTTCGTCGGCGGGGAACACGTCGATGATCCGGTCGATGGTCTTGGCGGCGCTGGACGTGTGCAAGGTGCCGAACACCAGGTGCCCGGTCTCGGCCGCCGTCATCGCCAGCCGGATGGTTTCGAGGTCACGCATCTCGCCCACCAGGATGCAGTCCGGGTCTTCGCGCAGCGCGGAGCGCAATGCCGCCGCGAAACTCAGCGTCTGCGGCCCGACCTCGCGCTGGTTGACCAGGCACTTCTTGGATTCGTGCACGAACTCGATCGGATCCTCGACCGTCAGGATGTGGCCGAACTCGGTCTCGTTGAGGTAGTTCACCATCGCCGCCAGCGTCGTCGACTTGCCCGAACCGGTGGGGCCGGTCACCAGCACCATGCCGCGCGGCTTGAGCGCCAGTTCGGCGAAGATCTTCGGCGCGTTGAGTTGTTCCAGCGACAGGATCTTGGACGGGATGGTCCGGAACACCGCTCCGGCGCCGCGGTTGTGGTTGAAGGCATTG
>CAXBDR010000038.1:0-24876 GCA_963974265.1 uncultured Rhodoferax sp.
TTCGACGGCTACGACTATGCGACATCGATGATCGAGAACGCCCGCGCCGGTGGCCTGGCGCAGTCGGCAGCCAACGTCCGGTTTGCGCAGCGCGACATCATGGACGGCCTGCCCGGGCGATTCGACCTGGTCTACACCACCCGCTGCCTGATCAACCTGCCGTCCTGGGACATGCAGGTGGCCGCGTTGCGCCATATCCATGCCGGGCTGGCCGACGGCGGGACCTACCTGATGGTCGAGAACTTCCAGGAAGGCCACGATAACTTCAATGCGGTGCGGCGGGCCTACGGATTGGCCGAGATCGCCGTGCGGCCACACAACTTCTTCTTTCAGCGCCCGCGGCTGATCGACTTCATGGCGCCGCTGTTCGCGCTGCGGGAGGAACTGAACATCAGCAGCACCTATTACCTGACCAGCCGGGTGATCTATGCACGGATATGCGCGGACCGGGGCGAGGCGCCCGACTATTTCGACGACCACCATCGCCTGGCCGCGGGTCTGCCCTTCGCCGGCGAGTTTGGCCCGGTGCGCCTGCTCGTGTTCGAGAAGAAGGCACCGGAGGCAGGGCGATGAGCCATGACGACGAGGTGCTGCGCAACATTGCGGCGCTGGGGCAGGACGCGGCGCTGCAGGCACGGTCGATCGACTGGGTGCGCGACAGCGCGGCGCATGGTTATTCGTACAACTTCTCCTGGATGGGCCGACCCATCATCCAGTATCCCCAGGACATGGTGGCGATGCAGGAGATCATCTGGTCGGTGCAGCCGGACCTGGTGATCGAGACCGGCATCGCGCATGGTGGCTCGCTGCTCTACTATGCGGCCTTGCTGGAGCTCAATGCCACCTGCGGGGGGCCGCAGGATGCGGCGGTGCTGGGCATCGACATCGAGATCCGGCCCCATAACCGGGCCGCCATCGAGGCGCATCCGCTGTTTCGCCGCATGACGCTGATCGAAGCCTCCAGCGTGGAACCGGCCACCGTCGATGCCGTGCGCCGGCGAGCGCGCCAGGCCCGGCGTGTGCTGGTGTGCCTGGACAGCAACCATGCGCACGCGCACGTGCTGGCCGAACTCGAGGCATATGCGCCGCTGGTGTCGGTCGGCAGTTATTGCGTCGTGTTCGACACCATCGTCGAGGCACTGCCCAAGACCCTGTTTCCGCAGCGTCCGTGGGGGCCGGGTGACAACCCGGGGACGGCGGTACGGCAATTTCTCGAATCCCATGCCGAGTTCGAGGTGGACCGGCACATCGACCACAAGCTGCTGGTCAGCGTGGCGCCGGGAGGTTACCTGCGGCGAATCCGATAGTCGGCGGCCAGGGCCGCCGACGCGCGTCAGTTCTGCAGCAGTGCCAGGACCTGCTGCGGCAGCTGATTGGCCTGGGCCACCATGGCGGTGCCGGCTTGCTGCAGGATCTGGGCCCGTGCCAGGTTGGCGGTTTCCTGCGCGAAGTCGGCGTCGAGGATACGCGAGCGCGACGCCGACAGGTTCTCGGAGGTGACCTGCAGGTTGGCGATCGACGTCTCGAAGCGCGATTGCAGCGCGCCGAGCCGGGCGCGTTCGCCGTTGATGAAGCCCAGCGCCGAGTCGACAGTCTTGAGCGCCTGGGTTGCCTTGGCAAAGGTCGTCACGTCCAGGTCCGAGACCTTGTTCAGCGTCGATCCGCCGTCCACCGCCAGGTTGGTCGTCGTCACGTCGATGGCAAACGACTTGTCGGAGTCCAGCGTGATGTAGCCGACCACGGTCGCAGTCGCGGCCGTGGCGTCCGCCGTCAGCGTGACCGCCGCGCCCGAGGCGGCGCCGTCGCTGCCGAGCTTCTGCACCGCGATGTTGCCGGCGTTCGGCACCGCCGTGTCCGCCACCGAAATGTCGTTGCCGGTGGCGTTGGTCAACACGACGGCGGTGCCGGTGGAGTTCAGCGAGGCCGTGATACCGGTCTTGGACGACTGGTCGTTGATGGCCGTAACGGCCGTGGCCAGGCCGTCGGTGGTTGTCGCCGAGGCAATGGTGAACGAGACGGCCTGGGGCGCCACGTTGTCCGATTGCAGCGTCAGGTTGTAGGCGCCGGCGGCCGCGAATGTCATGCTCAGCTCGGTCCGGGCCGTGGCCACGACACCGGTCACCGGTGCTGCCAGGTTGATCTTGTCGGTATTGGCCTTGGCCGTGCTGTTGACGTCCACCGTGATCGTGGAGCTGCCCAGCGTGCCGTTGACGATCATCGTTCCGGCCACGGTCGTGTTCGCGCCCGGCGCCGCCAGCGCCGCGGCGCCGCCCGCGGCCTGCAACTGGTTGTTGCCATAGACGTTGGTGCGCATGTTGGCCGTGGTCGCCGTGATGGTCTGGTTGGCATTGGCGCCGACCTGGAACTGCTGCGTGCCGAAGGTGCCATCGAGCAGGCGCTGACCGTTGAATTCGGTGGTCTGTGCGATGCGGTCGAGTTCGGTGACCAGCTGGGTCACTTCCTGCTGCAGCGCCTGGCGGTCGCTGGCACTGTTCGTCGCATTGGCCGACTGCACGGCCAGTTCGCGCACCCGTTGCAGGATGTTGCCGGCGCCGCTCATCGCCCCTTCCGTGGTCTGGGCCAGCGAGATGCCGTCATTGGCATTGCGCGCGGCCTGGTTCAGGCCCCTGATCTGGGTCGTGAAACGCTCGGAGATCGCCAGGCCGGCGGCATCGTCCTTGGCGCTGTTGATGCGCAGACCCGATGACAGGCGCTGGATCGAGGTCGTCAGGGACGCCGCGCTGGTGCTCAGGTTGCGCTGAGTCGTCAGCGAGTTGATATTGGTGTTGATGACGGAAGCCATGGAACTCTCCTGGTGGCGCCGGCGCGTCGGAAGGTCGGATAAGCCTTCGGATGCCGGCAAGACGGGACCGTTGGGAGAATTGTGGGCACTTGAAGAATGACTGTAAGCCCGATAAAGCCGCCAAAAATCACCCAGTTTTTCGGTTTCACCCTCAAGTTTTCGCCCCAGCACCCGAAATTTCATGCAACGGGTTGCTTGAAGGGCTCGTGGTTCGGGGCTTCCGGTGAACGGAGTCCCGGGCATTGCAGCCAGCTTCGTTCTGGCGATCAGGCTGGCAGCAATGCCGGAAAACAGTCAGCTTTTTGTGGAGTAACACTATGGCCTCAACCATCAATACCAATATCAATTCGATCACGGCACAGCGCAACCTGTCGATGAGCTCGTCCTCGCTGACGACGTCAATCCAGCGTCTGTCGTCGGGCCTGCGCATCAACAGCGCCAAGGACGATGCCGCCGGCCTGGCGATCTCCGAGCGTTTCACTTCGCAGGTGCGCGGCCTGAACCAGGCGGTGCGCAATGCCAACGACGGCATCTCGCTGGCCCAGACGGCCGAGGGTGCGCTCAAGGCGTCCGGCGACATCCTGCAGCGGGTGCGCGAACTGGCCGTGCAGTCGGCCAATGCGACGAACAGCGCCAGTGACCGCCAGGCCTTGCAGGCCGAGGTGGGCCAGCTGATCTCCGAACTCGACCGGATCTCGCAGACCACCGAATTCAACGGCACCAAGCTGCTCGATGGCGCCTTCGGCACGCAGCAGTTCCAGGTCGGTGCCAATGCCAACCAGACCATCGTCGCGGCGACGGCCAACCTGCGTACCAATGTGTACGGCAACAACCAGGTCAATGCCGCGGGTGCCGCATCGGTGCTGGCTGCTCACGGCGCCAATGCCACGACCTCCGGTGCGGTGTCGATCAACGGGCCCCTGGGTACGGCTTCGGTCACGACCGTGCTCAACGCCAGTGCCAAGTCGACGGCCGACCAGATCAACGCCCAGGTGTCGACCACCGGCGTCAAGGCCACGGCGCGCTCGGACGTGTCGCTGACCTTCGCTGCCGCCGGCGCCTATACGATCACACTGCAGTCGGACAACACGTCGGCGCAGACGATCGCGTTCTCGCTGTCCGCTGCCGGCACCGCCGATGGCCTGTCGGCCGCCGTGTCCGCCATCAACGACCAGTCCTCCAAGACCGGTGTGACCGCGGCGCTCAACAGCACCGGCACGACCGTCATCCTGACCAACGCCAGCGGCAACGACATCACCGTCGGTGACACCACGATCACCAACGCCGGCAACGTGTCGTACCAGAAGCTCGATGCCGCGGGTGCCAACAGCGGTGCAGCTGTCGTGTTGACCGCCGACGCAACGGCCGCCACGGCGACCTCCGCCGGCTACATCACGCTGGACTCGGAGAAATCGTTCGCGGTGACCTCCGCATCGACCGCCATCACGACGTCGTCGTCGACGCTCAAGAAGGTGTCGGACCTGGACATCACGACCTTCGCCAAGGCCACCGATGCCCTCAAGACCGTCGACTCGGCGATCGCCTTCATCAGCGGGTCCCGCGCCGGCCTGGGTGCATTGCAGTCGCGCTTCGAGACCGCGATCAGCAACCTCCAGGTGACCTCCGAGAACCTGCAGGCCTCGCGTTCGCGCATCCTGGACGCCGATTTTGCGCAGGAAACCGCCAACCTGTCGCGTGCCCAGATCCTGCAGCAGGCTGGCACGGCGATGGTGGCACAGGCCAACCAGTTGCCGCAGGGCGTGCTGGCCCTGTTGCGATAAGACGCGAGGCATGACCCGTCCGCCTGGGCGGGTCTGTTTCCATGATGCATCAGCAGGTCCTGTGACCCGGCGGCGGATTCGAACGATCCGCCGCCTTTTCGCGTTTTGGCGAACATTGGATGTGAGGCGGAGTTACATGTGCATTTCGTTGGATTGGAATCGACGCGGAACCGGATAATGCACGGCAAGGCCCGTTGAGGGGCAAAGGAGAGAACCATGGCGACCATTTCTTCACCAGGCATCGGCAGCGGACTGGACATCAAGTCCATCGTCTCGCAGCTGGTGGCCCTCGAGAAGCAGCCGTTGACCCAGTTGCAGGTGCAGGCGGCGACGGTGCAGACGCGGATCTCCGTGTTCGGCCAGATCAAGTCGTTGGTCTCGACCTTGTCCGATGCGGCGACGCGATTGGGCAGCCTGACGACCTTCAATGCCGTTACGGCCGCGTCGTCCAATAACGATACGGTGTCGGCCACGGCCATCGGCGGCACCGCGGTGAACAGCTTCTCCGTCAAGGTCGAGAACCTCGCCAAGGCCCAGGCCACGGCATCCGCCGCCCTGTTGCCGGTGGGAGGGGCCCTGGGAGCCGGCACCTTGCGCCTGCAACTGGGCGAATGGACCATCGTGCCCAGCTCGTTCACGCCGCAGTCCGGCGGCGGACAGGTCGATATCGACGTCAGTGCGACCGACACGGTCAGCGACGTGGCCAGCAAGATCAACGGCGCCGGCGCCGGCGTGACCGCCACCGTGCTCAACGATGCGTCCGGAGAACGCCTGTTGCTGCGTTCGAACAGTACCGGGGTAGCCGCGGGATTCGAGCTGAGCATCGTCAGCGACGCGGACGGCGAGCCGGCGGATGCCGCGGGCTTGTCGCGCCTGGTCAATGGTTCCTCGATCCAGCATGCCGAGGATGCCCGGATGTTGATCAACACGATTCCGGTCACATCGTCGACCAACAAGTTCGAGAACGTGGTGTCCGGCGTCACGCTGACGGCCAAGGCGGTCAGCGCGGACGCGGCCGAGGTCACGGTGACCAAGGATCGGTCGGCGCTGACCCAGGCGATCGACAGCTTCGTGTCCGCATACAACGCGGTCAACCAGGCGATCAACGAGCAGACCAAATACGATCCCTCGTCCAAGCAGGCGGGCCTGTTGCAGGGCGACGCGACCGCGATCGGGCTGCAGAACGCATTGCGCGGCATCCTGCAGTCGGCCACCAGCGGCTCGGCATACGAGCGGCTGGCCGATGTCGGCATCACCCAGCAACTCGGCGGTGACCTGGCCGTGGACAGTACCAAGCTCGAAGCAGCCATCAACAACGGCGATGAACTCAAGAACCTGCTGCGTATCGACAACGGCAACGCGCTGACCAATGGCGTGGCCTCCAAGTTCTCGGCGTTTGCCAAGGGCTTGCTGGCCACCGACGGCCTGTTCAGCAGCAAGGATGCCTCGCTCAAGCGCTCGCTCGAGCTCAACGCCGATGACCAGGCGCGGCTCAACGACAAGGTGGCACGCGTGGAGGCGGCGCTCAATCGCCGCTACAGTGCCCTGGATGTGCAGCTCAGCAGCCTCAATGCGCTCAACGCCTACGTGACGCAGCAGGTGACGCTGTGGAACCAGTCGTCGTCGAACTGAGCGCATGGCGGTTGAAGTGGAGGGCAAAGACACTGCTTTTCTTCACAGGTCGGACTTGATTTGCCCCGTGTCGTGCCGATAAAGAGAACATAACTTCAAAGGAAGGTGCACATGTTTTCCCAGATGGGTCCACGGTCAGCCAATGCCTACAAGAAAATCGGTGTGGAAACCAGCGTCAGTCACGCGAGTGCACACGACCTGGTCGACATGTTGTTCGACGGCTTGCTGGTGGCCGTGCGCTCGGCCAAGGCGGCACTGGATGCCGGCGACGTCAAGAGCAAGTGCGCCAACATCGTCACGGCCGTGCGCATACTCGAAGAAGGCCTCAAGGGAGCACTGAACATGGAGCAAGGCGGAGCCCTGGCGAGCAATCTGCTGGAGTTGTACGACTACTGCGTGTTGCGCCTGACCCAGGCCAATGCGCGCAACGACCTGGCGGCACTGGACGAGGTGCTGCGCCTGATGGAGCCGGTAGCCAGCGGCTGGAAGCAAATGGGTCAAGCCGCCGAGGCGCAACCCGCTCCTCGCCTGCGGGCCGCCTGAGTGAAGCCCGGAGCCATGATGCACAACACCTTGATCGACTATTACCGGGCTCTGGAAGCCGCCAGCCTCAGCATGCTGGAGGCGGCCAGGAGCGATGACTGGGACGGCGTGGTCCGGCTCGAGGGCACCTGCGCGGTGTTGATCGAGCAGTTGCGATTCGCCTCCACGACGCAGGAGCTGCCAAGCGAGCAGCGGGCCGAGAAGTCCGGAATCATGCGGCGCATCCTGGCCAACGATGCCCAGATCCGGTATCTTGCCGAACCCTGGATGGTGCACTTCGAGAAGAAGCTCGAAGGCCTGCAGCACATGCTGCACTGAGGTCGAATGGCCGGCCGGATGTCTGCCGGTCGTGGTCGGCTGCGTCCGGGGTGCCGGTCAGACCTGCATGTTCATGATGTCGGTGTAGGCCTGCACCATGCGGTTGCGCACGTGCAGCGTGGCCTGGAAGCCGATCTGGGCCTTCTGGATCGCGACCATGGTGTCTTCCAGGCTGACCGTCGGATTCTCCATCTGCACTTCGCGTTGCATCTGCCGGGACTCGTTCTGCGCCGCGCTGACCTCGTGCAGGGCGCTTTTCATGGCGCCGGTGAAGCCGCCCCCGGTGCCGGCCACGGCCGTCTCGGACGACGGGCGTTGCAGCGCCGGCGGGCGAATGGCCGCGGGCATGGTGGTGGGGGGCAGGCGTAGATCCATTGTGTCCTCCGTGGACGGTCCGGGTGATGCAGCAATGCTAGTGGCCGAGCGAAGGCCAAAATAGCCGAAATGGCGGGTGATTGCCGGTTTTATCGGCCTAATGTTCGGGGCGTGCCGGTTCAATAATGATCCCCGATGTGGCTGCGACCTTGCGCCACGCTGTTTCCGGATCGTTCGATGACCGCCGTTGCCACCGTTGCTGCCGCCAGCCCCACCCTGACCGAGCGCCTGAGCGCGCTGGAGTCGGGGCAGCGCATGCGCATGGCGATCGGGGCACTGTTGCTGGTGGCGGTGGTGGTCGGCGGCATATTGCTCGGCAGCCGGCCGGACTACCGGGTCTTGTACGCCAACCTGGCGGACAAGGACGGCGGGGCCATCGTGGCCCAGCTGTCGCAGATGAATATTCCGTACAAGCATGCCGATGGCGGCTCGGCGATCCTGGTGCCCGCCGATCGGGTGCACGACGTCCGCCTGCGCCTGGCGTCCCAAGGGCTTCCCAAGGGTTCGGTGGTCGGGTTCGAGATGATGGAGTCCAACCGGTTCGGCATGACGCAGTTCCAGGAACGGCTGACCTTCCAGCGCGGACTCGAAGGCGAACTGACGCGTTCCATCCAGGCCTTGTCGTCGGTGCAGAGTGCCCGCGTGCACCTGGCGCTGCCGAACCAGAACGGCTTCTTCCGCGAGCAGCAGAAGCCGTCGGCCTCGGTGCTGGTCAGCCTGTATGCGGGCCGTACGCTGGACCGTGCGCAACTGGCCGGCATCGTGCACCTGGTCTCGTCCAGCGTGCCGGAGATGGCGACGTCGGCCGTCAGCGTGCTCGACGACACCGGCAAGTTGCTGTCAGAGCCGGCCGATGGTAGTGGCGGGGGCCGCGGGGTGGATGCGGAGCAGCTGCAATACACGCAGCAGCTCGAACAGACCTTCACGCGCCGCATCCTGGACATCCTCGAGCCCATCGTCGGCAAGGGCAATGTGCGGGCGCAGGTCACGGCCGATGTCGACTTCACGCAGACCGAGTCCACGTCCGAGTCGCACCGGCCCAACCAGACGCCGGATGCCGGTGCCGTGCGCAGCCAGCAACTGATCGAGACCGGGCCGGGCGCGGGAGGCCCTGCGGCACCATCGGGCGTGCCGGGTGCGGTCACCAACCAGCCGCCGGGCAACGCCACCGCGCCGATCAACGGTCCGGCGCAGACGCTGGCGGCCGCCGGCACGCCGGGCGCGGGCGCCCAGGGAGCGCTGGCCGGAGGCAAGCGCGAGTCGACCATCAACTACGAGGTCGACAAGACGATCCGGGTGGTGCGGGCGAGCACCGGCCAGGTCAAGCGACTGAGCGCGGCCGTGGTGGTCAATCACCAGCCGTCCACCGACGACAAGGGTGTCGTCACCAGCGTGGCGTTGACGGCGGAGCAGATCGAGAAGATGACGGCGCTGGTGCGCGAGACCATCGGCTTCAGTCAGGAGCGCGGCGATTCGGTCAACCTGATGAATGCCCCGTTTGCGGTGCAGAAGGCGCCGCAGTCCGACCTGCCGCTGTGGCAGCAACCGGAGATGCATGACCTGGCGCGCAGCCTGGCCTGGCCGATCGGCGTGGTGTTGCTGGTCGCGTTGCTGCTGTTCGGCCTGGTGCGGCCGGGACTCAAGGCCATGGCCAAGCCGCCGCCGGAGCCCGAGGCCGATCTCGAGGAGTCGGCACAACTCGACGCGCTGGTCGCCGACGACACGGAGCGTCCGCCGCTGCTCACCAACAGCGCAGCGGACGAAGCGGAAGCCGGCCCGACGGAGGCGCAACTGCGACTCGAAGGTGCCCGCAAGCTGGCGCGCGAAAACCCGGTGGCTGTCGCCAACATTGTCAAGGAATGGATGGGTAGCGAGGCTCCGGCCTGACGCCCTTCTGGTAAAACACGATCATGGCTGACGAAGGACTCCAGGATGCGGCAGTATTGCTGATGTCGCTCGGCGAAGCCGAGGCGGCCGAGGTATTCAAGCATCTCTCGCCCAAGGAAGTGCAAAAGCTCGGCGAGGCGATTGCCCGGACCAAGGGCATCACGCGCGACCGGGTCGACAGCGTGGTGCAGAAGTTCACCGACCTGGCGGCCTCGCAAAGCCTGCTGGTGGCCGATTCGGGCGACTATGTGCGCAACGTGCTGCGGCGTGCCCTGGGCGACGACAAGGCCACCTTGCTGATCGACCGCATCCTGCAAGGCGGCGACGTCTCCGGCATCGAAAGCCTGAAGTGGATGGATGCGCTGTCGGTGGCGGAACTGCTGCGCAGCGAACATCCGCAGATCGTCGCCGCCATCATGGTCCATCTCGACGTCGACCATGCCTCCGAGATCCTCAAGCTTTTCACCGAGCGCCAGCGCAACGAGGTGATGTTGCGCATCGCCACGATGGAGGGCATCCAGCCCACGGCGCTCAAGGACCTCAACGAGGTGTTGTTCCAGGTGCTGCAGGGTACGGACAAGGTGCGCAAGTCCTCGCTTGGCGGCGTCAAGGCCGCGGCCGAGATGATCAACCTGATGGGCGCCAACGTCGAAGGCACGGTGATCGAGTCCATCCGCGGGCACGATCCGGACCTGGCGCAGAAGATCATGGACAAGATGTTCGTGTTCGACGACTTGATCAAGCTCGACAACAAGGCGATCCAGACCGTTCTGAAGGAAGTGGCCTCCGATACCTTGATCTCCGCGCTCAAGGGCGCGCAGCCCGAGCTCAAGGAGAAGATCCTGTCCAACATGTCGTCGCGGGCCGCCGAGACGCTGCGCGAGGACCTGGAGTCGCGTGGCCCGATGCGCCTGTCCGAGGTCGAGGCGCAGCAGAAGGAAATTCTCAAGACGGTGCGGCGACTGGCCGACGAAGGCCAGATCGTCGTCGGCGGCGGCGGTGCCGACGACGCCATGGTCTGAGGCACGGTTTTCGCATGCGCCATCTGTCCCGCTTCATCCCCGGCGAAGAGATCGATGCAGTCGCGCGCTGGGATTTCGGCGACGTCGATGCCGACCTGCTGCAGATCGAGGCGGACGACCGGGCGCGCGCCGAGGCCGAGGCGCAGCAGCGCCAGGCCGAGCGGGATGCGGTGCGTGACGAGGAGGTGCGCCAGCAGGCCTATGCGGAGGGTTTCGCTCAGGGCCAGGCGACCGCCACCTTGCGCGCGCAGCAACAACATGAGGAATATGTCGAGAACCAGGGCCGCGACGCCGCCCGTCGTTATGGCCAGTTGCTGGAAGCCGCGCGCGAGCAGTTGGCGGCATCCGAACAGGTGATGGCCGCGGGCGTGCTCGAGCTGGCCTGTGTGCTTGCACGCCAGGTGCTGCGTCATGAGTTGTCCGTCAATCCCAATGCCTTGCAGCCCGTGATCCGCGAAGGCCTGCAGATGCTGGCCGACGATACCAGGGCCGCTGTGGTGCGGCTCAACCCGGTCGACCTGGACATGTTGCAGGACGTGGTGCAGACGGAGTTCGGGGCGCTGAAGCTGACGCTGGCCGCCGATGCGGCGATCGAGCCGGGCGGATGCGTGATCACCGCGGCCGGGGCCGTGGTCGACGCCAGCCTGGACACCCGCTGGCGACGCGCCATTGCCAAGCTCGGTCTGGAGGTGCAGTGGGATGACTGACGACACAGCCATCGTCGACGCGCCCGATGGGCCTGTCGTGCCCGACGCGCCGGGCACGGCCTGGACGCAGATGCTGGACGACGCCTGCGAGCGCTTGCGCGCTGGTACCTGCCTGGAGCGGCGCGGCACCTTGACGCGATTGACCGGGCTGGTGCTCGAGGCCAGCGGCCTGCGTGTTCCGGTGGGGAGCCAATGCCTGATCAAGGCTGCGGAAATGAAGCCGGTGCTGGCCGAGGTGGTCGGATTCTCCGATGACCGGGCCTTTCTGATGCCGGCCGGCGATATGCACGGGCTCTCCAGTGGCGCGAGCGTGGTTCCATCGATCGCATTTGTTGCGGCGCCGCAATTGGGCCGGGCGACCCATCTTCCATCGGAACTCGATGCCGGCCGCTTGCGCTTGCCGCTGGGGGACGGCCTGCTGGGTCGGGTCGTCGATGCGCAGGGCCAACCGATGGACCGCATGGGGCCGATATCCGACGTGGTCTCGCGCACGCTGGACCGCGAACCGGTCAACGCCATGGATCGTGCGCCGGTGCGGGACGTGCTCGATACCGGTGTGCGGGCCATCAATGCCTTGCTGACGATCGGACGCGGACAGCGCATCGGGTTGTTTTCCGGCTCCGGCGTCGGCAAGAGCGTGTTGCTGGGCATGATGGCGCGGTACACCACGGCCGATGTGATCGTGGTGGGGCTGATCGGCGAACGCGGACGGGAGGTCAAGGAGTTCATCGAGGACATCCTGGGCGAGCAGGGGCGTGCCCGTTCGGTCGTGGTGGCGGCGCCGGCCGATGCGCCGCCGATGCTGCGCATGCAGGGCGCCTCGTATGCGACGGCGATTGCCGAGAACTTCCGCGACCAGGGCAAACACGTGTTGCTGCTGATGGATTCGTTGACGCGGTACGCGATGGCGCAGCGGGAAATTGCACTGGCCATCGGTGAGCCACCGGCGACCAAGGGTTATCCGCCATCGTGTTTCGCCAAGCTGCCGCAATTGGTGGAGCGCAGCGGCAATGGACTGCATGGTGTCGGCTCGATCACCGCGTTCTACACCGTGCTGGCCGAAGGCGACGATCAGCAGGATCCGATCGCCGATGCGGCGCGCGCCATCCTCGATGGCCATATCGTGTTGTCGCGGGCCCTGGCCGAATCCGGTCACTACCCGGCCATCGACATCATGCAATCGGCATCACGTGTGATGCACAACGTGGTGTCGCGGGAGCATTTCGAGCTGGCGCGTCGTTTCCGCGCCGTCAGCGCCCGGTACGACAAGGGCCGCGATCTGGTGCAGATCGGCGCCTATGTCGCCGGCTCTGACCCGACGATGGACCACGCCATCAACCTGCATCCGTCGATGGAGGCTTTCCTGCAGCAACACATGCACGAGGCGGCCACGTTGTCGGACAGCACGGCATCGATGGCCAGGGTCATGGAAGGTGGCGCATGACCGGCTCCGGTGGATTGACGGTGGCGGTCGAACTGGCGACCCGCAGGCGTGACGAGGCCGGGCAGGCGTTGGCGCAGGTGCTTCGACGTCACGAGCATGCCTTGCAGCAACTCGATCAGTTGTCGAGTTATGCGGCCGATACGCAGGGCCGCTGGTCGGTATCGGCGCAGACCCACACGTCGCCGCAGATCGTGGGCCACTATTACCAGTTCATGGCCCGGCTCGACCAGACCATCGTGTTGCAGCAGGGCGTGATCGACGAAGCCGATCGTCAGTGCCAGGCCGCCCGCAAGGTGTTGATGCAGGCCGAGGTCTATCTGGCCGGCCTCAAGCGTCTGCTCGAGCAGCGACGCCAGGAACACGCACGTCTCGTCGCCCGGCGCGAGCAAAAGCTAAGCGACGAATTTGCCAGCCGGCGCCGCACGACGGTTCACGCCGCAAGCCAGGACAAGCCATGAACATCGACGCCCAAGTCGCCCCGGCCTCGCCGGCCCCCGTGCAAAAGCCCGGGGGCAATGCCGGCCGCAATCGTGCCACTGACGATGCCCAGGGCGGCGCCTCGTTCCTGTCCCTGCTCCAGGCACAGGCAAGCCCGGTGGCCGACCCGGCCGTGACCACGGTGGTGGACGAGGCCAATGCACCACCCGACCAGCCCGCAATGGAAGACGCCACCGCGTTGCCGACCTCCACCGGGCTGCCGGCGGTGCCGGTGCCTGCGACCGTGCCGCAGGCCCGGTCTGCCCATGCGGGTGCGCGTCCTGGGGCGGGCGCCGCCGATGTCGCTTCCCCGGTCGACGTTGCGGCCGACGCAGCAGCCGAAGACACTGCCGCGTTGGCTGACGCGGACCGCGCCCAAGCCGCCGCGATGAAGGCGGCGAACGCCGCGAGCCGCAGCGCCGGCCTGGCGGCTGGGGAGGTCGATGCACAAGCCGGGCGGCAGGTCGCGGAGGCGCTCGCCTCCGCGCGCGATGCCGCCGCACGGCTGGAGCCTTCGGTCAAGGACGCCGAAGCGACGCAATGGCGCGCACCGATGGCTTCGCCGGCGAGCCAGTCGGCATCGGCCGTCGTATCGATGTTCGAGGCCGGCCTTGCGGGCCTGCGCGCCGGGCCCGGCGCACGCGCCCACGAGCGCGGCGCGTCGCGCGTGAACGCGTCCGAGGCGGCCGGTGCCGGTTTTGTCCCATGGTCTGACGCAACGCCTGGCAGCAGTGCGCCGCAGACCTCCAACCCGGTCTATGCGCCGACGGTGGCAGCTCCCTTGCTGACAGCGGCCCTGGCGCAGAAGATGCACTACTGGGTGGCTGGCGGGGTGCAGAGCGCCGAGTTGCAACTGGACGCCTTTGGCGGCGGTGCGGTCGACGTGCGTATCGCGGTCAAGGGCGACGAGGCCTTTGTCGAGTTTCGCTCCGATCAGGCGCAGGCGCGCAAGCTCTTGCTCGACGCCATGCCGCAACTCAAGGAACTGCTTGCCGGCGAGGGTTTGATGTTGTCGGGCGGCTTCGTCGGTGGCTCGGCGCAGGATCCGTCCGCCGGCGCGCGATCCGGGCGTCCCGCTGGCATGCGCACGGCAACCGTGCCGGTGCAGGAGGTTTCGATCCGGCCCGGCGCGCCCGCGCAGAAGGTTTCGGGCCAGTCGGTCGACCTGTTTGTTTGACATTCTTCGCATGGCAAGCCGACGGGATTGCCATGAAATACCGCCCCTTATTCGGTCATCACCGCAGGGAGGGTGCAGAATAATCGACTTTGCACCCTGTATCGAGGATGAACTGTGGCCACCAAACCTGCTGAAGCTGCCGCCGCGCCACCGAAGAGCAAGAAACTGCTGCTGATCGTGGTGGGCATCGTGCTGTTCGTCGTACTGGCGGTTCTGGGCACGATCATGTATGTCAACAAGCAACGCGCCGCCGCCGAATTCGGCGATGGCGAGGCGCCTGCGGCTGCGCGGCAGGTGGAGGTCGGACCGCCGACCTACCTGCCGCTGGACAACATGGTGGTCAATCTTGCCGACCCGGGCGGCGAACGGGTTGCACAGATCGGCATCACGCTGGAGTTGCAGGATGCCGCCGCGGTGGACCGGGTCAAGCAATACCTGCCGACCATCCGCAGCAGCATCCTGCTGCTGGTGTCGCAACGGACGTCGGAAGATCTGCTGAAGATCGAAGGCAAGGAGAAGCTGGCTTATGACATCCTGCGAGAGGCGTCGGATCCGTTTGGCGGCATCGAGGAGGACGAGGCCGAGTCGGCCGAGAACGGCAACCGGCGCAGCACGCGCAAGCGCCGGCGCGGGCCGGTGGATCAGCCGATCCAGCGCGTGTTGTTCTCCAGCTTCATCGTCCAGTAAGGCTGTGGGCGGCATAGACCATGACTGAATCGTTTCTGTCCCAGGAAGAAGTCGACGCCCTGCTCGAGGGTGTCACCGGCGAGAGCCAGAAGGAAGTCGAGCAGGCGGCACAGAAGGGTGAAGTCCGGCCGTACGACATCTCGAGCCAGGAGCGCATCGTCCGGGGTCGCATGCCGACGATGGAGATCGTCAACGAGCGATTCGCGCGCAATCTGCGTCTGGGACTGTTCAACCTGATCCGCCGTACGCCCGAGGTGTCGATCGGATCGATTGCGGTCCAGCGGTTTGGTGCCTTCCTGCGCGAACTGTCGGTGCCGACGAACTTCAACATCATGGCGGTGCGCCCGTTGCGCGGCAACTGCCTGATCGTCTGCGAGCCGGCGCTGATCTTCGGTGTCATCGACACCTTGTATGGCGGAACCGGCAAGTTCCAGACCCGCATCGAGGGGCGTGATTTCTCGGCTACCGAGCATCGTGTCATTGCGCGCCTGATCAAGGTCGTGGCCGAGGAGTACAAGAAGGCCTGGAAGGGCATCTATCCGATCGACCTGGAATACCAGCGTTCCGAGATGCAGCCGCAGTTCGCCAACGTGGCCACCCCCAGCGAGGTGGTCATCTGCACGGCGTTCCAGCTCGAGATCGGCGAGGTTGCAGGGGCGGTGCACTTCTGCATGCCCTACGCGACGCTGGAGCCGATCCGCGACGTGTTGTATTCGTCGACGCAAGGCGACTCGATGGAGGTCGACCGTCGCTGGGTCAACGTGCTGACGCAGGAGATCCAGGCCGTCGAGATCACGATGGTGGCCGAACTGGCGCGTACCCGAGCGACGGTCGAGCAGTTGCTGGCCATGAAGAAGGGCGATTTCATCGAGCTCGACCGGGCGCCGCGTATCCAGGCGTCGGTCGATGGGGTGCCGATGTTCGAGTGCCAATACGGCACCCACAACGCCAAATACGCAATCCGGATCGAGAAGAGCCTGAGGGGCTTCGACCTGGACTGGATGGGAGAAAGACATGGCAACTGACGATCCGCAAGAGAAAGGTACTCCGCAAGGCAACGGCCTGCCGGGGGACGGCGAAGGCGACTGGGCCGAGGCACTGGTCGACCCGAAGGACGACGGCTCGGCGCACGACGAGGCGGGTGGCGTGTTGTCGGGTGATTCGACCCGGCCGCTGCATGGGGCCGGCGCAGGCTCCGACGCGCCGGTCAACGACATCAACATGGTGCTGGACATCCCGGTGCAGTTGTCGGTGGAGCTGGGTCGCACACGGGTGTCGATCAAGCACATCCTGCAGTTGGGCCAGGGCTCGGTGGTGGAGCTCGACGCACTTGCGGGCGAGCCCATGGACGTGTTGGTCAATGGTTACCTGATTGCGCAAGGCGAGGTGGTGGTGGTGAACGACAAGTTCGGCATCCGGCTCACCGACGTGGTGACCCCGTCCGAGCGCTTGCGCCGCATCAACAAGGCCTGATGTCCCCCATGACGCAGACGCTGCTCACGGTCGTTGCCTTCGTGCTGCTGCTGGCCATGGTGCCGATGGGCATCAAGTGGTTGCAGGCGCGCTCGGTCGTGTCCGGGCCTGCGGCGGGCGCCGCGAACCGGGTGTTGTCCGTCGTTGCGGTGGGGCCGCAGCAACGCGTGGTGACGGTCGAGGTCGGCCCCGCCGACGCGCGCGTCTGCCTGGTATTGGGCGTGACTGCGCAATCGGTCGCCTGTCTGCACACCTTGCCGGCGCAGCCGGCGGCGCAACGCTTCGATCTGGACGCTCGGGCGCAGCAGCAGCCTCTGGCGTCAACGGCTGCGCAGTCCTGAAGGGTGTATCGCGTGTCGGTTCTCCATTCGTTGCGGGGCCTGCATGGCCTGGGCGTCCGCGGCCGGAATGCCGCGCTGCTGCTCGTCGGCCTGATGCTCCATGGCCTGGCGGCGGCGCAGCAGCAGGCAGGCCAGTTGCCGCTGCTGGTGGGCAGCGGGCCAGGCGGCACCAGCTTTTCGGTGCCGATCCAGACCCTGCTGTTCTTCACCGCCTTGTCCTTCCTGCCTGCGGTGTTGCTGATGATGACCGGCTTCACGCGGATCGTCATCGTTTTGTCCTTGCTGCGCCAGGCCTTGGGCACACAGTCGTCGCCGCCGAACCAGGTGATCGTCGGCCTGTCGCTGTTCCTGACGGTGTTCGTGATGGGGCCGACGCTGGATCGGGTATATGAAGAGGCCTATCTGCCGTACAGCCGCAATACGATGCCGTTCGAGCAGGCGCTGGACAAGGCCGAGGCGCCGATGCGCCAGTTCATGGCCAAGCAGACCCGGCAATCGGACCTGGCGCTCTTCGTGCGCCTGGCCAAGCTCGATGCCGGATCGACGGCCGAGACGGTTCCGATGCGGGTGCTGGTGCCGGCATTCGTCACCAGCGAACTCAAGTCGGCGTTCCAGATCGGATTCATGATCTTCATTCCGTTCCTGGTGATCGACATCGTCGTGGCCAGTGTGCTGATGTCGTTGGGCATGATGATGTTGTCGCCGGTGCTGGTGGCGCTGCCTTTCAAGCTGATGCTGTTCGTGCTGGCCGACGGCTGGAACCTGCTGGTCGGTTCGCTGGCCGCGAGCTTCGCGGTATGAACCGCCGGACGGTTCTCCCGGCGAATCGGTGCGCGACGGGCCGTCCCGTGCGCGGGCGGGAGCTGAAACCATGAATGCGCAGATGGTCTTGACGATGGGGCAGGACGCCTTGTTGACGCTGCTGATGGTGTCGGCGCCCATCCTGGGCATCGTGTTGCTGGTGGGACTGGTGATCAGCCTGTTCCAGGCGATTACGCAGATCAACGAAGCCACGCTGACCTTCATCCCCAAGCTCGTGGCCGCCATGCTGGCGCTGGCAATCGCCGGCCCCTGGATGCTCAGCATGCTGGTGGACTTCATCCGGCGCACCATCGAGACGATTCCCGGCTCGTTGATCTGAAACGCGTTGGACGAGCTGCCCACGCCCGCGCGACCGTGATCTCGATCTCTGAAGCGCAGATCATCGAATGGCTGTCGCCCATTCTGTGGCCGTTCCTGCGCGTGCTTGCAGTCTTCACGGCGGCGCCGATCTTCTCGTCGCGCGCGTTTCCGATCCGTGCCCGCATCGGCCTGGCATTCCTGGTGGCGTATGCGGCCCAGGCCAGCATGCCCGAGCAGCCGGTCATCGACATCAATGGGCCGGACGCCTTGGGGGCGGTAGTGCAGCAGGTCGGGATCGGGCTGGCCATCGGGTTTGCCGCGCGGCTGATATTCGGGGCCTTCGAGCTGGCCGGCCAGATCGTCGGCTTCCAGATGGGCCTGGGCTTTGCGGCGTTCTTCGATCCGTCCACCAGCGCCCAGTCCAGTGCGATGGGGCGCTTCTACAACAACATGGCGGTGCTGCTGTTTATCGTGATGAATGGACACCTGATGGTGTTGATGGCGGTGATGAACAGCTTTGCGGCGTTTCCGATCGACCAGAACTTCCTGGTGGCCTTGAAGGAGCTCGGCATGTACCGGCTGGGGGCCGACCTGTTCGCCAGCGCATTCTGGATCTCGCTTCCGGTGGTCGCGATGCTGATGTTCGCCAATCTGGCACTGGGCATCGTCTCGCGGGTGGCACCGCAGATGAACATCTATGCGATCGGTTTTCCGATCACCTTGTCGGTGGGATTGATCGGCGTTGCCGTTGCGCTTCCGATGCTGGAGCAGCCGTTCTCGGCGTTGCTGCAGCGCATGATGGACCTGTTCAACCGCTGAGGCGGCGGATTCAGACCATGTTGTTGCGGATGGCGTAGACCGTCAGTTCCGCGTTGTTGGACAACTTGAGCTTTTCGAGCACCCGTGAGCGGTAGACGCTGACCGTCTTGGGGCTGAGCATCAGTTCGGTGGCGATGTCCGACAGGCGTTTGCCGGATGCGATCTTGAGCAGCGTCTGCATCTCGCGTTCCGACAAGCTTGCGTGCAGGACCTCGTTGGTGGGTGCATGCAGGTTGTCGACCAGCATCTGGGCGACGGCCGGACTGACGTACTTCTTGCCTTGCGCGACGGTGCGTACCGCCTCCACCAATTCGCTTGGGTCACCGGCCTTGTTGACGTAACCCTGAGCACCGGCGCGCAGGCAGCGGATGGCGTACTGATCCTCCGGATACATGGAGACGATCAGCACCCCGACCTGGATGTCGGAATCCTTCAGGCTGCTCAGCACTTCCAGGCCACCGCGGCCCGGCAGGCTCAGGTCGAGCACCAGGACGTCGCAAGGCGTGCTGCGCAATACGTCCCGCACTTCGGCGTAGCTGCCGGCCTCGCCGACGACCTGGATATCGACCGCGTCGGACAGCGTGTCTCGGATCCCGCGGCGTACCACGGCATGGTCATCACATAATATTGCGCGGATCATTCTGGATTTTCCTTGCTTCCCGATGCACTTGTGTCCAGGGGGACGGACAGGATGATGGACGTGCCATGCCCGGCACGGGTGCTGACATCGAGCCAGCCGCCGACCGACTTGGCGCGTTCCTGCAGGCCCTTGAGTCCGTAGGCCTTGGGTTTGCCTTGCTCGCAGGTCGTGATGCCCTGGCCGTTGTCGCTGATTTCCAGCGTCAGCACGTTGCCGCTGTCGGTCAGGTCGATTGTGACCAGATCGCAGCGCGCGTGCTTTGCGATGTTGGTCAATGCCTCCTGAGCCGTGCGGTACGCGGTCAATTGCACGGACTTTGGCAACTCGTGGCCTGGGGGCCCGGCGCGCAGGACGGTCCGGATGCCGGTGCGGCGTTCGAATCCGTTTGCCAGCCAATCCACGGCGGCGGTCAAGCCCTGGTCCAGGATGGCCGGGCGCAGATTCATCATGATGCGCTGGCTTGCGCCCAGCGCATGCTGCAGCATTTCCGTTGCGGCCGTCACGTGTCCCAGCGTGATCGGGTCGGACAAGTGACGGCCAATCCAGGCAAGGTCCAGCTTGGCCGCTGCCAGCGAGCCGCCGATGTCGTCGTGAATCTCGCGGGCGATCGACGCACGCTCCTGTTCGATCGTGGCCTGCAGGTGCTCGGCAAATTCGGCCAGGCGACGTTCGGAAATGGCCAGTTCAGCGTCCGCCCGATCCTTGGCCAGACGCGTCTGCTGCAGTTCGATCGCCCGCAGCACCACGGGAGTGAGCTTGCCGAGGTCGTCCTTCTGCAGATAGTCGCTCATGCCGAGCTTGATGGCAGCCACCGCGGCAGACTCGCCGATTGCGCCGGAAAGCAGGATGAACGGCGGCGCGCTGGCATGGGACTTCAGGCTTTCCCACGCGTCGATGGCGGTGAAGCCCCGGAGTCGATAGTCGGCCACGATCGCGTCGTAGGTGGCGGTGCTGGTCGCGCGCTGGAAGTCGGCGAGGGTCTCCACATGGTCGATGGTGAAGTCCAGGCCGGATCGGCCCAGTGCGCGCCGCACCAGAGCGTGGTCGACGGCCGAATCTTCCAGATGCAAGATCCGGATGGCGCTGTTGGGATTCTCGTCGTACATGCGGTGCGCGTGGGTCCTGTTCGCAAGGCGCGGCGCTGAAATGGTCAGCACTGAGGACCGGCAGATCGGCAATCCCTGGGTCGCATCAGAGCAACCACCTGGCGGCGGATTCCTGATAACCTTGTTATGTGCAAATTCTAGTGCCAAGGCCCGGTGTGGTGCGCCGTGCAACACCTTGTTGCGCGGCAGGTGCGCGATCTGGCGCATATCGTGTGATTGTTGGCATTGCAGGCGCGGCGCTGCCAGCGCATCGTCCTGTCTCCGCGTGCGCCGCGGTGCGTCCTTGATGCAGCCCGACAGCTTGTTCCTTGACGAAGCATTCGCCAGCCTGGATGCGATGGATCTGGACGTGGGGCGATTCGATGTCGATCCCGATGCGGTCAACGCGGTGTTCCGCCGTGCCCATTCAGTCAAGGGGGGGGCCGCCGCGTTCGGATTGGAGGCCGTGGCCGACCTGATGCACCAAGTCGAGTCGGTGCTCGATGGCATACGCAAATCCGGTGTCGCGCCGGACCTGTCCACTTCCGAACTGCTGCGTGAGGCCGTGAGTGCCGCACGGGAACTGCTCGCCGGTGGCTCGTCTTCGCAGATGCCTCGCGTGCAGGCACTGATGCAGCGGCTGCACCGGCAAGGGGATCATGCGGGCTCCTTTCGCGGTGGTCGTTTGCGGCGGATTGTGGTTCGATCACCCGAGACTGAAGTTGTCTCGGCGGCGGTGACCGGGTTGTTTGCCGATATCGCCGGCTTGGGGGAACTGCTGTCGGTCGAAAGCGGCAACGCCGATGAGCGGGTCTTCACGGTACGAACCGCTGTGGGGGATGACGAGTTGCGCGATTTGCTGGCGATGCACATGGATCCGCGCAACGTGACGATCACAGGGGCGACCGGATCGCCGACCAAATCGCCGGCAACCGTGCGTCCCCCGGCCGCGGGGCCGCGGAGTCTGCCGGTCGCAACGCAGGAGACCGTGCGTGTCGATGCGGCCGAGTTGCGTCGTCTCGTGGTGTCGGCCCGGGCGCTGGCCGAGGCGATCGGTAGCTACGCAGTGGGCGCACGCAGCCGCGGGGGAACAGACGCGGGCCGGATCGGCGAAGCGGACGTCGGTCACTGGCGAAGCGCCGCCTCGGGCTTGCACCAAGGTCTGGAGAGCCTGGCCAGTGCGCCGATGTCGATCGTGTTCGGGCATGTTTCGGCCCAGATCCGACGCCTGGCGGAACGGCTGGACAAGCAGTTCACGCTGGTCGTGCGGGGAGACGAGATCCATATCGACCGGCTTGTGTTGCAGCGGCTGTCGGATCCGTTGATGCACCTGGTGCGCAATGCGTGTGACCATGGCATCGAGAACGCCGATCAAAGGCTGGCCTTGGGCAAGTCGGAGCAGGGGCGGATCGACATTGCGGCCTGGGTCGAGGCCGGCTGGCTGCGGATAGCGGTGCGCGATGACGGACGAGGCCTGTCGCGTGAAAACGTGATGCAGGCCGCTCGCCTGCGGGGCGTTCCGGTGGCTGCCGACATGGGCGATGAAGAGGTATGGTCCCTGGTATTTGCTCCGGGTCTGACGACCGCCGCTGCCATCAGCGACGTGTCCGGTCGTGGCGTTGGCATGGATGCGGTGCGACGTCAGGTCGTTGCCATGGGCGGAGACGTGTCGATCGAATCGGTTGCCGGCCAGGGCGCGTGTGTGACGATGGCGATCCCGCTGGGGGATGCCTGCCCGTCGTCATCGGTCGCTTGATCTAGCTAGCCGGATGTAGCCTGGCGCGCCGACAGTTCGTCCCATCGTTGCAGAAGTTGCATCAGGACCTCTTCGATCTCCGCATCGCGCTTGTGCAAGGCAACGGCACGAGCGGCATCGCGCTGGTACAACGAGCCATCTTCCAGTTCGGTTCGCAGTTGCCGCTGTTCGTGTTCGAGCGCATCGATTGCTTCCGGTATCCCGTCGAGTTCGCGCTGCTCCTTGAAGCTCAGTTTCGACACGTTCTGTCGTTCGGGCTTTCCCGCTGTCCGCTGGGAGGGCGCACGCAGCGTTGATGTGTCGTCCCGCGGTCCGCGATCTTTCTGCATCGGAGTCTCGGCTGACTGGCGCATTGCTCGCGCGCGCTTGGACTGCAATAACCAGTCCTGCACGCCACCTTCGTACTCGCGCCAATGACCGTCGCCTTCAAATGCGATCGTGCTGGTGACGACGTTGTCGAGAAAGCTGCGGTCATGGCTGACCAGGAAAACCGTGCCGTCGTAATTGCCGAGCAGGTCTTCGAGCAATTCGAGCGTGTCGATGTCCAGATCGTTGGTCGGCTCGTCCAGGACAAGCACGTTGGCGGGGCGTGCAAACAGCCTGGCCAGCAGCAGGCGATTGCGCTCGCCGCCCGACAACGAGCGCACGGGCGAATGCGAACGGGCCGGAGAGAACAGGAAGTCGGAGAGGTAACTCTTGACGTGTTTGCGTTGACTGCCGATCTCGACCCATTCGCTGCCTGGACTGATGAAGTCTTCCAGTGTGGCGTCAAGATCCAGCGCATTGCGCATCTGATCGAAATAGGCGACCTGCAGGTTGCTCCCTTGGCGCACGGTTCCACCCGATGGCTGCAGTTCTCCCAGGATCAGCTTGAGCAGGCTGGTCTTGCCGGCACCGTTGGGGCCAATCAGTCCGACTTTGTCCCCACGCAGGATGGTTGCGCTGAAATCCTTGACGATCGCCTTGTCACCAAAGTTCAATGAGACGTTCGCCAGCTCCGCGACGATTTTCCCGCCAACGGCCCCAGCGACGACATCCATCTTGACGCTGCCGACTGCCTCGCGTCGGGCAACGCGCCTGGAGCGCAACTGTTCCAGGCGATTGATGCGGCTTTGGCTGCGAGTGCGGCGGGCCTCGACACCCTTGCGTATCCAGACTTCTTCCTGGGCCAGCAGTTTGTCAGCCTTGGCGTTGAGTGTGGCTTCTTGCGCAAGTTGCTCCTGCTTCTGTGCCAGATACGCGGCAAAGTTGCCTGGATAGGACAGCAGCGAGCCGCGGTCGAGTTCGACGATACGCGTGGCCACGCGATCCAGGAAGCTGCGGTCGTGGGTGATGGTGATGATGCTGCCATTGAACCCGAGCAGCAAGTCCTCCAGCCACTCGATCGCGTCGAGATCGAGGTGGTTGGTGGGTTCGTCGAGCAACAATACGGATGGCTGCGTCACCAGGGCCTGAGCCAGGGCGACGCGTTTGCGCGTTCCGCCGGATAACGCATCCACACGGGCGGTCGGGTCGAGATGCAGTCGTTGCAGTGTCTCTGTGACCCTTTGCTCCCAGTTCCATCCATCCTGTTGCTCGATGGCGTCTTGCAGGATGTTGAGGTCTCCGACTCCCATCGTGTACGCATCCACCAGCGCCTTGACCGGTGCGAGCCCGATGCAAGTAGCTTCGAAAACGGATTCGTGCCCTGCCAGGGCGGGTTCCTGGGCCACATGGGCAAGGCGAAGGCCTTGTTGCATCTGAAGCATCCCGTCGTCAGGTGTCTCCATGCCAGCCAGTATTCGCAGCAGGGACGATTTGCCGGTCCCGTTGCGACCGATCAGGCCAACCCGCTCCTTGGTTTCCAGCGAAAAGCTGGCGTGGTCCAGCAGTGCCACATGGCCAAAAGCCAATTGCGCGTCGGTGAGAGTGATCAAAGCCATACGGGCGCGATTATCCGGGTGCCCATCCGTTGGGTTCCGGCAGGCCTGTTGGAATAGACGTCCCGCATGGCAGTGTGCGGCATCCCTGGTCCGTGTGGATGGGTATCGCCTGATACCCTTTTGTCGATCGAGCGTGAGGCATCCGAAGTCGACTGCGACCGGTAGCGCTCCTACCCGAGGATCGGATCCAAGCCCGCAGCAAAGTCTGACGGCTCGGATCCCGTTGACCGGTTCTAGGGCCCTTTGGGGCCCCGCTGACGCGCGAAGCCGAGTCCATGGTGTCCGTGAGTTGCACAAAGGGATGCCAAATTTGACCCATGGAAGGAACGGGGTACTGTCAAGCGCGGATAGCGCGCAGACCGGTTTGCCATGCCCCAGGACCGGCTGTTCCGTTCGGCGTAAGTGATCAGCGACTCTCGTATGGGCCGCAGTTTCACCGGCGTCTCCGCCCTTGTGCGGTGTTGCGGCCAGAGTCCAAAGATGGCTTTCGCGGGAGACCTGTCGGATGTTCTGGATGGCTGCGCTGGACCAGATTCGCTCCCGGAACCCCCTAATAAGCAGTCACGGTAGTCTGCTTCCTGCGTGTTGCCTCGGATGACCAAAGGAAAAGCATCTGATCAAAGGAAATGGTGACAAGGTTGCCAGTACTTCGATGGAATTGTTGTATAGTTCGCGACCCGGCTGATCTTGCTGCAACTTGCGAACAGCGCTTCGACAAGAAAAATTCTTGATCAGAGAGAAAGGGGCCAAGAATTCGGTATAGAATTTAAGGCTTCGCTGGAAACGGCGAATGGCGATGCGGTGAGAGTTGCCAGCCCTCTGAATTTTTTCAGGAGGTTGACGAAGTCAAAAAAACTGTGTCATA
>CAXBDR010000039.1:0-24823 GCA_963974265.1 uncultured Rhodoferax sp.
CGAAGGCGGCAAGACCGTCGGCGCCGGTGTGGTTGCCAAGATCATCGCGTAATTCGCACACAGACAAGGAATTACCATGGCCACCAAACAGAAGATCCGCATCCGCCTGAAGGCATTCGATTACAAGCTGATCGACCAGTCTGCCGCCGAGATCGTCGATACCGCCAAGCGCACCGGCGCGATCGTCAAGGGCCCGGTGCCGTTGCCGACCCGCATGAAGCGGTTCGACATCCTGCGCTCGCCGCACGTCAACAAGGCCAGCCGCGACCAGCTCGAGATCCGCACCCACCAGCGCCTGATGGACATCGTGGACCCGACCGACAAGACGGTGGATGCGCTGATGAAGCTCGACCTGCCGGCCGGTGTCGACGTCGAGATCAAGCTGCAATAAGGCAACATTTCGAGAAATGCCTTGCCGGTTGATTGCAGCCGGCATACAATCGCAGGCTCCGCGGGAATTGGCGACATTTCCCGCGGAGCTTTATCAACAGTCTTTCACATCACAACGTGCGCGGCCAATTGAAGTCGTGCCGGTGGAAGTTACGGAGAAAAAAATGAGTCTGAGCAACTCCCTCGGGTTGCTGGGCCGCAAGGTGGGCATGATGCGCCTATTCACCGACGACGGGGATGCAGTTCCTGTCACGGTGGTGGATGTATCGAACAACCGCGTGACCCAGGTCAAAACCCAAGAGAACGACGGCTACGTCGCCCTGCAGGTGACGTTCGGTTCGCGCCGCGCCTCGCGCGTGACCAAGCCCGCCGCTGGCCACCTTGCCAAGGCAGGTGTTGAAGCCGGTGAAATCATCCAGGAATTCCGTGTCACCGCTGACGCCGCCGCCAAGTATGCGGCCGGAACGTCGGTTCCGGTGACCGACGTGTTTGCGGTTGGCCAGAAGGTGGACGTGCAGGGCACCTCCATCGGCAAGGGCTACGCAGGCACGATCAAGCGTCACAACATGTCTTCGCAGCGGGCGTCGCACGGCAACAGCCGTTCGCACAATGTTCCCGGCTCGATCGGCATGGCGCAGGATCCCGGTCGCGTGTTTCCGGGCAAGCGCATGACGGGCCATCTGGGCGACGTCACCGTGACGACCCAGAACCTCGACATCTTCCGTATCGACGAGTCGCGCCAGCTGTTGCTGATCCGCGGCGCCATCCCGGGTGCTTCGGGTGGTTTCGTGTCGGTCCGTCCGGCCGTCAAGGCCAAGGCAGTTGCCGCGAAAGGAGCGAACTGATGCAGCTCGAACTCCTGAACGAACAAGGCCAGGCGACGTCCAAGTTCGACGCGCCCGAGACGGTCTTCGGTCGCCAGTACAACGAAGATCTGGTGCACCAGGTCGTGGTTGCCTTCCAGGCCAACGCGCGCCAGGGCACCCGTGCCCAGAAAGACCGCGAACAGGTCAAGCACTCGACCAAGAAGCCGTTCAAGCAAAAGGGAACGGGCCGCGCCCGTGCCGGTATGACGTCCTCGCCGCTGTGGCGCGGAGGCGGCCGGATCTTCCCGAACATGCCGGACGAGAACTTCGGCCAGAAGATCAACAAGAAGATGTATCGCGCCGGCATGGCGTCGATCTTCTCGCAACTCGCGCGTGAAGGTCGCCTGGCCGTCGTCGAGTCGCTGTCGGTCGACTCTCCCAAGACCAAGCCGTTCGCAGCGCGCCTGAAGGCCATGAACCTGGATTCCGTCCTGGTCATCGCCGATCAGGTCGACGAAAACCTGTACCTGGCATCGCGCAACCTGGCCAATGTGCTGGTCGTCGAGCCACGGTACGCCGATCCGGTGTCGCTGGTCCACTACCGCAAGGTGCTGGTTACCCGCGCCGCGATGGACAAGCTCAAGGAGATGTTCGCATGAGCGCCGTGAAATTCGATGAAGGCCGGCTGATGCAGGTCCTCGTGGCGCCGATCGTGTCCGAGAAGGCCACCATGGTCGCCGAGAAAAACAATGCGGTCACCTTCAAGGTGCTGCAGGACGCCACCAAGCACGAGATCAAGGCGGCCGTTGAACTGATGTTCAAGGTCGAGGTCAAGGGCATTTCGGTGGTCAACACCAAGGGCAAGTCCAAGCGATTCGGCAAGTCCATGGGTCGTCGTGACAATGTGCGCAAGGCCTATGTCACGTTGATGCCGGGTCAGGAACTGAACCTGAGCGGGGAGGCTGCGTAATCATGGCTGTCATCAAGATGAAACCGACTTCCCCAGGCCGTCGTGGCGTGGTGAAGGTTTCGCGTAGCCACCTGCACAAGGGTGAGGGTTACGCTCCGCTGCTCGAACCCCAGTTCCAGCATGCCGGCCGCAACAACAACGGCCACATCACGACGCGCCACAAGGGCGGTGGGCACAAGCACCACTACCGCGTGGTCGACTTCCGTCGCACCAAGGATGCCATTCCGGCCAAGGTCGAGCGTATCGAATACGACCCGAACCGTTCCGCGCATCTGGCCCTGGTGTGTTACGCCGATGGCGAGCGCCGCTACATCATCGCACCCCGTGGCCTCGAGGTCGGTGCGACGATCATCAACGGTGCGGAAGCGCCGATCCGCGTCGGCAACACATTGCCGATCCGCAACATTCCGGTGGGCTCCATCATCCACTGCGTCGAACTGCAGGTCGGCAAGGGCGCGCAGGTCGTGCGCTCCGCCGGCACATCGGCGACACTGCTGGCCCGTGAAGGAACCTACGCCCAGGTGCGCATGCGCTCCGGCGAGGTTCGCAAGATCCACATCGACTGTCGCGCGACGATTGGCCAGGTGGCCAACGAAGAGCACAGCCTGCGCCGCCTGGGCAAGGCCGGTGTCAAGCGCTGGATGGGTATCCGCCCGACGGTGCGTGGCGTCGTGATGAACCCGGTCGACCACCCGCACGGTGGTGGCGAAGGCAAGACCGGCGAAGGCCGCCATCCTGTCGATCCATGGGGCAATCTGACCAAGGGTTACCGCACCCGCAACAACAAGCGCACGCAGGTGATGATCGTGTCGCGTCGCAAGAAGTAAGGGGCACGTTCATGACACGTTCACTCAAAAAGGGTCCTTTCGTCGACCACCACCTGGCCCAGAAGGCCGACAAGGCGGTCACCGGCAAGGACAAGAAACCGATCAAGACCTGGTCGCGCCGCTCGATGATTCTTCCCGAATTCATCGGCCTGACGATTGCCGTGCACAACGGCAAGCAGCACGTGCCGGTCTACATCACCGACCAGATGGTCGGCCACAAGTTGGGCGAGTTTGCGCTCACGCGGACCTTCAAGGGTCACCCGGCCGACAAAAAAGTCGTGCGAAAGTAAGGCAACACCATGGAAACCAAAGCAACATTGCGCGGCGTGCGCCTGTCGGTGGACAAGGGCCGTCTCGTCGCCGACATGATTCGTGGCAAGAAGGTCGACCAGGCCCTGAACACCTTGCAGTTCACGCAGAAAAAAGCTGCCGTGATCATCAAGAAGGTTCTCGAGTCTGCGATCGCCAATGCCGAGCACAACGACGGCGCCGATATCGACGAACTGAAGGTCAAGACCATCTACGTCGAACAGGGTGCGTCGCTGCGCCGCTTCACCGCCCGCGCCAAGGGCCGGGGCAACCAGATCCGCAAGCCCACGTGCCATGTGTACGTGACGGTTGGTAACTGATAGAGGCCAGAACATATGGGACAAAAAATCCACCCCACCGGTTTTCGCCTGTCGGTCAGCCGTAACTGGGCATCGCGCTGGTACGCAAGCGACCGTGACTTCGCCGGCATGCTGGCCGAAGACATCAAGGTCCGCGAGTACCTGAAGAAGAAGCTGAAGAACGCTTCGGTGTCGCGCGTCATGATCGAGCGCCCCGCCAAGAACGCACGCATCACCATCTTCTCGGCTCGTCCGGGCGTGGTGATCGGCAAGAAGGGCGAGGACATCGAGAACCTCAAGCGCGAACTGGGTCGTCAACTGGGTGTGCCGGTTGCGGTCAACATCGAAGAGGTGCGCAAGCCCGAGATCGATGCCAAGCTGATCGCCGACAGCATCACGCAGCAGCTCGAGAAACGCATCATGTTCCGCCGCGCCATGAAACGCGCGATGCAGAACGCGATGCGCCTGGGCGCCCTGGGCATCAAGATCATGTCGTCGGGTCGCCTGAACGGCATCGAGATCGCCCGTTGCGAGTGGTATCGCGAAGGCCGCGTGCCATTGCATACGCTGCGCGCCGACATCGACTACGGCACCTCGGAAGCCAAGACCACCTATGGCGTCATCGGCGTCAAGGTCTGGGTCTACAAGGGCGATACCCTGGGCCGCAACGACCTGCCGGTCGCCGCCGAGCCGCGTCCTGAAGAGGAGCGCCGTCCGCGCGGTCCGCGTCGCGATGGCCGCCCGGGTGCCGACCGTCCCGCAGGTGCCCGCCCCGCGCGCCGCCCTGCCGGCACCAACGTGGCGCCGGCCGATGGCAGCGACAAACCTGCAGAAGCCACTGCGGCAGCACCGGCTGACGCAACAAAACCCGCCGTTAAGCGCGTCCGCAAGGCAAGCGCGCCAGCTGCAGCAGCTGACGGTACCAAGACCTGATCTCAGGTCTAGCAATCGGAGAAAAACATGCTGCAACCCGCTCGCAGAAAATACCGCAAGGAGCAAAAAGGCCGCAATACCGGCATTGCCACCCGCGGTAACTCGGTGTCCTTTGGAGACTTCGGTCTCAAGTCCACCGACCGTGGCCGCCTGACGGCGCGCCAGATCGAAGCCGCCCGTCGTGCGATTTCCCGTCACGTCAAGCGTGGTGGTCGCATCTGGATCCGGATCTTCCCGGACAAGCCGATCTCCCAGAAGCCCGCCGAGGTGCGCATGGGTAACGGCAAGGGTAACCCCGAGTACTACGTGGCCGAGATCCAGCCCGGCAAGGTGCTCTACGAGATCGTCGGCGTGCCTGAGGAACTGGCACGTGAGGCGTTCCGCTTGGCGGCGGCCAAACTGCCGCTGCGCACCACGTTCGTGGCGCGCATGATCGGCCAATAAGCGCCACTGCCCGGAGAATCATCGTGAACACCAAAGAACTACGCCAGAAAGACGTGACGGCCCTCGAGGCCGAAGTCAAGTCGCTGCAAAAGGCCCATTTCGGCCTGCGCATGCAGAAGGCCACGCAGCAACTCAACAACACCGCAACGCTGCGCTCGACGCGTCGCGACATCGCCCGCGCCAAGACCATTCTGGTCGAGAAGCAACAAGCGGCCAAATCCGCCAGCGAAGGAGCGGCCAAATGACGGAAGAGAAAGTATCCCGCAAGCGCACCCTGATCGGCAAGGTCGTCAGCGACAAGCGCGCGAAGACGGTGACCGTGCTGATCGAGCGTCGTGTCAAGCACGAGCTCTACGGCAAGATCGTCGGCAAGTCCAGCAAGTACCACGCCCATGACGAAAATGGCGAGTACAAGATGGGCGACACCATCGAGATCACCGAGAGCCGTCCGCTATCCAAGACCAAGAACTGGGTCGCGACCAAGCTGATCCAGAAGGCCGTCATCGTTTGATGGCTTGGCGCGGCTGCGCTGCGCTCGAATCCAAAACGGCTCACAATGTGGGCCGTTTTGCTTTGCAGGCGCGAAGCAGGGCCCAGCCAGCGGCGCCGGACCCGGACCGCGGATATCCACGAACCAACCAACCAACAGGAGCAGATCATGATCAAAGTAGGTGACACCCTTCCCGAAGCCACGCTGATGGAATTCTCGGAAGTCGAAGGCAATGGATGCAGCATCGGCCCCAATCCGGTGCCGGTTGCCAAGGCCGCCGCTGGCAAGACGATCGCGCTGTTCGCCCTGCCGGGCGCATTCACGCCGACCTGCTCGGCCAAGCATGTGCCGGGGTACCTGGAGAAGTTCTCCGACCTCAAGGCTGCCGGGGTCGACGAAATCTGGTGCGTCAGTGTCAACGACGCGTTTGTCATGGGAGCCTGGGCCCGCGATCTGCAATCGCAGGGCAAGGTGCGCATGCTCGGCGATGGTGACGCGGCGTTCACCAAGGCCACCGGCCTGACACTGGACCTGACCGGCAAGGGCATGGGACTGCGCAGCAACCGCTATTCCATGCTGGTCAAGGACGGCAAGGTCGCGTCGCTGAATGTCGAGGCACCCGGCAAGTTCGAAGTCAGCGATGCCGCGACCATGCTCGCGCAGGCCAAGGCCTGAGCGGCCATGCCCTGATGGTCAGAGATCCGCCTTGAGGTAGTGCGACCCGGCAATCGGGTTGTAGTAATACGGCGGAATCTCGACGAAGCCCAGGTCCTGGTACAGGGCCCGGGCGGTTTCCATGGCGTTGAGCGTGTCGAGCAACACGCAGGCATAGGCGCCCTGGCGCGCGGAGTCCAGGATGCCCTCGGCAAGGATGCGGCCCAGCCCCTGCCCCCTGAACCGTGGACGCACATACAGGCGCTTCATCTCGCAGGCGTTGGCGTAGTCGGTGTTGTCCAGTGGGCGCAAGGCACAGCAACCGGCCAGTTCTCCGTCGACACGCGCGACCAGCATCGCGCCACGAGGCGGTCCGTACTGACCTGGCAGGCCAGCCAACTCAGCTTCGAAGTCCTGGAAACACAGGTCGACACCGAGTTGCGCCGCGTATTCGCGCAGCAACGTACGCACCGACTGCCAATCCTGGCCGCTCGACGGCGTCAGCAGTTCTGTCATCGCCTCTACCGTGGTGCCGCCGCCGCCGCGTCGTCAGCCGCCGAGCGAAACGCCCCAGGCCACCAGGCCTGCACAGGCGGCCAGCACGACCGCCGCTGCCAGCCGGGACACGGCATCGTCGCGCGAGCCTTGCAGGCTTGCGGTCGCCACGGACTTGTCCCCGTGGATCATCGGCGTGACCAGGTTGTTCCGTTTGGCGAAGTAGTAGTAGGCGATGGCGAGCAGGTGCAAGACGATGAGGGCGATCAACGCGAACTTGCCGTAGGTCTTGTGGTACGTGGTTGCCAGGGATACGGTGGCGTTGGACACGAACATGGCGAAGGGTCCCACGGCCGCGATCTCGTCGTCGCTGATGACCCCGGACGACACCTGTGCGATCAGGAACACCAGCATCGCGAACACCGATGCGGCGCCCAATGGGTTGTGTCCTACGCCGTGTTCCGGCCGGCCCTGGCCGCGAAAATACCGCGTCACCGTGCCAGGCGCATAAAGGAAACTCGAGAAGCGCGACCATCGTCCGCCGATCACGCCCCATACCAGGCGGAACAGCAGCAAGGAGGCGATGGCAAACCCGAAGCGGAAATGCCAGATCATTGCGTTGCCGCCGATCTGGCTAGTGACCACGGAGCCTATGATGCAGGCGACCAGCAGCCAGTGGAACAGCCGGGTCGGCAGGTCCCAGACCCGGATGGTATTGCTTGCATCTTGCATCGTTCGATGAATATCCGCTCAAGGTGGAAAAAGCCGCGGCTGATGCACGCCCTGTGTCGCTGTTCGTGACACAAGGGCGACGTCCCGTTGCCAGCATCGGCACTGAAGGTAAAGTTTAAGGCAGATGCCCGGGAATTGCGTTGCCAGCCTGTCGCCAAGTGGCGCAAGATCGGGGTTTACGCCAACAGACAGGGAAGAACGATGGATCGACGACACTTCAATACAGCCACCGGCGCAATGCTGGCCTCGGTGATTCTGCTTGCACATGCGCGGGCCCATGCCTTGTCGCTCAGCGACCTGACCGACGGCGAGGCTTCGGATGGACTCAAGACCGCGCTGGAGAAGGGAGCGTTGGCAGCGATCAGCCTGCTCGGTCGCAAGGATGGCTTCCTGGCCAACGAAGCGGTCCGGATCCCCCTGCCGGGTTATCTCGAGGATGCGTCCAAGCTGCTCAAGACCTTCGGGCAAGGCAAGCGTGTCGACGAGTTGGTGACGGCCATGAACCGGGCTGCCGAGACCGCCGTGCCCATGGCCAAGGACCTGCTCGTCGGCGCGGTCAAGTCGATGTCGGTCACCGACGCCAAGAACATCCTGACCGGCGGCGATACCTCGGTTACGGAATTCTTCGCCGGCAAGACCCGCGACCCGCTGGGCGTGCAGTTCCTGCCTGTCGTGACCAAGGCCACCGAAAAGGTCTCGCTGGCCTCCAAATACAACCGCGTCGCATCCAAGGCCGCCGGAATCGGCCTGATCGGCAAGGACGAAGCCAAGATTGAAAACTATGTCACCGGCAAGACGCTCGATGGCTTGTACTACGTCATCGGCGAGGAAGAAAAGAAGATCCGGCGCGACCCGGTCGGCACCGGGAGCGCCATCCTGAAAAAGGTCTTCGGCGTGTTCAAGTAGGGGTTCGCTGTGCCGGGCCGGTGCCCGCGCCCGGCTGGCGCCAGCAGGTGAACGGCCGTCGATTGCACACCTTGCGTGTCGGGGCGTGCACGGCGGCTCCATAATCCGGCCATGCCCTGTCGCCCTGCCCGTATCCTGACGGCTCTCCTCGTGCTTGGCGCCCTGTCGGCCTGCGCCCCCACCTTCAACTGGCGAGAGTTGGCGATCGATTCCACCGCGCTGCGGGCGCTGTTCCCGTGCAAGCCGAAGGCCGTGACACGCCCGGTGCCGCTGGCACAGCTCGAGCGAGACGTGACGATGCGCAGCTGCGACGCCGGTGGCGTGACGTTTGCCGTCGCCCATGCCGCACTGTCGGAGCCGGGGCAGGCGCCAGCGGTGTTGGCCGACTGGCGTACGTCAACCTTGTCCGGTCTGCGTGCCGACGCGGCCGCGGTGTCATCCGAGCCGCCCAAGGGCCTGCCGGCATTGCCGCAGCTGCTGGCCCTCCACGTGGCCGGTGGGACCGATGACACGCGGGCACGGAGCCTGCTCGGCGTGTGGTTCGCCGCCGGACGCGACGTGTTCGCCGCCTTCGTGATGGCTCCGGAAATTCCCTCCGACGCGGCCGAGACATTCTTCGCCGGGCTGCGCCTGCGATGACCGTCTTGTCCAGACGCACCGCCATTGCGGTGTTCCTGTCCTTTGCCTGCGCCTATTTCCTGTCGGCACTGATCCGCGCCATCACAGCCACGTTGTCTCCGCAGCTGACGCAGGAGTTCACTCTGCATGCGCGTGACCTGGGATTGTTGGCCGGTGGTTATTTCCTGGGCTTCTCCGCCACGCAGTTGCCGCTGGGCACCTGGCTGGACCGGTATGGACCGAAACGCGTGTTGTTGTATTTTCTTGCGGTGGCGGTGATCGGGTGCCTGGCTTTCGCATGGGCGAGCAGCTTTGCCGGACTGTTGGCGGCCCGGGTCCTGTGCGGTGTCGGCCTGAGCGCATGCCTGATGGCCCCCCTGACCGGATACCGGCGCTGGTTCGCGCCGGCAATCCAGACCCGCAGCAATGCGTGGATGCTGATGACCGGCTCCAGCGGCATGGTTGCATCGACGCTGCCGGTGCAGTGGTTATTGCCGCTGACCGGATGGCGGCCCATGTTCCTGGCACTGGCCGTGTTGATGGCCTTGTCGATGTTGCTCATTGCCTGGCGTGTGCCGACATGGCAGGCCGCGGAGCATCCGGCCTCCACGGTTGCCGCCAGCGGCTACCGTGCGGTCTGGGGCGATGCGTATTTTCGCCGCATGGCGCCACTGGGCTTCTTCTGCTACGGCGGCCTGCTGGCGATTCAAACCTTGTGGGCAGCGCCGTGGATGGAGCGTATCGCTGGCTTTTCCCCGTTGCAGTCCGCCACCGGCCTGTTCTGGATCAACATCGCGATGTTGTGCACGTTCTGGGCCTGGGGCATGGTCGGACCCCGGCTTGCGCGCAGCGGCCTGCATGCCGACGTCCTGATCGCGTGGGGCCTGCCGTCGAGTTTTGTCGTGATGGCGATCGTCATCGCCACGCCGCTGGGTTCGGGTCCGGCGGCCGGGGTGATGCTCGCGTTGTATTGCGTGTGCTGCAGTTTCGTCACGCCTTCGCAACCCGCGGTTGGCCTTGCCTTCGGCCCCGAACTGGCCGGGCGCGCCCTGACCGCCTTCAATCTGCTGATCTTCCTGGGCGTGTTCTCGATCCAGTGGGGCATCGGCCTGACGATCGATGCATTGATGGCGCTGGGTTGGTCCGAAGCCGGCGCCTATCGCATGGCATTCGCGCTTTTCCTGGGTTGCGGCATTGTGTCGTACCTGCATTTCCTGCGTCGCCCGCGCCATAATCAGACGACACCATGACTGCAGGCCTGTTGATCATTGCCCATGCCCCGCTGGCCAGTGCGCTGCGCCAGTCGGTACTGCATGTGTTCCCCGACGGGGCGCCCCATGTGGTCGCACTGGACATCGACAGCGACCTGCCGTTCGAACAACTGGTCGACGACGCGCGCAGCGCGATGAAGTCGATCGATACGCCGCGCACGCTGGTCCTGACCGACGTCTTCGGCGCCACGCCGTGCAACGTGGCGCAGAAGCTGGTGGACGGCGTGCATGCACGCCTGATTGCCGGCGTCAACCTGCCGATGCTGCTGCGCGCCATGACCTACCGGCGCGAACCGCTCGAGGCCCTGGTCGCCCGTGCCATGGCCGGTGGCGTGCAGGGCGTGATGCAGGTGGCGACCGCCGCTCCCCAGAACCAGCCCCGAAAGAAAAATGATCAAGACCCCGGTGACCATCAGCAATAAGCTGGGACTGCATGCGCGTGCCTCGGCCAAGTTGACCAAGCTGGCCGGCAGTTTTGCCAGTGAAGTCTGGATGTCGCGCGGCGAGCGCCGCGTCAATGCCAAGAGCATCATGGGTGTCATGATGCTCGCCGCGGGCATGGGCGCGACCGTCGAGGTCGAGACCGATGGCGAAGACGAGCAGGCGGCCATGGATGCCCTGCTGGCCTTGATCGCCGACAAGTTCGGAGAGGGCGAGTGACGTTTTCCATCCATGGCCTGGCGGTCGCGCGCGGCATCGCCATCGGGCGAGCCGTGCTGGTGGCGTCGAGCCGCGTCAACGTGGCGCACTACTTCATCAGCAACGACGAGGTGGCTGCGGAGATCGAGCGCGTGCGGGTCGGCCGCAATGCGGTGGTCGACGAGATTCACCGCCTGCAGCGCACGATCAGCCACATGGGGCCCAAGGAGGCGCCGCACGAGTTGACCGCGCTGATGGACGTACACCTGATGCTGTTGCAGGACGAGGAACTGATCCAGGGTGTCAAGCACTGGATCGCCGACCGGCTGTACAACGCCGAGTGGGCCTTGACGACGCAACTCGAGGTGATCGCGCGGCAGTTCGACGAGATGGAGGACGAGTACCTGCGCGAACGCAAGGCGGACCTCGAGCAGATCACCGAAAAAGTGCTGGCCGCCATGAATGGCAAGGCATCGCCCATGGCCCATGCCAGCCTGCGTTCTCCACGCAGGGCGGCGCAACAGGATCTGCTGCTCGAGACCACGGTCGATGTTCCGCTGATCCTGGTGGCGCACGACCTGTCGCCATCGGACATGTTGCAGTTCAAGCAAAGCGTGTTCGCCGGTTTTGTCACCGATGTCGGGGGCCGCACGTCGCATACGGCCATCGTCGCGCGCAGCATGGATATTCCGGCCGTGGTCGGCGCACGCATGTCCAGCCACCTGATCCGGCAGGACGACTGGGTCATCGTCGACGGCGACGCCGGCGTCGTGATCGTCGACCCGTCGGCAATCGTGCTGGCCGAATACGGCTTTCGCCAGCGCCAGGGCGAGATCGACCGCGGGAGGTTGTCGCGCCTGCTGCATACGCCGGCGCTCACGCTCGATGGCCAGAAGGTCGAGCTGCTGGCCAACATCGAGATGCCCGACGATGCGCCAGGTGCCATTCGCGCCGGTGCGGTCGGTGTCGGCCTGTTCCGCAGCGAGTTTCTGTTCATGGGGCGCAACGGCAATCTGCCGGGTGAGGACGAGCAGTACGACGCGTACCGGCGTGCGCTGGACGGCATGCAGGGCTTGCCGGTCACGATACGGACCGTCGACATCGGTTCGGACAAACCGCTGGACAAGGCTGCGCGCAATGACGCCCATCTCAACCCGGCGCTGGGTCTGCGCGCCATCCGCTGGAGCCTGGCCGATCCGGACATGTTCCTGACCCAGCTGCGCGCCATCCTGCGGGCGGCTGCCTACGGCAAGGTCAACATGCTGGTACCGATGCTGGCCCATGCCAGCGAGATCAGGCAGACCTTGTCACTGCTCGACCATGCGCGCGCACAGCTGGACAAGCGCGGTGTGCCGTATGGCCCGTTGCAGCTGGGCGCGATGATCGAGATTCCGGCTGCTGCGTTGATGCTGGACGTGTTCCTGAAGTATTTCGACTTCCTGTCCATCGGCACCAACGACCTGATCCAGTACACGCTGGCCATCGACCGCGCCGACGAATCCGTGGCCCATCTCTACGACCCCTTGCATCCGGCGGTGTTGCGGCTGGTGGCAGACACCATCGCACGCTGCAACTCCCGTGGCAAGGGCGTCAGTGTCTGTGGCGAGATGGCCGGCGACATCGGTTTCACCCGTTTGTTGCTGGGCCTGGGCCTGCGCAGTTTCTCGATGCATCCGGCCCAGATCCTGGCCGTCAAGCACGAGGTACTGCGGGCCGATGCCGGCAAGCTCGAGGCCTGGGCCCGCTCGGTGCTCGCGGCCGATGATCCGGCGGCGGTGTTCGCCGGTTGAGACATCGCGAGGCGCTGCCGTAGCCGGAGCTGCCGGTCCGGCGAGCGGCAGACTGTCCGAAGCTGTGCTCGAGGTTGTCCAGGACCCTTGGGGATCAGGCGGCCGGAGTCGGGTTCAGCACGCCGTGCGCCTGCTGGTCGGCGTGGTAGCTGGAACGGACCATCGCGCCGACAGCGGCATGGGTGAAGCCCATCGCATAGGCCTCTTCTTCGAACATCTTGAAGGTGTCCGGGTGCACGTACCGCTTGACGGTCAGGTGGCTGGTGCTCGGCGCCAGGTACTGGCCGATCGTCAACATGTCGATGTCGTGTGCCCGCATGTCGCGCATGACCTGCAGGATCTCGTCGTCGGTCTCGCCGAGGCCGACCATCAGGCCACTCTTGGTCGGCACGCCAGGGAAGGTGGCCTTGAACTTCTTGAGCAGGTTCAGGCTGAACGCATAGTCCGAACCGGGCCGTGCCTCCCGGTACAGGCGCGGAATCGTCTCCAGGTTGTGGTTCATCACGTCCGGCGGTGCGGCCTTGAGGATGTCGAGCGCACGGTCGTCGCGGCCACGGAAGTCCGGCACCAGGATCTCGATGCGGGTCTGGGGAGAGGCTTCGCGGATCTTGCGGATGCACTCGACGAAGTGGCCGCTGCCACCGTCGCGCAGGTCGTCGCGGTCGACGCTGGTGATGACGACGTACTGCAGCTTCAGCGCGGCAATGGTATTGGCCAGGTTCTGCGGCTCGTTGACGTCGAGCGGGTCGGGGCGGCCATGGCCGACGTCGCAGAACGGGCAACGGCGGGTGCATTTGTCGCCCATGATCATGAAGGTGGCCGTGCCCTTGCCGAAACATTCGCCGATGTTCGGGCAGGAGGCTTCCTCGCAGACGGTCACCAGCTGGTTCTTGCGCAGGATGTCCTTGATCTCGTAGAAACGCGTCGTCGGCGAGCCGGCACGCACGCGGATCCAGGACGGCTTCTTCAGGATTTCGCCCGGCACCACCTTCACCGGAATTCGCGAGAGCTTGGCGCCAGCCTTTTGCTTGGCGCTGGCGTCGTAGGCCTGGGTGGACGGGGCGTCGCGGATGACTTCGGGTGTGGGATTGGACATGCGGTGGTGGGCGGCCGTCAAGGCGCCAGGTAGGTGACGAGCTTGCGGCTCAGCAGATCCGCCGCCTCGGGCCAGGCGACCGACACCCCGATTGTAGAAAGATCGACGGTTTGCAGCCCCGCATAGCCGCAAGGGTTGATACGCGAGAAGGGTTCCAGGTCCATCGCGACGTTCAGCGCGACGCCGTGGTAGGTGCAATGGCGGCTGACCTTGATGCCCAATGCCGCGATCTTTCCGAGCCCGGCGAAGTCGATGGAAGCCTCGGGATTCGGGTCCGGCCTTGCCTTGCCGGGCGCTCGACGTTGCGGGCGCTGCGGCAACCGGGCATGCGAGCCGGGGTCGTCGAGACGCACGTAGATGCCTGGCGCTCCGCCGACCCGGTGCCCCGTGACGCCGAAGTGGTCGAGGGTGCGGATCACCGCCTCTTCGACCCGGTACACGTATTCCTTGACGAAGTAGCCGGCGCGCTGCAGGTCGATCATCGGATACGCGACGACCTGGCCCGGCCCGTGGTACGTCACCTGGCCCCCGCGGTTGGTCGGAACGATCGGGATCGCCCCGGGGGCAAGAATGTGTTCGGCCCGTCCGGCCAGCCCCTGGGTGTATGTGGGCGGATGCTCACATATCCACAAGCTGTCGGGTGTGCCGGTCGTGCGTGCTGCGGTGAACGCCTGCATGGCCTCGTAGGTGGGCAGGTAGTCCACCGGCCCCAACATGCGGACATCCTTGGTCATGCGGCTTCACAACACCACTTTGACCATGGGATGGGTCGACAAGGTCCGGTACAACTCGTCGAGTTGTTCCCGGCTGGTGGCCATCACGGTGATGGTCACGCCCAGGTACTTGCCCCCGCTGCTCTCGCGCAGTTCGATCGTCGCGGCATCGAATTGCGGGTCGAAATGCAGCGCCACCCGTGTGACCGCATCGACGAAACCCTCGACCTGTTCCCCCATCACCTTGATGGGGAAACGGGACGGGTATTCGATCAGCGATTCGTCGGCTGTTGCCATGATGGTGTCAATCCGTGCCGGCCTGCTTGGCGTCCTGGTAGGCGGCATACAACTGCTTGCCGATCGGTCCCGGTTGGCCCCGGTGCGCCGCATGACCGACCGGCTCGCCGTCGAGCAGGGTGACCGGCAGCACCTCCTTGGTCGCGCTGGACAGCAGCAATTCGTCGGCGGCGAGCACTTCCTCGCGGCTGATGCGCTTGAGCCGGTACGGAATGCCCAGGGTCTTGCACAACTCCTCGATCAGTCCGTAGCGAATGCCTTCGAGCACCAGGTTGTCCTTGGGCGTACCGAAGACGGTGCCGTCCTTGACGACCCATACGTTGCTGGCGGCAGCCTCGCTGAGGTAGCCGTGGCGGAACATCACGGTCTCCAGTGCCCCCGCATCGAAGCTGATCTGCCGCGCAAAAACCGATCCCAGCAGGCTGGTGCTCTTGATATGGGCCTTTTCCCAGCGGAAATCGTCGGCGGTGACGCAGGCCACGCCTTCCTCGAGTTGTTCCGGCGTGGGCGGCCGCATCGGGCTGGCCATCGCAAAAACGGTTGGCGTGATGTCGGTCGGCATCACATGGTCGCGCATCGCGACACCGCGGGTGACCTGGATGTAGACCAGCTGGTGCATTTCGTCCGGTGCGACCCCGGCCGCCTTTGCCCCGTGACCGATCAATCCCATCGCGATGCCGTGCCACTGCTCGCGGGTATGGGGATTGGCCATGCGCATCTCGACCAGGCTGCGTTCCAGGCGCGCCATGTGTTGTGCGAAGCGGAACGGGCGCCCGGCATAGACTGGAACCACCTCGTAGATGCCATCGCCAAAGATGAAGCCGCGGTCCATGACGCTGATCTTGGCGTCGCACAGCGGTGTGAATGCCCCATTGAGGTAGCAGGGAGTCGAAGGCAGTTGGTTCATGGCCGGATTATCAGGCTTGGCCGGTGTGCCACGGCAAGTGGCCGTGGCCGCAGCCCGGTCCGGGTCGATGAAAATGCAAGGTCGGGACCGATGGTCGCGGAACCGCGAGGGTTTGTACTTATAATCAAGGGCTTTGCGAAACTTCAGGCGTGTGTACGGGCGTCGTATTCGATGAATTCTTGGCCCTACGATGACGAGGTGAAAGCGGGGGAACCTGATACGTTCAAGCCGCTGAGCGCCGAACAGGCGCGCAGGCTGCGAGAGCAGAATCCGTCGGTGCCACCTTGGAAGGTGGTGGTCGGGCAGGGGATTGTGGGTGTCCTGGTGGCGCTTGCCGCCTGGGGGCTTACTGCAAGTCAAAGCGTTGGTTGGTCGGCCGCCTATGGCGCGTTGGCCGTGGTCTTGCCTGCAGCCATCTTTGCGCGCGGCTTGAGCGGACGTTTTGCATCCCTGAATGCCGGAACTGCGGTGTTCGGGTTTTTTTTGTGGGAAATGGTCAAGCTTGTCTTGACGGTGGCGATGCTGATCGCCGCTCCGAATTTGGTGGTGGCACTGAGTTGGCCGGCTTTGCTGGTGGGCCTGGTGCTGACGATGAAGGTGTATTGGGTCGCGCTGTTATTTGCGCCCAGGAACAAACAACGAAAAGTCGGGTAAACACAGATGGCTGCTGAAAACGGACCTACCGCTGGTGAATACATCGTTCACCACCTGACGCACCTGCAGAACCAGCCTGCCAAGGCGGTTGTCGATTTCTCGGTGTTCAACATCGATTCCCTGTTCTTCTCGATCACGCTCGGCGTGCTGGTGTGCTGGGTCTTGTGGCTTGCCGCGCGCAAGGCGACATCCGGGGTTCCGGGTCGCTTCCAGGCGGCGGTGGAAATGCTGGTCGAAATGGTCGAGTCGCAGGCCAAGGGCATCGTGCACAACGCCAACAGCCGCAAGCTGGTCGCGCCGCTGGCGCTGGTGGTGTTCCTGTGGATCTTCATGATGAACTTCATGGACCTGCTGCCGGTGGACCTGATCCCGGTCATCTGGGAGGCGATCTACGGTGCAGCCGGCGGTGACCCGCATCATGCCTACATGCGCGTCGTGCCCACGGCCGACCTGTCGATCTCCATGGGGCTGTCGGTGGCCGTGCTCATCGTCTGCCTGGTCTACAACGTCAAGATCAAGGGCCTGGGCGGCTGGATTCACGAGTTGTTCACGGCGCCGTTCGGCCCGCACCCGCTGCTGTGGCCTTTCAATTTCGCCATGCAGCTGATCGAATTCATCGCCAAGACCGTCTCGCACGGCATGCGACTGTTCGGCAACATGTATGCCGGCGAACTCATCTTCATGCTGATTGCCCTGATGGGTGGTGCCTGGGCCCTCACGGCCACCGGCATCGGCCTGGCGATCGGTCACATCATTGCGGGCACTGCGTGGGCGATCTTCCACATCCTGATCCTCACGCTGCAGGCTTTTGTGTTCATGATGCTGACCCTGGTCTATATCGGCCAGGCGCATGACGCACACTGACGCCCTGGCGCTTTCCGAGTTTCCGTTTCGTTTTTTCCTTTTCCCGTCAACCCACGTCCTTTAGGAGTCATCATGGAAGTAATCAGCTTTGTTGCACTGGCCGCCGGCCTGATCATCGGTCTCGGCGCCGTCGGTGCCTGTATCGGCATCGGCATCATGGGCAGCAAATACCTCGAATCCGCAGCACGTCAGCCGGAGCTGATGGGCGAACTGCAGACCAAGATGTTCCTGCTGGCCGGTCTGATCGACGCCGCGTTCATTATCGGTACCGGTATTGCGCTGTGGTTCGCCACCGCCAACCCGTTCCTGGCCCAGATCGCCAACCTGCCGAAGTAAGTTGTTTCTGGCGGGATCAACGTCATTCCCTGGTGCATCTGGCGCCGGGGTGAAGGATGAAAAGTGAGCATTACCGGTACCCTCATCATTCAGATGATCGTGTTCCTGATCCTGGTCTGGTTCACGATGAAGTTCGTGTGGCCACCGATCGCGAGCGCACTGGACGAGCGCGCCACCAAGATTGCCGACGGCCTGGCTGCGGCCGACAAGGCCAAGGCCGAGTTGTCTGCGGCCAACAAGCGGGTCGAGGCCGAGCTGGCCACGTCGCGCAATGAAACCGCGTCCTTGCTGGCAGACGCCGAGCGTCGTGCCCAGGCCATCATCGAGCAGGCCAAGGCCAGTGCCACCGAAGAAGGCAACAAGATTGTTGCCGCTGCACGTGCCGAGGCCGAGCAGCAGACGGTGAAGGCGCGTGAATCCCTGCGCGACCAGGTTGCTGCATTGGCCGTCAAGGGCGCCGAGCAGATCCTGCGCAAGGAAGTCAACGCCGGCGTGCACGCCGATCTGCTCAACCGGCTCAAGACCGAGCTGTAAGAGGACTGTATGGCTGAACTCGCCACCATTGCCCGACCCTACGCGGAAGCCTTGTTCAAGTCGGCCAAGGCCGATCTGGCTGGCGCCGCGAGCTGGCTGGAACCGTTTGCGGCGATCGCGGGCAACGCGCAACTGCAGCAGTTCGCGGACAACCCCAAGGTCACCGACGACCAGGTCTTCGACGTGTTCGTGGGCATCGCCAAGGGCAATCTGCCCGAGAGCGCGAAGAACTTCCTGCGCATCGTGATCGAGAACGGCCGTGTCGATGCCCTGCCCGAGATCGCGGCGCAATTCCGCGCACTCGTCAACGCGCAGGGCGGGTCGTCCGACGCCGTGGTGTTCAGCGCCTTTGCCATCGACGACAAGGCCCTGGCCGAGCTCACCGCGGTGCTCGAGAAGCGCTTCGGACGCAAGCTCAACGTGACGATGCAGCTCGATGAATCGCTGATCGGCGGCGTCCGAGTGGTGGTGGGTGACGAGGTGCTCGACACCTCGGTCAAGGCCCGCCTGGATCAAATGAAAATCGCGCTGACCGCCTGAGCCAGGCGCTCCAGTAACAGCCCCCTAAAGAAAGAAGGAAAGAGTCATGCAACTCAATCCCGCAGAAATCTCCGAACTGATCAAGAGCCGCATCGAGGGGCTGACCCCCGGCGCGGACATCCGCAACCAGGGTACCGTGGTGTCGGTGTCCGACGGCATCTGCCGCATCCACGGCCTGTCCGACGTGATGCAGGGCGAGATGCTCGAGTTTCCCGCGGGCAGCGACGGCTTGCCGACGTACGGCCTGGCGCTGAACCTCGAGCGTGACTCGGTGGGCTCCGTGATTCTGGGCGAATACGAGCACATCTCCGAAGGCGACACGGTCAAGTGCACCGGTCGTATTCTGGAAGTGCCGGTCGGCCCCGAGCTGATCGGCCGCGTCGTCAATGCGCTGGGCCAGCCGATCGACGGCAAGGGTCCGATCAACGCCAAGATGACCGACGTGATCGAGAAGGTCGCTCCGGGCGTGATCGCCCGCAAATCGGTGGACCAGCCGGTGCAGACCGGCCTGAAGTCGATCGACTCCATGGTGCCGATCGGCCGTGGCCAGCGTGAGCTGATCATCGGCGACCGCCAGACCGGCAAGACCGCCGTGGCCATCGACGCGATCATCAACCAGAAGGGTCAGGACATGACCTGCGTCTACGTCGCGATCGGCCAGAAAGCCTCGTCGATCAAGAACGTGGTGCGCGCGCTCGAAGAAGCCGGCGCGATGGCCTATACCATCGTCGTCGCCGCATCGGCGTCCGAATCGGCCGCCATGCAATACGTGTCGGCCTATTCGGGCTGCACGATGGGCGAGTATTTCCGCGACCGCGGCCAGGACGCACTGATCGTCTACGACGACCTGTCCAAGCAGGCCGTGGCCTATCGCCAGGTCTCGCTGCTGCTGCGCCGCCCGCCGGGCCGCGAAGCCTATCCCGGTGACGTGTTCTATCTCCACAGCCGCCTGCTCGAGCGCGCCGCGCGTGTCAATGCCGACTATGTCGAAGCCTTCACCAAGGGCGAGGTCAAGGGCAAGACCGGTTCGCTGACCGCCTTGCCGATCATCGAGACGCAGGCTGGCGACGTGTCCGCCTTCGTTCCGACCAACGTGATCTCGATCACCGACGGCCAGATCTTCCTGGAAACCAGCCTGTTCAACGCCGGCATCCGCCCCGCCATCAACGCCGGTATCTCGGTGTCGCGCGTGGGCAGCTCGGCACAGACCAAGCTGATCAAGAACCTGTCCGGTGGTATCCGTACCGACCTGGCCCAGTACCGTGAGCTGGCCGCGTTCGCGCAGTTCGCCTCCGACCTGGATGAAGCCACCCGCAAGCAACTCGACCGCGGCGCCCGCGTGACCGAACTGCTCAAGCAGCCGCAATACAGCCCGTTGTCGATCGCGCTGATGTCTTCTTCGCTGTTCGCGGTCAACAAGGGATTCATGGATGACGTCGACGTCAAGAAGATGTTGCCGTTCGAGCATGGCCTGCACGCCTACCTGAAGGACAAGCACGCCGCATTGCTGGACAAGCTGAACAAGGACAAGGCCATGGACAAGGAGGCGGAAGCCGAGTTGTCGGCCGCGATCGCCGCGTTCAAGAAGTCCTTCGCCTGATACCGGTTTGATGGCACGAGCGTCCAGAGGCAGGAGTCACTATGGCAGCAGGTAAGGAAATTCGCGGCAAGATCAAATCGGTGGAAAACACCAAGAAGATCACCAAGGCCATGGAGATGGTTGCCGCCTCGAAGATGCGCAAGGCGCAGGACCGCATGCGTGCGGCACGCCCCTATGCCGAGAAGGTCCGCAACATCGCGGCCAACCTGGGCAAGGCCAACCCCGAGTACGTGCACCCGTTCATGAAGACGAACGACGCCAAGGCCGCCGGCGTGATCGTCGTCACGACAGACAAGGGTCTGTGTGGCGGTCTGAACACCAACGTGCTGCGCGTCGTGACCGGCAAGCTGCGGGAACTGCAGGCGTCGGGCACGGCCATCCGTGCGGTGGCCATCGGCAACAAGGGCCTGGGTTTCCTCAACCGGATCGGTGCCAAGACCGTGGCGCACGCCACCCAGCTCGGCGACACCCCGCACCTGGAAAAGCTGATCGGACCTGTCAAGGTGCTGCTCGATGCCTATGCCAAGGGCGAGATCAACGCGGTATACCTCAGCTACACCCGCTTCATCAACACGATGAAGCAGGAGCCGGTGCTCGAGCCGCTGCTTCCGCTGTCGGCCGCCAAGATGGAAGCCGAGGCGCAGGCCAGCGGCACCCAGGCGTCGTGGGACTACATCTACGAGCCGGACGCCCAGTCGGTGATCGACGACCTGCTGCTGCGCTACGTCGAAGCCATCGTGTACCAGGCGGTTGCCGAGAACATGGCCTCGGAGCAGTCGGCGCGCATGGTGGCGATGAAGTCGGCCACCGACAACGCCGGCAACGTGATCAACGAGCTCAAGCTGGTCTACAACAAGACCCGCCAGGCCGGCATCACGAAAGAACTTTCAGAAATCGTCGCCGGTGCGGCCGCGGTTTAAACCCGATTTATTTGTTGGAGCGAAAAATGGCTCAAGTCCAAGGCAAGATTGTTCAGTGTATCGGTGCGGTGGTCGACGTGGAGTTCCCGCGCGACCAGATGCCCAAGATTTACGACGCCCTCAAGATGGAAGGCTCGACGCTGACGCTGGAAGTCCAGCAGCAGCTCGGCGACGGCGTGGTGCGCACGATTGCACTGGGCTCTTCCGACGGCCTGCGCCGCGGCATGATGGTGCAGAACACCGCCAACCCGATCATGGTGCCGGTGGGCAAGGCGACCCTGGGCCGCATCATGGACGTGCTGGGCGCGCCCATCGACGAGCGTGGCCCGGTTGCAAGCACGCAAACCGCATCCATCCACCGCAAGGCCCCCGTGTACGACGAGCTGAGCCCGTCGCAGGAACTGCTGGAGACCGGCATCAAGGTGATCGATCTGGTCTGCCCGTTTGCCAAGGGCGGCAAGGTGGGCCTGTTCGGTGGCGCTGGCGTGGGCAAGACCGTGAACATGATGGAGCTGATCAACAACATCGCCAAGGCGCACAGCGGCCTGTCGGTGTTTGCCGGTGTGGGTGAGCGTACCCGCGAGGGCAACGACTTCTATCACGAGATGGCCGACTCCGGCGTCGTGAACCTCGAGAAGCTCGAGGACTCCAAGGTGGCCATGGTCTACGGCCAGATGAACGAGCCCCCGGGTAACCGTCTGCGCGTGGCGCTGACCGGCCTGACGATCGCCGAGTCCTTCCGCGACGAAGGCAAGGACGTGCTGTTCTTCGTCGACAACATCTATCGCTACACGCTGGCCGGTACCGAAGTGTCCGCGCTGCTGGGTCGCATGCCATCGGCCGTGGGTTACCAGCCGACGCTGGCCGAAGAGATGGGCCGCCTGCAGGAACGCATCACCTCGACCAAGGTCGGCTCGATCACCTCGATCCAGGCCGTGTACGTGCCCGCCGACGACTTGACCGACCCGTCGCCTGCCACCACCTTCGCCCACCTCGACTCCACCGTCGTGTTGTCGCGTGACATCGCCGCGCTGGGTATCTACCCCGCCGTGGACCCGCTGGACTCCACCAGCCGCCAGCTGTCGCCGCTGGTCGTCGGCGAAGAGCACTACAACACCGCCCGCGCGGTGCAGGGCACGCTGCAGCGCTACAAGGAACTGCGCGACATCATCGCCATCCTGGGCATGGACGAGCTGGCACCCGAAGACAAGCTGGCCGTGGCTCGCGCACGCAAGATCCAGCGTTTCCTGAGCCAGCCCTTCTTCGTGGCCGAGGTGTTCACCGGCTCGCCGGGCAAATACGTCTCGCTGGCCGAGACCATTCGCGGCTTCAAGATGATCGTCAACGGCGAGTGTGACCACCTGCCCGAGCAGGCGTTCTACATGGTCGGCACGATCGACGAGGCGTTCGAGAAAGCCAAGAAGATGGCCTGATGGCCGTGCTTCTTGATTGAATAAGGAAAGCAGATGGCAACGATGCGTGTTGATGTGGTGAGTGCCGAGGAGTCGATCTTCTCCGGCGAAGCCAAGTTCGTGGCGCTGCCGGGTGAAGTCGGTGAACTCGGCATCCTGCCGCGTCATACACCCTTGATCAGTCGCATCAAGGCCGGATCGGTGCGGATCGAGATGGCGGACGGCACGGAAGAGTTCGTTTTCGTCGCCGGTGGCATCCTGGAGGTGCAACCCGATGGCGTGACCGTGCTGTCCGATACCGCGGTGCGCGGCAAGGACCTGGACGACGAGAAGGCCAACGAAGCCAAGCTCGCCGCCGAAGAGGCCCTGAAGAACGCCAAGAGCGACCTCGACATCGCCAAGGCCCAGTCCGAACTGGCGGTCATGGCTGCGCAGATCGCGGCCTTGCGCAAGTACCGGCAAAAACGCTGATACCCCCTGTGTAGCCGGCGCGTGCGCGCTGCTGGCGCACCATCACCTCACAAGCCCCTGCGTCCAGCCGACCAGGGGCTTTGTTCTTGCGTGCTGCGGCGCAGCCGAGCGAAAAGGTCCCGGCGTTCAGCCGAGCACGGGCGTGTCCGGCAATGCATTGGCATTGGGCTCGGCATCGGCCGGGAAGTGCTGCACCAGCGGTGCCGACACCTCGGCCAGCGCCTGTGTCAGGCCATCCTCGAAGCGGCCCTGCGCAAAGGCCGCGCCCATGTGCCCTACCATCTCCTGCCATTGGCCGGCGCTGACCAGTTGGTTGAGACCACGATCGGCGACCAGCTCGATTTCGTGCTCGGTCAGCAGCAGGTAGATCAATACGCCGTTGTTGTGTTCGGTATCCCAGACCCGCAGGTGGCCGAACATCGCTGTCGCACGTTCGCGCACCAGCTGGGTCACCGGCGTGGCGTCGCGCAGATGCCGCCACAGGTAGGACAGCGGCAAGCTGGCTTCGACATAGATGCGGACCTCGCCGGTGTGGCGCCGCTCGCTGGCCGCCACCCGGCTCGCCAGGCGTTCGAGCATGGCGGCGTCGATCACCTTGCGGGTGTCGGATTCGTCCGCCCAGCGGTGCCGGACGCAGCGCCACAGCCTCGTCCAGAAACCGTCCCCCGTCGATTCACCAGCCGCCGGATGCACCGCCACCTCCAAAGTTGCCACCACCGCCGGAGCTGAACCCTCCACCGCCGCCGCCACCCCATCCACCACCACCGCGATGGGACCCCGCTGACCATCCGCCGATGCCACCGATGCCGCCAATGCCACCCGAGCGGCTCGCCCGCATCGGTCCGGCAAATGCCGAGAACAAGGCGAATACCGTTGCCAGTACACCGGCAATCGCGGCGATCACGATGCTTGCGCCGACAACTGCAGCCAGCACACCCACACCGGCGCCGGTGGCGAGCGCGCCCAGCTTGCGACCCAGGATGCTGCGCAGCATGGCGGCGCCGATCGGAACGGCAATCACGGCGAACACCAGCAGGTCCATCCAACCGGCTATCCCGCCTTTGGAGGACCGTGCCCTGGATTGCGCGGGTTCCGGCAGCGCCTCGCCGGATATCAGCGCCGCGATCTGTTCGACGCCGGCCAGCAGCCCGCCACCGAAGTCGCCCCGCCGGAACCCCGGTGAGATGGCGCCGTCGATGATGCGTTTGGCCGCAAGGTCGGGAATCGCGCCTTCCAGTGTCTTGGCCACCTCGATGCGCAACTTGCGATCGTCCTTGGCCACGATCAGCAGCACGCCGTCGCCGACCTCGCGCCGGCCGATCTTCCATTCGTTGGCCACCCGGTTGGCGTAGCTGGCGATGTCCTCCGGTGCCGTGGACGGCACCATCAACACGACGACCTGCGACCCTTTGGCCTGTTCCAGCGCTTCGAGTCGCGCCGTCAGTGCCGCGATCTGGCCGGCATCCAGGGTTCCGGTCTGGTCGATGACGCGCGCACTGAGCGCCGGCACCGGCAACACGGCCTGTGCCGACGCCGCGCCCGGCCACGCGAGGCACAAGCCGGCGAGCAGCAGCCACAGGGCCTGCCACACCGTGACACATGTCGGCCCGGCACCCGATCGGGTGTCGCGTCTCCTCCAGCGCTGGCCAAGCTCCACAGGTGCCTATTTCTTGTTGAAGTCGACCGTCGGCGGCGTGGAGATCTGCGCCTCGTTGGCGACCGTGAAGGCCGGCTTGGGCTGGTAACTGAAGACCATGGCCGTCAGGTTGCTCGGAAAACTGCGCGCCAGCACGTTGTAGGCCTGGATGGCTTCGATGTAGCGGTTGCGCGCCACCGTGATCCGGTTCTCCGTGCCCTCGAGCTGCACCCGCAGATCCGAGAAGCCCTGGTTGGCCTTGAGGTTGGG
>CAXBDR010000040.1:0-24704 GCA_963974265.1 uncultured Rhodoferax sp.
GCAAGCGGCCCTGGCCGCTGGCGATCAGCCGTCCAGGCGTGCCAGTGCGCGCAGGCGATCGGCCGTTGTGGACGGGAATCCGAAGAACTCCAGGTAGGCCGGAATCTGCTCGAACAACATGTCCGATCCGACCTGGAAGCGGCAGCCGCGTGCCTGCGCCGCCTGCAGGAAGGCGGTCATCTCGGTCTTGAGTACGACTTCGCCGACGAAGGCATCGGGGGCGATACGCGCCACGTTCATCGGCATCGGATCGCCGTCGTTCATGCCCAGCGGCGTGGCATTGACGACCACCGTGTGGCCGGCCGGGTCGTTGCTGCCGGTGTGAAGTTCCAGGTCGGGGTAGTGCGCCGCGATACGGCTCGCCAGCGCGTCAGCCGCACCGGGCTGGGCATCGAACAGGCTGATCGCGGCCACACCGGCGGCCGCCAGCGAAGCGGCAATCGCCGAGCCGACGCCGCCACAACCGACGACCAGTGCGCGCGCACCCTCGGGCTGCGCGCCCTTGCGCCGCATGCCGCGCACAAAGCCCTCGCCATCGAACATGTCGCCGACCAGCCTGCCGTTCGCATCGCGCCGGACCGCATTGCAGGCGCCGGCGATACGCACGCTGGCCGACGCCGCGTCGAGCAGGGCCACGGTGGCGACCTTGTGCGGCATCGTGATCAATGCGCCGCGGATGTTGTCGAGCGTGAAGACCGCACGCAGGAAGTTCGCATAAGGCTCGGCCCGGCACGCCATCGGCACCACGACCGCGTCGATGCCCGCCTGCTCGAAGTACGGGTTGTAGATCATCGGCGACTTGAACGTGAACGTCGGGAACCCCAGGTGCGCGATCAGCGCCGTCGTGCCGCGAATCATGCTGCTGTGTCTCAGGACGCGCGCACCGCTGCGACCGCAGCGCGCAACGCGAGCAGGTAGCTCTCGGCGCCAAAGCCGCAGATCTGTCCCTTGACGACTTCGGAGAACACCGACACATGGCGGAACGGCTCGCGTGCGTGTACGTTGGACATGTGCAGTTCCACCACCGGGCAGGTCAGGATGGCCAGCGCGTCGCGGATGCCGTAGCTGTAGTGGGTCCAGGCGCCGGCGTTGATCAGCACCGCGTCGACCTTGTCGTGGAAGGCCTGGTGGATGCGTTCGCACATCGCGCCTTCGTGGTTGGTCTGGAAACTCTGCACGGTCACGCCGAGTTCGGTTGCCAGCGCCTGCAGGCTGCGGTCGATGTCGGCCAGCGTCGCGGTGCCGTATTGCTTCGGATCGCGCTTGCCGAACATGTCGAGGTTGATGCCGTTGAGTACGAGGATGTTCATGGAAGTCCTTTGCATGGGGGTTCAGGTGGGGATGAGGCTGACCGTCTGGCCGCTGGCGGCGGCGGCGGCAATGGCTTCGGTCACGCGCAGATTGACCAGACCGTCACGCGCGCCGACCAGGGGTTGGGCTTCGCCGCGGATCACGGCGCAGAAGTGGGCCAGCTGGTGTTGGAGCGGGTCCTCGCGCACCATGCCGACGACACCGGTCTCGAACGGCTTCCACCAGGAGCGGTCTTCCGGGCGCGGATAGGTCTTGATGCGCATGGTCGGCACTGCCAGGCTGCCGTTGGTGCCGCTGAGGACATAACAGTCCTCGTCGGCGTAACTTGGATAGGCCTTGTTTTCCTGCGCGGTCTGCTCCCAGCTGCGTGCCGATGCGGCCGTGTCGGACAGCAGGAAACTGCCCAGTACGCCGCTCGCGAAACGCAGGTTGATCGAGACCGTGTCTTCGACCGCGAAGCCACGTGTCGCATGCGAGGCCAGCGCCTGCACCGCGACGATTTCCCCGCACAACATGCGCAGGTTGTGCACCTCGTGGATCATGTTGATCAGGATCGGCCCGCCGCCGATCTCGCGTCGCCACGGTGCGTCGACGAAATAGTGGTCGGGCTTGAAGAAGGTCGCGCTGCCGGACACGGCGACCAGCCGTCCCAGGGCGCCGCTGTCGATGACCGCCCGTGCCTTGGCCATGATCGGACTGTGCGCGCGGTGGTGGCCGACCAGCACCCGGGCGCCCGCCTGTTCGGCCGCCCGCACCAACTGCTCGCCCTCGTCGACCGTGGGGGTGATGGGCTTTTCCAGCAGCATGGGAACGCCGGCCGCGATGCAGGTCAGGGCGTGTGCCAGGTGCAGTGGGTTGGGCGTGGCCAGGATCACGCCGTCGGGCGTGTCGGCGGCCAGCAACTCCTGCAGCGTGGCGAACACCGGTACGCCGGCCCGCTCTGCCAGCTCCGCGGCCTGCGGCGCCGGATCGACGATGGCGCCGAGCGTGGCCTGTGCACTGGCGCGGATCACGTCGATGTGTGCCCGCCCGATCAGGCCGGCGCCCGCCACGGCGATGCGCAGAGGCTTCATGTCATGGATTCCGGACGTAGCGCAGGATCATCTGGACGATGTTCTCGCGCCGGTTGGCCTGGTAGGCGGGCGACTGGTTGTCCTGCTGGAAGATCAATCCGAAGGTGTGGCGGTTCGAGACGTTGAAAAAACTCAGCGCCGAGATCGACGCGTGGATGTCGGTCGCGTCCAGCCCGGGACGGAACAGGCCCGCGGCCACGCCGCGGTCGTAGATGCTGCGCAGCAGCGTGATCGCAGGGCGGTTGAGTTCCTGGATCCGGCTGCTCTGTTTCAGGTAACGGCCCCGGTTGATGTTCTCCGACATCACGATGCGGATGTAGTGCTCGTTGTCCAGGTGGTGGTCGAACATGACCGTGACCAGGCAGCGCAGGGCGGTTTCCGGGTCCATGTCGTCGAGCCGCAGTTGCAGTTCGCTGTCGCGCACCCGCGCATAGGACTGCTCCAGCGCGGCAAGGTACAGGCCGTCCTTGCTGCCGAAGTAGTAATAGATCATGCGCTTGCTGGTGTGGGTGGCGGCGGCGATCTCGTCGATGCGCCCGCCTGCCAGGCCCTTCTCGCCGAACTCGACGATGGCTGCGCGCAGGATTTCCGCCTTCGTGCGCTCGGGGTCGTTGGTGCGCGGTTCCGTGCTGGCGCGCTTGCGTGTCCTGCCAGCGCCTGTGGCGCGGACCGGCTTGTGCGCCGTGGGCGGATCAATTTGTACTGTTCGGTTCATTTTGGATGCCCGGCAGCGCAGCAGGAAGAATGTGCTACCTGGCGTTGACATTCTACACAGCCACCTTCCATAATGAACCAACTGGTACATATGTTGCTATCAGCCAGTTGCATGCTAACATGTCAGTCTCGGTCGGACCATGCAGGTCCGTTCCGATCAACCCAGGAGACAAGCACCATGGAAACCACTCTCAGCCGCCGCAGCGTCGTGGCTGCCGCCGCGGCCGCCTCGTTGACGGCCTTTGCCGGATCGTCTTTTGCCCAGGACAAGGTCAAGTTGCGCCTGTCCTCGCCGTCCTCGGCGACGGACCAGCGCGCCGTGGCGCTGACCTCGGTCTTCGCGCCGGCCGTGGCCGACTTCGCGGTCTTCGAGCCGCACTGGAACGCCGCGCTGTTCAAGCAGGGCACCGAGCTCGAGGCGATCTCGCGCGGCAACCTCGACATGTCGATCGCGTCGGCGCAGGAACTGGCCGAGTTTTTCCCCGAGTTCTCGATCTTCTCGGCCGGTTACCTGCACAAGGATGCGGCGCACCAGAAGCGGGTGTTCGAGTCCGACCTGTTCAAGCCGTTCAAGAAGATGGTCGAGGACAAGCTCGGTGTCAAGTTGCTGACCGTGATGTACCTGGGCCGGCGCCAGATCAACCTGCGTACCGACAAGAAGATCAACACGCCCGAGGACCTGGCGGGCATCAAGCTGCGCATGCCCGGCTCGGAAGCCTGGATGTTCCTGGGCCGTGCGCTGGGAGCCAATCCCACGCCGATGGCCTTCACCGAGGTCTATACCGGCCTGCAGACCGGCGCCATCGACGGGCAGGACAACCCGCTGCCGACCAACCGCGATGCCAAGTTCTTCGAGGTCACCAAGCAGATCGTGCTGACCAGCCACCTGGTCGACCTGAACTACCTCACCATCAGCAAGAAGGTTTTCGACAAGCTCTCGCCGGCCAACCAGGCCCGGCTGCAGAAGGCTGCCGACGACGCCGCCGAGTCGGGCCGCCAGAAGCAGCTCAAGCTCGAGGACGAACTGGTGCAGTTCTTCAAGGACAAGGGCCTGCAGGTCTACACGCCCAACGTGGACGCGTTCCGCGCGCGGGTGCAGAAGGCCTACCTGGAGTCCGACCTGTCCAAGTCCTGGCCCAAGGGCCTGGTCGAGAAGATCAACGCGCTCTGATCCGCGCCGCTCCCGCAAACCGAGAACCGAGGCCGAGCCATGCGAACCAGGTTGGACTGGTGGCAGGCGCGGGCCGATGACGTGGCGGTGGGCTTGCTCACCGCCATGTTCTTGGCCTTCGTCGTGCAGATCACCGCGCGTTACGTATTCAACTATCCGCTGCCGTGGACACTGGAGCTCAGCCTCACGATGTGGCTGTGGACCGTGTTCTGGGGTTCGGCCCTGTGCCTGCGCAACAAGGATCACATCACGTTCGACATGCTCTACAACCATGTCCGCCCCGGGGTGCGCAAGGTGTTTGCCGCGATCTCCGCACTGGCGATCGTCGTTGCGATGCTGGTGTCGTTGCCGGCGACCTGGGACTGGGTCAGTTTTCTGACCATCAAGAAAAGTGCGACGCTGCGCATTCCTCTGGCCTATGTGTTCAGCCTGTTCCTGCTGTTCATGGCCGGCACGATCGTGATCTACGTGCTGCGCCTGCGCCAGATCTTCCGCAACGAACTCGAACAACCGCAAGGTGACGCGGCGCCCGAAAAATGACGCTCGCCTTCAGCATGTGCCTGGTCGTGTTGTTCGCGCTGGCCGCGATCGGCACGCCGATTGCGCATTCCATCATCATCGGTGCCATCGTCTACCTGGCCATCAAGGGCCAGGACCTGGGCATCGCCGCCGAGCAGATCAGCTACGGCCTGTACGACAGCTTCGTGCTGCTGGCGGTGCCGCTGTTCATCGTCGCAGCCAACATCATGAATGCCGGCGCCATCAGCGAGCGGCTGCTGCGCTTTTGCGTCGGTGTCGTGGGTCGCTTCAAGGGCGGGCTGGGCCATGTCAACATCGTCTCGAGCCTGATCTTTTCCGGCATGTCGGGTTCGGCCGTGGCCGACGCGGCCGGCATCGGCAAGGTCATCATCGAGATGATGACCAAGGGCAATCGCTACCCGCGTGGTTATGCGGCTGCCATCACGGCGGCATCGGCCACCATCGGCCCGATCATTCCGCCGTCGATCCCGATGGTGCTGTACGCGCTGGTCTCGGACACCTCGATCGGTTACCTGTTCCTGGGCGGCATCGTGCCGGGCCTGTTGATGGGGCTGGTGCTCATGGCGATGAACACCTATATCTCGCACAAGCGAGGCTTCGCCGCCGACGAGGTGGTGCCCATCCGACAGATTCCCGGCCTGACGGTGCGTGCCTTTCCCGCGCTGCTGATGCCGGTGATCCTGCTGTACGGCATCTACGGCGGTGCGACGACGCCGACCGAGGCGGCCGCTGTGGCCGCCGCGTATGCGCTGGTGCTGGCGGCGTTTTTCTACCGGTCCCTGTCGGTCAAGTCGCTGCGCGGCATCATGCTCGACAGCGTCAAGTCGTCGGCTTCGGTGGGCCTGGTGATCGGCGGCGCCTTGATCCTGAACTACATCGTCGCCTCGGAGAACATTCCCAAGCTGCTGGCCGACCAGATGCTGGGCATGGACATCTCGCCGATGGCATTCATGCTCGGCGTCAACGTCCTGCTGCTGCTGCTGGGCTGCATCCTGGACGCGACCACCATCATCCTGGTCGTCATACCGCTGTTCGTCGTGTCTGCCAGGGCGCTGGGCATCGACCTGGTGCATTTCGGCGTGGTCATCGTCGTCAACTGCATGATCGGTCTGATCACGCCACCGTACGGAGTGTTGTTGTTCGTCATCAACGGCGTAACGGGCATCCCGTTGATCGAGATGATTCGCGAGATCGCGCCGTTCCTGGTCGCGCTGCTGTTCGCGTTGGCCTTGCTGATCTTCTTTCCCTCCATCGTGTTGTGGATGCCGACGATGTTCGGCTACGCGGGATGAGCCTGGCCTGCCGCGTCCGGCGGCCGCCTCAGGCGGGAATCGCGACGTCGCGCCCGGTGAAGCCGACCTGACCCTTGCCCGCCTTCTTGCCGGCGTACATGGCGGCGTCGGCGCGCTGGATCAGCGTCAAGGGATCGAGTCCGTCGTCGGGTGCGATGCCGTATCCGATCGTCAGCCCGACCTGGCAGGTGTGGCCGGCGACCACGATGGGATCGGCCAGCGCCTTGACCAGCTTTTCGGCCAGCTCGCGCACCTGCGCTTCGGTCTTCATGCCACTGGAGAGCACCAGGAATTCATCGCCACCGAGCCGCGAGACCATGTCCGAACTGCGCAGGCTGGCCTGGAGCCTGCGGGCCACTTCGACCAGCAGGGCGTCGCCGGTGTCGTGGCCGAACTCGTCGTTGACCTGCTTGAAGCCGTCCAGATCGAGCATGTAGACCGACACCAGTTCGTCCGGACGCCGCTGGTTGATCGCACTCGATACCGCGGAGTTCAGCATGCGCCGGTTGGGCAGGCCGGTCAGCGGGTCGGTATGCGCCATCGAATGCAGGTTGTCGCGTTCCAGCCGGGCCGCCTGCGCCGCGAGCTTGAGCGCACGGGTCTGCAGGCCGAGTACCCGCATGAAGATCAGCATGTCCAGCGTGGCGCCGAACTGGAATGCGTGCAAGGTCCAGAAATTGGCGTCGACCTGGCCCTTGATCACGGCGATCAGTGTCCAGGTGGATACGGCATAGACAGCCCAGGCCAGCAGGAACGAATGGCCGACCGGATCGCCGCGGCGGGCGCGCCGCCAGGCGCCGGGCAGGCCCAGCATGGCGGGCGCAAGGCCCAGCACGCTGACGATCAGCGTGACCTGCTGCACCGAGATGATGTCCAGTGCGTAGAGCAGGGCAGAGGCCGTCGTCATCACGGCGCCGAGTTTCATCAGGCGTGACAGGCCGGGGCCCATGTCCTTGCCGGCCAGTACCTGCTCGATGAACAGGAAGGACCCCGTGGCCGCGACCAGTGCGGACAGACCCCCCATGTGCAGCTCCAGCCACCGGTTGCCCGGCCACACGAACTGGGCACCGACGCCGAACTGCAGCAGGCTGAACAGCACGCTGCCGCTGATGAGCAGGGCGTACTTGATGAACAAGGGTTCGCGCAGCAAGGTCCACTGGCCCACGCTGTAGACCAGCAGGCACAGGCCCAGGCCCAGCAGGATGCCTTGCAGCATCTGCTCGCGCAGCGCCCGGCCGAGGAACTCCGATGGCTTGGACAGGCTGATCGGAAGAATCATGGCCCCGGTGTTTTCGACGCGCAGGTACAGCCGGTAGTCCACGCCGGGCGAGAGCGTCAGGCCCATCGCGATGGAGCGGGCATTGACCATGCGCTCGTCCTGTGGTGTCAGGTTGCCGGAGCGCCCGCGCGAGACCACCTGGCCATCGGCCACCAGGAACATGTCGACCCGGTTGATCACGGGGTAGTCGATGTCGAGCACCCACAGGCCACCGGCGCCAGGCGCGGCCGCGACCGGTATGCGCAACCAGACCGCATCCTCGCGCAATCCCAGTGTGCGTGCTGCCGTCGTGGGCACGCTGAAGGCGGTATCGCGCCGCAGCACGTGTTCGATATCCATGTCCTTGCCGGGATCGGGCAGGATCCGGACCTGCGGCCAGAGATCGACGTGCGAGCGGCTTTCGTCGAGCACGATGGCCTGTTGCAGTTGCGCATGGGCTGGCGCCGCCATCAGCGCGGCCAGCATCACGGCCATGCCCAGCAGCAGGGCGGCGCGCAACGGCAGGCTGATCACCCGCAGGCCGCCATGCATGGCTGAGCGGGCGCGGCGAGGCGATCCTCGTCCCATGGCGCGATCAGCTCGATGCATCCAGTGCACGCAGCCGCTGTTCCTGGCGGCGTACCAGCCGATCGATGTCCGCCCGGTCGACTGCCGACAGCGCAGGGCCGGGTTTGCGCACCATGGCCGATGCGATTGCGCCGCGCTGCACCATCAGGTGCTTGCGCACCGCCAGGCCGATGCCGGCCTGTTGTTCGTATCGGGCCAGCGGCAGGTAGGCGTCGAACAGGTCGTGCGCGCGTTCCACGTCGCCGCCCGCATGGGCGGCGCACACGTCCACCATCATCTCGGGATAGGCGAACCCGGTCATGGCGCCGTCGGCGCCGCGGCCGAGTTCTTCCGGCAGGAACAAGCCGCCGCCGTTTCCGGCCAGGATGGATGGCCGAGGCAGTTCCCCGCGCCCGCTGGCCGCACGCAGGGCCGAGAGCTTGGCCAGGCCGGGGCAGTCCTCGTGCTTGAGCATGACGCAGTTCGACGCGCCTGCAAGTATGCGCAGCACGACACCGGTGGACATCTGGACGCCGGTGGACACCGGATGGTCCTGCAGCACCCAGGGCACGTCGGCGCCGAGGGTCTCGCCGACCATGTCGAAATAGGCGACGATCTGGTCGTCGGTGCGCAAGGTCGGCGCGGGCGCGACCATCACGCCGGACGCGCCCATGTCCATTACGCTGGCCGTCAGTTCGCGCATGGGTGCGACCCCCGCCGCCGAGGCCCCGACCACGACCGGCACCCGTCCGGCCACTCGTGCCAGGACCTGCTTGACGAAGCTGCGGGACTCCCGCGCCGTGAGCTTGGTCGCCTCGCCCATGATGCCCAGGATGGTCAGTCCGGTGGCGCCGCGCTCCAGGTAGAAGTCGACCATGCGATCGGTACTGGCCAGGTCGAGCGCGCCGGAATCGGTGAACGGCGTGACGGCGATCAGGTACACGCCTTTGGCGTTGCGGTCGAGTTTGTGCGTCATGCCAGTACGTCGATACGGTGGGTGCGCCTCGCCGGGGAGGCGAAACGGGGTGAGTCGCGGCGAGCGCAAGCTTAGCATTGTGCGGGAAGCCTGGCGCATCGGTGTACAGTGCCAGCCCATGGGCGACACCGCGCAACCGCTGCTGATCGACGAGGCCGAGGTCGAGACGACCGCGGTCCGGGCCCAGGGCGCCGGTGGCCAGAATGTCAACAAGGTCTCCAGCGCGGTGCACCTGCGCTTCGACATTGCCGCCTCCAGCCTGCCGGACGGGGTCAAGCAGCGCTTGCTGGCCTTGCGCGACAAGCGCATCACGCAGCATGGCGTGCTGGTGATCAAGGCCCAGTCCTATCGCAGCCAGGACCAGAACCGGCTCGATGCGTTCGCCCGGTTGCATGAACTGGTGCAAAGCGTCGCCGTCGCGCCGCGGGAGCGGCGCGCCACCCGGCCGACCCGTGCATCGGTGCGCCGACGCCTGCAGGACAAGGCACGGCGATCCGAGATCAAGTCGGCCCGTGCCAGCCCGGCGGACTGAGCCTCTTCCCGTGCCCGAGCCCATGGACCGAACCCCCGACCCCGCGCCACGCGGCAGCGACGATTTCTTCGCCCAGCTGCCGTTGCTGGCGCAGGCCAGCGACACCTTCGATGACGCCCGTTATGGTGCCGCGCCCGATGACTGGGAATTGGTCGTGACCGATATCGTCGGATCCACGCCCTTGGTGGCGGCAGGCAAGCACAAGACGGTGAACTTCGTCGCGGCGATGGCGATCGGGGCGCTGATGAACCTGTGTGCCCCGACGCGGCTGCCGTTTCTGTTCGGTGGCGACGGGTCGGTGGTGATGGTGCCGCCCGTCCATGCGCAGGCCGCGCGCCAGGTGCTGGCACGGGTACGCGGGTTCGCCGCGCGCGAGTTCGGCATGCAGCTGCGGGTCGGCATCTGTCCGGTGGGGGTGTTGCGCCAATTCGGCAGCGACGTGCGGGTCGGACGCTTCGAGCCCACGCCGGGCAATTCCTTCGGCGTGTTCCAGGGCGGCGGCGTCGCCATGCTCGAGAACGCAGCCCGGGGCCGCGGCGACGTGGCGCTGATGGCCCGTGTCGCCGTGCCCGAGGCGCTGGACGATGGCCGGCCGGTCGACCTCGACGGATTGTCGTGCCGCTGGAATCCGCTGCAGTCCGGGCGTGGTCGCATGCTGACCCTGATCATCCACGGCGCCGCCGACGCCGGCGCCGTGCATGCCGAGGTCATGCGGCTGGCACGACAGGGCGGCGCGGCGCCGCCGGTACGTCCGGACACCTTGTCCACCGGTTGGCCTCCGAAAGGCCTGATGCTCGAGGCGCAGGCCAGTCGCGCCGGCGGACCCCTGTGGTCGGCGGTGCCCCGGGTTCTGGCGGTGACGCTGCTGGCACGGTTGATCTTCCTGTTCGGCCGGCCGGTCGGCGGTTTCGATCCCCGGCGATACGTCGACGAGATCGCGAGCAATACCGATTTCTGCAAACACGACGACACCGTCAGTTTCGTCATCGATTGCCCGCAGGATTGCATCGTCGCCATCAAGTCCTACCTGGATGACCAAAGGGCCGCCGGGTCCCTGCAATACGGCATGAACGTGTCGCAGACCGCCCTGATGACCTGCCTGGTGACCAATGCAACGGGTGGTCTGCATGTGCATTTCGTGGACGGCGGTGATGGCGGCTATACCAGCGCCGCGCGGACCATGAAGGCGAGGCGGGCGTCGGCATCGGTGGATTGATGCGGCAGCGCCGCAGGCGGTGCATGCCCGGCGCGCGGTCGCACTCCGGTTTCGGCAGCCGAAACGACACGGCGCTTTTCTCCTGCCGACCAAGCTGCTAGCATGAACCGGCACAGGCGCGCCGGATGGTGGCTTTTCCGGCGAGGGTTCCAACCGCTAAACGAGGAAGACACACCATGCTGAACCGTCGCACACTCCTGCAGGCTGGCACCGCGATGACGTCCCTGGCGCTTCCCGCTGCCGGCTGGAGCCAGGCCAAGCCGGACAAACTGACCATCCTGTGCCACCGGGTGCACCGCTCGGTGCTCACCGGCGACAAGGGCGGCGACGCCACGGCCGAATGGACCCGGCGCCATGGCATCGGCATCGAATGGATCACGCTCGACACCGGTCCCTTGCACGAGCGCCTGTTCCGCGAGTCCAGCCTGTCGTCGACGTCGGTGGACCTGGCCTTCCTGCTCAATACCCGGGCCACGCCCAATGTCACGAACCTGCTCGAGCCCCTGGACGGCCTGATGAAGGCCGATGCGCTCGAGGACCCGGCCGACATGTTCCCGGGCCTGATGGCGGCCATGCGGTTCGGTGGCAAGACGTATGCCGTGCCACACCGGCATGCGACCACCGGCTTTCACTACAACGAGGCCATCTTCAAGGAGAAGGGCGTTCCGATCCCCCGGACCTTCGAGGACGTGATCGAGGCGGCGAAGAAGCTGACCTTCACCCGGGCCGACGGCAGCCAGGTGTTCGGCTTCCTGATCGAGGGCGACAACTACCCGAACGTGATCGACATGGCGCGTGCCTACGATGGCGACTTCATTACCGGCGACTTCAAGCTCGGCGTCAACGAGCCGGCCATGCTGCGGGCGGTGCAGACCTTGCGCGACTTCTACGCAGCCGGCGTGATGCCGCGCAACTGGACTGCGATCAAGGGCGAGGAGGTCAACACCTGGATGCAGAGCGGCCGGGTCGCGATGACGATCACCTCGTTCGGCCGCACCCAGTTCTACAACGACAAGGAAAAATCCCGGCACCCGGGCGACATCAAGGTGATGGCCTTGCCGGCTTCGCGCGACCTGAAGGCGAAGTTCCCGCAGGCCGCGCCGGCCAAGACCGAGTTCTGGGCCATGTGTATCCCGAAGAGCGCACGCAACAAGCCGGTGGCGTGGAGCCTCATCAAGGAGCTGTCGTCCAAGGGCAATACCGTGAAAGCGGCACTCAACGGCAATGGGCCGGTGCGCGCCTCCGCCTACCAGGATGCCGGGTTCGCCGCCAGGATGCCCTACGCCGCCGCCGAAGCGGCGACCCTGAAGGTGGCGCGGGTGCCGATTCCGGCCTTCGACAATGCGGCCAAGGCGGGCGACATCTTCGTCGAGGAACTGCAGGCCGCCGTGCTCGGACGCAAGGGCGTGGCATTGGCGATGGACGACGTGGCCAGACGAGTCAAGCCCTTGTTGCCGTGAACGACGGCCCGCGCCTGACGGCTGGCCTGCCGCGGGTGCGGCTGGCATACCTGCCGACCCCGCTCGAACCCGCACCGCGCCTGTCCACGCAATCCGGCGGTGCACCGATCTGGCTCAAGCGCGAAGATCTCAGCGGCTTGGCACTGGGCGGCAACAAGGCGCGCCAGCTCGAATTCCTGATGGCCGACGCCCAGGCCAGGGGCGCGCAGGCCGTGGTGACCACGGCGGCGGTGCAGTCCAATTTCTGCCGTGCCTGCGCGGCCGCCGGCGCGATGCTGGGCATGCATGTGGGCTTGTTGCTGCGCGGCAACGGCACCGAGGAATTGCAGGGGAACTACCTGCTCGACAGCCTGTTCGGCGCCGAAATGCGCTTCATCGATACCCGCGATCCGTATGACCCGGCGATCGCTCCGGCACTCGATCGGTTCGTCGCCGATCTGCGCGCGCGAGGCCTGCGCACGCAGGTACTGCATCTGCCCGGCGCCACCGGCACCCTGGGTGCGGCCGCCATGGTCGACACCGGCGAGGAAATGGCGCGGCAGTTCTCCGAACACGCCATCGCGCCGCAAGCGGTATTCCTGTCGGCAGGCTCGGGCCTGACCGTGGCCGGCGTCGCGTTGGCGTTCAAGGCACTCGGTCTGTCGACCCGTGTCGTCGGAATTTCCGTGCAGCGCCCGGCCAGCTTCATCCTGCCATTGATCGTCGAGCGCGCCAACGCGGCAGCCGAACTGCTGGGCCTGTCTGCTCGACTGCAGGCGACCGACATCGACATCGACGACCGCCATCTGGGCGACGGCTACGGGCAGGTGTCGGCGGCCGGCCTGCAGGCCATGCGCCTGGCCGGCCGCATGCACGGCATCGTGCTCGACCCGGTCTACACCGGCAAGGCCATGGCCGGCATGCTGGCCCAGTTGCGCGAGGGCCGTTTCGATGGCGGCGATCCGGTGGTGTTCCTGCATTCCGGCGGTGCACCCGGGCTGTTTGCGCAGGCGGCGCAGTGCGGGACGCCGGCGTGACGATCCGGGCCCGCGCCGCGAAGACCGCCGCCGCGCTGGCGCGCCCCGCGCATGCTGCGCACGGCGGCATCGCGCCCTCGCCGTTGACGATCGCCGCCATCCGCGCGATTCCGCTGACCGCGCCGATGCAGTCCGGCACGCGGACCTCGCAGGCCACCTACGACAAGGTGTCGATCGTGCTGGTCGAGTTGCGCACCACCGATGGCATCGTCGGGTACGGCGAGTGCCTGGGCCGCTTCGGCGCGCCGGCGTATGCCGACTTCATCAACACGGTGTTGGTGCCGCCCTTGCTCGGGCAGGATGCGTTCGCGATTCGCCGGCACTGGCTGCGCATGCGCGCGGCATTGACCGGCCGCGCCGGCGGCATGCTGATCGAGGCGATAGCCGGGGTCGACATTGCCTTGTGGGACGTGGTCGGCAAGGCGCTCGGCCAGCCCGTGCACCGCCTGCTCGGCGGCATGGGCCGCCCGGCCGTGGACTGTTATGCCTCGTCGATCAACTGGGCCGATGTGGCGACCATGCAGTCGCAGGCCCGCGCCGTGACGGCAATGGGCTTCAAGGCCATCAAGGTCAAGCTCGGCCAGCCGGTGGAGCAGGCGATCGCGGCGGCCGCCGCCGTGCGTGCGGCCACCGGCGACGGCATGCGGCTGGGCGTGGATGCGAACTGGGCCTATTCGCTGGACGAGGCGATGCGTGTCGGGCACGCCTTGCATGACCTGGGGTACTGGTTCTTCGAGGAGCCGATCGTGCCCGAGGACATCGCCGGTTACCGGCAATTGCGCAGCCGCCTGCCGATCATGCTGGCGGCCGGCGAGAGCGACTACACCGTCGCGCATGCCGCGGAACTGGTCCGCGACCGGCTGGTCGGCATCATCCAGCCCGACGTGGCTCGCGCCGGCGGCATCAGCGAAACCCGCGACATCGCGACGCTGGCGCAGGCGTTCCACGTCGGATACGCCCCCCACGTGGGTTGGTCGGGCGCGGTGTGTGTCGCCGCCAGCCTGCAGCTGGCCGCGGCGATGCCGGCCTTCACCAGTTTCGAATGCATGTTCATCGGCAACCCGCTGCGCGATGTTTTGGCGAACGAACCGGTCGGCGCTGTGTCGCAGCTCTCGGGCGGGCAGCTGCCGGTACCGACCGGACCGGGCCTGGGCATCACGATCAACCTGGATGCGGTCGAGCGTTACCGCGTGGACCGGTGAAGCCGTCAGGGCGCGACTGGGGCCTGGTGGCGCCGGCCCAGTTGCTGCTGACGGTGTTGCTGTTCGTGCCCTCGCTCTATGTGTTCTGGCTGAGCCTGACGACGTCGACCTATGGCCAGAGCCCGGCCTGGGCCGGATTCGCCAACTATGCGATGGTGTTGTCCGACCCGTACTTCTGGACCGCGACGCTCAATACCGCCATCGTCGTGAATGCCGTCGTGTTCGGCGAGTTCCTGCTCGCGCTGGCCGTGGCGATGTTGTTCGCGGGCTGGATCCCGTGGCGCCGGGTCATGATCGCCGTCGTGCTGGCACCGTATGCCATCAGCGAGGTCGTGGCGGTGGTCATCTTCAAGTACATGACCGAACCGTATGCCGGTCCGGTCACGCTGGCGCTCAAGGCCGTCGGCCTGCCGACGCTGGACTGGGCGGTCGAACCGTCGCATGGGCTGGCCATGGTGGTGCTGTTGTCGATCTGGCACCACCTGCCGTTCACCTTCATTCTGCTGTACACCGCCTTGCTGGGCATTCCGCGCGAGTTGTACGAGGCCGCGCAGGTCGATGGCGCCGGCGCCTGGCGCAAGTTCCGGCACATCACGGTGCCGCTGCTGGTGCCGGCGATGCTGGTCGCGCTGGTGTTCCGCTACATCTTCGCGTTCCGCATCTTCTCCGAGGTCTGGCTGCTCACCGGAGGCGGCCCCGCGCGCACGACCGAGGTGCTGGCGGTCTACCTGTATCGCCAGGCGTTCCGGTATTCCGATTTTGGCGCCGCGGCCGCGACTGGTTGGTTGATGCTGCTGGCCTCGCTGTTGATGGGTTCCTGGTATATCTGGCAGATGTACCGACGGATGTTCGCGCATGGCCGCGCGTAGACGGCCGATGACCGTGCGCCGGGCCCGGCGCGTGCTGGTGCAGATGCTGCGCATGCTGGCGCTGGCAGCGGTGCTGATGTGGTCCGGCTTTCCGATCGTGCTGGTGTTGTGGTCCTCGCTCAGGCAGCCGCGCGACATCTTCGGTGGCGGCGGCAGCCTGTGGGCGTTGACGACGCGCAACTACACCAACCTGTGGGAACGCTGGCCGGACTTCTTCGACAACCTCCTCAACAGCCTGGTGATCGCGTTGTGCGCGACCGCGTTGACCCTGGTCGTGTCGTTCCTCGCCGGCTATGTCTATTCACGGCGCGATGGCCGGGTACTGACCGCGTCGGCCTTCTTCATGATCCTCGTGCGCCTGCTGCCGCCGATCGTGATCACCTTGCCGCTGTTCCCCGCCGTCAACTGGCTGATGCTCAACGACACCCGCACCGTGCTGGTGATCCTGTACTGCGCGTTTTTCCTGAGCCTGGGCACATGGATCATGAAGGCCTTCATCGACCAGTTGCCGCGCGAGCTCGAGGAGGCCGCTGCGATCGATGGTGCCGGCTTGTGGCAGACGCTGCGCCTGGTCGTGTTGCCGCTGTCCTATGCCGGGCTGATCGCGACCTCGGTGTTCATCATGGTGTTCGCATGGAACGACTTCCTGTTCGCGTTCATCTTCACCGCCGTCGACGCCAAGACTGCGCCGCTGGTGATCTCCGAGATGGTTGGTGCCATCGATGGCGTCGACTGGGGCATCCTGTTCGCGGCTGCGACGCTGCAGCTGGTGCCCATTCTGGTGTTTGTCATTCTGGTGCAGAAGTACTTGATCGCCGGTCTGACCGCCGGCACCGTGAAAGGATGAAATCATGGCCATGCATGCTGCCGCCCACCCGATCCATGTCGATCCGCGGCTCTCGCGCTACGACCCGCTGCAGCGGGTCATCTACTTCGACGACTTCGACTGCGGCCTGAACGGCTGGACCACGCTGGTGGGCAACTACGAGGACTCGATCGAGACGATGACGCGCTCGTACGCGCGCCACATGCAGCCGATGCTGAGCCAGATCACGCACTGGGACAGCGGCACCCACGGCGCCTTCGACGGAACCTATGCGCTGAAGATCGCGACGCGTGCCGTGCCGGGCGAACGCAATACCGCGATCAAGCGCGTCACCTTCCGCAAGGCCTCCAGGATCCGGGTCGAGACCTATTTCGCGTTCAAGCCCGAGGCCAACGAACTCAAGCTGTCGGACCTGGACGTGCGTTCGGTCGGCCTGTTGTTCGACCTGCAGGACGGTCGGCAACGGGTCATGCCGCACCTGCGGTACCTCAATGCGCTCGACGGACAACGCATGAACCGGTGGCAGTTCAAGCAGCGCTCGACGCCTTTTCGCGCCATCGGCAGCCGCAGCGAGACGGTGACCCACGACCATCTCAGTCCGAACGACTGGGAGGACATCCCCGGTGCCGCGCAGAAGCTCTGCTACAACGAGATTCCGACCAAGATCAACTGGCATTACCTGCGCTTCGATTTCGACCTGGCGACAATGCGTTGGCTGGAGTTCCAGTGCAACGACCAGACCTTCGCCTGTCCCGACACAGGCTCGATCGCGATACCGGCCATGCCCAACCTGGCCTGCATGCTCAACCTGGTGTTCTTCTGCGAGTCCGACACCGCCAAGCGCAGTTTTTTCTATCTGGACAGCGTATTGCTGTCGGGGGAGTTCTGACATGTCCAGCCTGATGCGCAATGCCTATACCGCCGTGCTCGCCCGTGGCGAATGGTGGGAGGGGGCTGTCCAGACCGAGCCGTACGAGGCTGCGTGGGCCGCCGAAGCCCTGTTTTTCGTGCGCGTGATGCAGGTCGGCGCAGACGCCCACCTGGGTGCGGCCAATGCGGTGGCGCGGGTGCAGATCTCGCCCGACGGCATGCACTGGGTCGACGAGGGCAGTTCCATGCGCATACCGGCGCGGGCGCAGGCACTGGCCTTCGCTCGGGTACGCGAATTCGGCGGCTGGTTGCGCCTGGCGGTCGAGGTGCCGGCAGGCTCGCGCATGCAGGTGGTCGCGACGCTGGCGCTCAAGGCGTGAGGCCGACCGGCGCCGTGCTCGAGCCGCCGGTCTACCCGCTCGAGTTGTCCTGGGTCGATCTGGCGCCGTACCGCGAAGGCAACACTGGCATCGACCATGTGCACAGCTTCGACTCGGGTGTGCCGGGTCCGCACGTGATGGTCAATGCACTGACCCACGGCAACGAGTTGTGCGGCATGGTCGTGGTGCGGCGTCTGCTCGACGCCGGTATACGGCCGCGCGCCGGTCGCCTCACGCTGGCATTTGCCAACGTCGCGGCCTACGACCGGTTCGCGCCCGATGCGCTGCAGTGGCGTTTCGTCGATCGCGACTTCAACCGGCTGTGGAACGATGCGGTGCTGGCACAGGACCATGCGAGCGTCGAGGCGCGCCGTGCGCATGCCCTGGCCCCGATGCTGCGCACCGTGGATCGCCTGCTGGACCTGCATTCGACCTGGCACGCGGTGCTGCCGTTCTTCGTCCTGTCTCGGTTGCCGCGGGTGCGGCGCTGGGCGGACCATCTTGCGCTGCCCGCGCGTCAGTTGCTGCTGCCCGCGTTCCGGCACGAGGGCTACCACATGATCGATTACGGCGCCTTCGCCGACCCGCACGCGGATGCCATCGGCCTGATCGCCGAATGTGGACAACACTTTGCCGACACCAGTGCGCGCACGGCCTGGCAGGTGACGATCCGGTTCCTGCAGGCCTGCGCAAGCATCGATGACACCGACGCCCGTCGGCTGGGGCTGGAGTCGGTCGAAACGCGCGCCATCGATCGATACGAGATCGTGCAGCCGGTGATCGCTGCCACCGACGGGATGCGCCTGACCTGTTCGTACGCCGGTTTCGTGGCGTTCCAGGGCGGTGACGTGGCGGCGTACGACGGCGAGACGCCGGTGGTCGCTCCGTTCGATGGGGCCATCGTGCTGGCCCCGCGCCCAGCACCGCGCGCCGGCCAGCAGGCCTTCGCCTGGGGTCGCAGGGTGACCGACTGACAGGACACGCAGCTCAGCGCTGACAAGCTGTGCCGACACAGGTCCTTATACTGGCCGTTGGAATCGCGCGCCATGGACGTGTGGTCGAGCCGGATCAGGGAGCCGGTGCCTATAGCAGGAGCGCATCATGATAGTTGTCCACCACCTCAATGACTCGCGATCGCAACGTGTGTTGTGGTTGCTCGAAGAACTCGCATTGCCGTACCAGATCAAGCGGTACCAGCGCGACGCCGATACCCGGCTGGCACCACCCGAGCTCAAGGCCGTGCATCCGCTGGGCAAGTCGCCGGTGCTGGTCGACGACGGACAGACCGTGTTCGAATCCGGCGCCATCGTCGACTACCTGATCCGCCATCATGGCGACGGTCGCCTGCAACCCTCGATGGGCTGGCCGGAGTACGAGACCTACCAGCAGTGGCTGCACTATGCCGAAGGTTCGGCCATGTTGCCCCTGATGCTCAAGCTCTACGTGTCGCGTCTGGGCGAGGCGGGGGCACCGCTGGCGCCGCGCATCGACAGCGAGATCGCCAATCACCTGGGCTTCGTGAACCAGTCGCTCGAAGGGGCGGAGTGGCTGGTGGGCGATCACCTGACCGGCGCCGACATCCAGATGAGTTTCGTTGGCGAGGCTGCGCGTGGCCTGCGCGCGCAGTATCCCAACATTGATGCCTGGGTCCGGCGTTTCCAGGCCCGTCCGGCCTACCAGCGAGCGATCGAGCGGGGCGGGCCGTACGCGCTGGCCGGCTAGAGCAGCATCAACACGCCGATGATGACAAGGCCGATGAACAGGTTGGCCAGCACCCAGACCCGGATCGACCCCAGCGCTGCACCGCCGGCCGACCATTCGCTGCTGGCCACGGCGCGTTGCAGCCGCTTGTACAGCACGAAGCGAACGTGGCCATACACCGCCATCATCAGCAGGCCCAGCGTGGCCATGACCATCCAGCTCATCGGCATGCGCACGCCGCTGGCGGAGGCGCCGCCTGCGAAGTCGGCCATCATCCACAGGCCGCTGACCAGCACGATGATGACAGCCGCCGATACGGCGCCGAAAAAGCGGCGCAACACGTCGTGCATCAGCGTCACGCGTTGGGGGGGCTGCAGGCTGCCCAGCGCCGGGCGCAGGAAGAACAGCACGAAGGCCATGCCGCCGACCCACAGGATGATGGACAACAGATGCAAGGTCTTGAGGATGGCGTAGAGCATGGGTGCGGCGTCCGGTCGGTGGAGGTGAAGCGCGCAGTATGACAGGGCCGGGGATGGCGGTCCGGCCCGGGCATGCTCACGCGTAGTCCGCCACCGGCACGCAACTGCAGAACAGGTTGCGATCACCGTGCACATTGTCGATGCGTCCCACGGGCGTCCAGTATTTGGCCTGCTTGAGGCTTGCCAACGGGAATGCGGCGATCTCGCGTGAATAGGGACGGTCCCATGTGTCGCCGACGACGGATGCTGCCGTGTGCGGCGCATGTTTCAGCGGGTTGTTGTCGTGCGGCCATTCGCCGCGCTCGATCTTTCGGATCTCCTCGCGGATGGCGATCATCGCGGCGATGAAGCGGTCGAGCTCCTGCAGTGTCTCGCTTTCGGTCGGCTCGACCATCAGGGTGCCGGGCACGGGAAAACTCAGCGTGGGTGCGTGAAAGCCGTAGTCCATCAGGCGCTTGGCCACGTCTTCGGCGCTGACGCCCTGGGCGCCGCCGCTGGCTTCCTTGAGCGGTCGCAGGTCCAGGATGCATTCGTGCGCGACATGGCCGTTGGCGCTGGCGTACAGGGTCGGATAGTGGTGCTTGAGCCGCGCGCTGATGTAGTTCGCGCTCAGGATCGCGACCTCGGTGGCCGCCGTCAATCCGTCCGGGCCCATCATGCGGCAATACATCCAGCTGATCGGCAACACGGCCGCATTGCCCAGGGGGGCGGCGGATATGGCCCCCACGCGGGTTGCTGCCGCCGTGGCGTCGCTCCCTGACGCAGCGCCCGCACCGTGCGCCGGCAGGCCCCCGGCGACATGGCCGGGCAGGTAGGGTACGAGGTCTTCGACCACACACACCGGCCCCACGCCCGGACCGCCGCCGCCGTGCGGAATGCAGAAAGTCTTGTGCAGGTTCAGATGGCTGACGTCGCCGCCGAATTCACCGGGTGCCGCGATGCCGACCAGCGCGTTCATGTTCGCGCCGTCCACGTAGACGCGGCCGCCGTGCTGGTGCACCAGTGCACACAGTTCCTTGACCTGGGTCTCGAACACGCCGTGCGTGCTCGGGTAGGTGATCATGATGGCGGCCAGGTTGGCGCTGTGTTTTTCGCACTGGGCCTTGAGGTCGGCCATGTCGACATTGCCGTTGTTGTCGCAGGCGGTGACGACCACGGTCAACCCGGCCATCTGCGCACTGGCCGGATTCGTGCCGTGCGCGCTCGACGGGATCAGGCAGATCGTGCGGTTGGCCTCGCCCCGGGCCGCGTGGTAGGCACGGATCGCCAGCAGGCCGGCGTATTCGCCCTGGCTGCCGGCATTGGGCTGCAGGCTGATGCCGGCATAACCGGTGGCCTGGCACAACCATTCGCGCAGTTGCGCGTCGAGTTCGGCGTATCCCTGGCGCTGCGCCGCCGGCGCGAACGGGTGGATGTTCGCGAACTGCGGCCAGGTGATCGGAATCATCTCGCTGGTGGCGTTGAGCTTCATCGTGCAGCTGCCCAGCGGGATCATGCTGCGATCGAGCGCCAGGTCCTTGTCGGACAGGCTGCGGATGTAGCGCAGCATGCCGGTTTCGCTGTGGTGGCGGCTGAACACCGGATGGGTCAGGAAGGCGCTGGTGCGCTGCAGGCCGTCGGGCAGCAGAGATGCGTCGCCCGCCTGCAGCGCTTCTGCGTCCGGCAGTGCCTGGCCCTCGGAGGCGAACAGCGACAGCAGCAGGTCGAGGTCGGCGCGTGTGCTGGTCTCGTCCAGCGAGACGCCCAGGCATCCATCCTGGACGTGGCGCAGGTTGACCCGGGCCTGCTGTGCGCGTTCGAGCACGGCCTGGGTGGCAGCGCCGGTCTGCACTGTCAGCGTGTCGAAGGCACTGGTGTTGGCCAGCGGGTGGCCGAGCTGCCGCAGTCCGCGTGCCAGCATGGCCGTGAGCATGGCCACGCGTCGTGCGATCCGCGTCAGTCCGGCGGGCCCGTGGTAGACGGCATACATGCTGGCAACCACCGCGGGCAGGACCTGGGCGGTGCAGATGTTCGAGGTGGCCTTCTCGCGCCGGATGTGTTGTTCACGCGTTTGCAGGGCCAGCCGATAGGCTGGATTGCCATGCGTGTCGACGCTGACACCGGCGAGCCGGCCGGGCATCGAGCGCTTGAAGTCGTCGCGGCAGGCCAGGTAGGCCGCATGCGGGCCGCCATTGCACAGCGGCATGCCGAAACGCTGCGTGGTGCCGACCACGATGTCGGCGCCCCATTCGCCCGGCGGCGCCAGCAGGCACAACGCGAGCAGGTCGGCGGCGACGCAGAAGGCGGCGTTGTCCGCACGTGCCTTTTCGGCCAGCGGGCGCAGGTCGTGTACGGTGCCTGTGCTGGCCGGGTACTGGGCCAGCACGGCGAAATACGCGCCGGTGGCCATCAGTTCGGCCAGCGCGCCCACCTGTACCGTGATGCCCAGCGGTGCAGCCCGCGTCTGTATCACTTCGATGGTCTGCGGATGGCAGTCCGCCGCGACCAGGAAGACGGAGCTCTTGTTCTTCACGCTGCGTTTGGCCAGCGTCATGGCTTCGGCGGCGGCGGTCGCCTCGTCGAGCATCGACGCATTGGCTATTGCCATGCCGGTCAGGTCGCAGACCATGGTCTGGAAGTTGATGAGCGCCTCCAGCCGGCCCTGCGAGATTTCGGCCTGGTAGGGCGTGTAGGCCGTGTACCAGGCCGGGTTCTCGAGCACGTTGCGCAGGATGACGGTCGGCGTGTGCGTTCCGTAATAACCCTGGCCGATGAAGTTGCGCAACAGCTGGTTCTTGTCGGCGATGGCGCGGATCTCGTCCAGCGCCGCCGCCTCGGTGATGGCGGCGGGAATCTGCATCGGCCGCGCGCGCGCGATCGCGCGCGGCACGATGCCTTCTATCAGTGCGCGTCGGGTGGCGGCGCCGACGACCGACAACATGTGTTGCTCGTCGGCGGTGCCGATGCCGATGTGGCGGCTGATGAATTCGTGCGGATGTTCCAGCACGTCCAGGGTCGGGGCAGGAGGCAGCGACATGAAGATCTCACTCGTGGGGCGGCAAATGGTCGGAATCGTCGATGCGCGGGCGTGACATGCCCGCGCGACAGGTCATGGTCCGGAGCCGGACCTCAGGCATTGGCCGAGAAGCTGCCGTAGGCGGTCTCGTCCATCAGCGCGTCGAGTTGCGACGCATCGGACAGCTTGACCTTGAAGAACCAGCCCGCGCCCAGCGGATCGGAGTTGGCCAGCGACGGGTCGGCACGCAGCGCCTCGTTGACCTCGGTGATCTCGCCGCTGATCGGCATGTAGACGTCGGCCGCGGCCTTGACCGATTCGACGACGCCGGCGATCTCCTTGGCATCGAGTTGCCTGCCCACCTCGGGCAGGTCGACGAAGACCACGTCGCCCAGCGCGTCCTGTGCATGTTGCGTGATGCCGACGGTGGCGTGATCGCCATCGACAGCAAGCCATTCGTGGTCTTCGGTGTACTTCATCGTTGCCATGGGTTTCTCCGTAATAAGCGTGGGTTGGGTTGAACGGAAAGAGTGACGGTGAGTGGCCGGTTCAGCCACGGTGGTAGCGGTTGGGGACGAACGGCATGCCGACGATTTCCATCGGCACCGGCTTGCCCCGCACCAGGGCCTGCAGCCGGGTGCCGGGAACGGCACTGTCGCTGCGCACGTAGGCCATCGCGATGGGTTCGTCGATGCTCGGGGCCAGCAGTCCGCTGGTGACTTCACCGACCGGATTGCCGGAGCTGTCCTGCACCAGCGTGTGTTCCCGCACGGGAATCCGCTCCAGCGCCTTGAGGCCGACGCGCCGGCGCCCCGGGGCGGTGTCGCCCCCGGCCAGTTGCGCCAGCACCACGTCGGCGCCGGGAAATCCACCGGCGCGCGCTCCGCCGGCGCGACGCACTTTCTGGATCGCCCAGTTCAGTCCGGCCTCGACCGGCGTGGTGGTGGTGTCCAGGTCGTTGCCGTACAGGCACAGGCCGGCTTCCAGTCGCAGCGAATTGCGCGCGCCCAGTCCGACCGGCTTGACTTCCGGCTGTGCCAGCAGCAGCCGCGCCAATGCGTCGGCATGTTGTTCGTGGACCGAGATCTCGAAGCCGTCTTCGCCGGTATAACCACTGCGGGTCACGAACACGTCGATCGGTCCTCCGCCGGACACAACGCTGAAGCGGCCACCGGTCATGAACGTGAGAGCGTCGACACCGGGTGCCAGGCGTCGCAGCGCGTCGACGGCCTTTGGCCCCTGCAATGCCAGCAAGGCCAGCTCGGGGCACGGGACCACGGTACAGCGCTGGCCGATCCGGGCCTGGATGTGGGCGATGTCCGCGTCCTTGCAGGCGCCGTTGACGATGACGAACAGGTCGCCATCGTTGCGATAGTCGCGGTTCACGAACATCAGGTCATCGAGGATGCCGCCCGCGTCGTTGAGCAACAGGCCATACCGCTGCTTGCCTACCGGCAGGTCGATCACATCGACCGGCATCAGGGTTTCGAACGCCTCGGCAGCATACGGCCCGACCAGGCGCAACTGGCCCATGTGCGAGACGTCGAACAGGCCGGCGGCGTTGCGGGTGTGGTGATGTTCGGCCATCAGGCCGGCCGGGTACTGGACCGGCATGTGGTAGCCGGCGAACGGCACCATGCGTGCACCGAGTTCGATATGCAGCGCGTGCAGTGGCGTCTGGCGCAGGGATTCGGATGGTTGACTGGACAAGTGGACTCTCCCGGGGCAATGCGGTTCCATGGCCGAAGCCATGGGCTGCCCCCGCTGTCCGTGGTACCTGAGAGATTCACCGCAGCCCCTTGGACGGCCCCGCGACTTGCTCCTTCGGTGGAGCGCCTGATCGGCGCCCTCTCTCCAGTGGGGAAACGCCGGCAGGTACTGCTACCCGCTGGCGGCTGCCAGTCCTTTTGCCTGAGCGTTCAACCGGCTGCAATCAGCCCGCACTGCGCCTTCGGCGGCCTCTGCTATAGAGGCTCTCTCCTGACATCGGAAGATTGTATAGCTGAAAAAAAAGTGCTGCCGTGCGCAACTGTTGTCAAATGACATTGGCCGCATGGTCGGACGATGGCCGACACTTTTGCACAGGTCCGCTGCAAGGGCGGCGCCGCTGTGTCGTTGTACGCGCGCTGCGAAGGCCCGCGGGGGCCCACGCGCAGCGCTTCACTGTGGCGGTCGGGCGCTGAACGCGCCGACTTCCCTGTGGTGCTCGGTCTTGCGCCTGCATCGCGCAACTCACTGCGCGCCCGTTGGGCGCTC
>CAXBDR010000041.1:0-23841 GCA_963974265.1 uncultured Rhodoferax sp.
CCCGCAGATCGAGCAAAGTATTCTGCGCGCGCGCTCGACGATGCGCGAGCGCCTGGGACAGCCGGAACTGGCCGATCTGGTCGAGCAGTTCGACGTGTCGCGCTACAACCGCAACGCCACGATGGCCGAGAACCTGCTGTTCGGCACGCCGGTGGGCAAGGTGTTCAATTCGGACAATCTGGCGATGCACCCGTACACGCGCAAGGTGTTGCACGAGACTGGCCTGTACGACGATCTGCTTGGCGTGGGGCACAAGCTCGCCGAGACCATGCTCGAACTGTTCAGCGACCTGCCGCCCGGTCACGAACTGTTCGAACGCTTCAGTTTCATCGCCTACGACGACCTGCCGCGCGTCAAGGACATCGTCGCGCGGGTGGCGTCGTCCGGTCTGGCGCGCGTGCCCGAGAACGACCGCAATCTGCTGCTGGGCCTGCCGTTCAAGCTGATCGTCACCAAGCATCGCCTGGGCCTGATCGACGAGGCGCTGGAAGACCGCATCCTCGAGGGGCGTCGTCAGTTTGCCGCCAACCTGCCGGAGGAATTGCGCGGTGCGATCGAGTTCTTCGATATCGAGCGCTACAACAACGCGGCATCGCTGCAGGACAACATCCTGTTCGGCAAGATTGCCAGTGGCCAGGCTCTGGGCGGTGCGCAGATCGGTGCATTGTTGCGGCAGATCCTGGAGGAGTTGTCGTTGCGTCCGATGGTGCTGCGCATCGGACTGGACTACCAGGTGGGCACCGGCGGCAGCCGCCTGTCGGCAGCGGATCGGCAGAAGGTCGCGCTGGCGCGCGCCATGCTCAAACGACCGGCTGTGCTCATCCTGGACCAGGCCACCGCCGTCATGGATCCGCATGTGCAGGACCGGCTTCTGGAAAGCGTGTTACAAAGTCGCAAGGGCAGTGCCGTGATCTGGGTGCTCAATCGGGCCGAGCAGGCCCGCACCTTCGATCATGTACTGGTGATGGAACGCGGCCAGCTCGTGGAGCAGGGCGGTTTCAATGACTTGGTGTCGCGCACTGGCGGCGTGCTGAACAAGTTGATGCATCCCGGCCAGGGGTCGGCTTAGGAGTACGTGGATGAGCCTGGAACAGGAAGTCGAATTGATCCGCAGGTTTCCGATCTTCAGCAAGATCGCGCCTGCCAAGCAGAAACTGCTGTGTTTCAGCAGCGAGCGCTTGACCTATAGCGCGGGGCAGGAGATCTTTCATATGCGCGACCCTGGCGACGCCTGCTACGTCGTCATCGAGGGTGACGTGCAGATCTCGGTCGATCGGCCGAACGGGCAGGCACCGTTGTCGCTGGGCACGGTCGGGCGCAACGGCATCGTAGGCGAGATCGCGATCTTCGGCCAGGTGCCACGCACCGCGACGGCCACTGCGGCGACACGGGTCGAGGTGTTGCGCATTTCGGCCGAGTTGTTCCGCAGCGTCATCCGCGAAAACCCGGATGCCGCGATCGAACTGATCCGCAACCTTGCCGAACGGCTGGCCAATACGACGGCGATCCTGACGCGCCAGTCCGGCTCGGCCAGTTGAGGGCGCGCCTGCCTCAGGCGGCCGCCAGCACGTAACTCGGAACCGGGGCGGCGAACCCCTTGAGATCCAGCGTGTTGCCGGCGTCGAGCCGGCTGTCCGACGGGCGCGCGCGCAGCAGTTCGACCGTGCGCTCGTCGACCAGGACCTGTCCGTGCGCGGCCTCCGAACACAGCCGCGAGGCCAGGTTCACGGGCGAGCCCACGGCGGTGTATTCCAGGCGCGAAGCGCCACCGATGACACCGACGGTGACAAAGCCGCTGGCCACGCCGACGCCCACACCGAGCTGCATTTCCTGGTTCGACCATTGGCGCGTGAGCGTGATGCCCACTTCCCGGATCTGCCGTGCCAGTTCGATCGCGCGCTGCGCATGGTCGTCGAACGGCAGCGGGGCCCCGACCAGGATCAGCACGCCATCGCCCGCCTGGTCCTTGATCGTGCCGCCGCAGGCTGCCGCGGCAACACCCACGGCATCGTAATACTCGCGCAGGATATCGATCACCCGACGCGACGAGGTGGCCGCCGAGAAGGCCGTGAAACCCCGCAGGTCGCAACACACCACGGACAACTCCAGCGTCTTTTCGTCAGTGGCACTCTTGAGTCCGCGCTTGGTGACCAACTGTGCAACCTGGGGCGCCAGGAAGCGCGACAGGAACTGCGCCCGCTGGCCCTGCGTCACGTGGTACTGGACCGATCCGATCAGCAGCACCAGCAGGCCCACGGTCGTGGCCAGGGCCGCCAGATGGGGCGGGGCGATGATGCCGGTGGCCATCACGGGCGCACCGACGGCGAACGCGACCAGGCGGCGGACCTCGGCGCGGTCGGGCCTGCGGAAGAGCGTGAACAGCGTTCCGGCGGTGCCGATCGCGATCGACAGCGCCAGTGGAACGAAAAACAGCCAGAACGAGGGATGCACGCGCTCGCCGGGATACAACATCAGGTTGCCGAAATGGGCCGCGCGCTGCGCGGGGAAGGCCAGGGCCGCCAGGCCGTAGATCACGGCCAGGCCCTGGGCGATGCGCAACAGGCGATTCGGGCCTTGTGTCTTGAGATTGGCAGCCGGAATGGTTTCCCGCACGCGCAATACCCACTCGAACGCAAACACGATGGCCAGCGACTGGGGCAGCGCCAGCACACCCTCCCAGGGAACAATGCCGGATTCGATTCGCATGGGAATGACCCACAACACGTCGATTGCGATCGACAGTCCGGTACAGGCCAGGAACAGGCCCAGGGCCTGGCTGGTCGGCGATCGTCGGTCCGCGAGGACGAAGGCCAGTGCCATGCCCATCGCCTGCAGAGCGACGATGACCGCCGCTGTCGTGTTGGAGTTCACCGAAAAATTCTACCTCTGGCCACCCGGTTCTCGATCAGCCTTATGGGGGCGGGGCCTGGACCGGCTGCACCCCTGCACGGCGACGCGGCATGTGTACAGGCAAAAAAAGGCCTCATCTTGCGATGAGGCCTTGAAGGGATCCCTGAACCTGTTGGTATCGAAAGGACCCGAGGAGACAACCAGAAAATCTGATATCGATAGCGCCCGAGTATGTCAGGGTTTTCCCTTGTTTGCTAGAGGCAGCCCTTCATGTCGAGCTGCTTTCGAGGCTATGTTGGCAATTTGCTACAGATCAGCGCTTCTTGGCGACGGTCTTGCTGGCGTTGACAGCCGTGGCGGTCACCGTGTTGAAGTTGCTTTCAGCAACTTCGGTGGCCTGCTTGACGGCCTTCTGGACCGACTCCAGCGCGTTGTTGGCGGCAGCCACCGAGCTCTTCATCACGGCGACAGCGGTTTCCGTGCCGGCCGGAGCGTTCTTGGCGGCGGTGTCGACCAGACCCATGAATTTCTTCTGGTTCTCGCTGGCCTGCTCTTCGAACGCGCGGGTGAATTCGGCGGCCGAACCCGAAGCGATGTCGTACAGGTGACGGTTGTAGGCGGCGGTCTTCTCGGCCAGGGGCTGCATCAGGCCGGACTGCAAGGTCAGCAATTCCTGGGCGTCCTTCACGCTCAGGACGGCCTGGGCATGCTCGCCGGCTTCAGCCAGGGCGGCCTTGGAAGCGGTCAGGTTGAGTTCGACGATCTTTTCGACGCCTTCGAAGGCTTTGCTGGTCAGGCCGACCAGGGTCTCGATGTTGGCTTTGTGAGAGGCCATGACTTGTTCAACGGTCATCATTTGAAATACTCCTGCGTTAGTTGGTGAATCTTGAATCTGAGCCTGCACCTGCCGATCAGGTTATGTTGCAGTGCAGCATGGGTTGAATTATAGGGAGACGATCGGACATGGCAAGCACTTTTTGTTGCAGCGCAACATATTAGACGTCGCGTTCTAGAAGTGTCTGCGGCGACGGCGGGTCATCAGGCTGTCACCGCTGTCCGCTTGGCCCGGCGGTGTCCTCGTCTGTACGCCTGTCGAGCGCTGCGCGACGTGGTGCCGGACGCAGGCCTTCTGCCGCCCGATGTCCTGATGACTGTGGCCGCGGCCACAGTCATCGACCCGGCGTCAGCCTCGGCGGGCCAGCAGGCGCCGCCATCCAGGCCAGTCGGTTGCCGACAAGGCGAACTTGCGGGCCGTGCCGCTCCACGAGGCACCGCTGGCCATGGCTTCGCGAAACCCGTCGCCATCGACGATCCGGGTACCGCCCAGCAGCGTCACGCCGCGGGCGAACAAGGCGTCCGGCCACAGTCCGGCCGACGGCCCGATGACGGCGAACCGCAGCGCCCGGTGTGCCGCGGCCAGCATCGTGTCCAGCGTGTCGTTGAGCAACATGGTGGAGGTCCCGACCACGACGTTGCAATGGGCCAGCGTGGAACGGTCCGTCGTGATCCGTACGCCGGGAAAACGCGCTTGTTGTCGGCGCACCATATCGTCGTTCAGTTCGACGACCGTCAGTTCCGCCTGCGTGGCCTGCACCTGGCGCACCAGCGGCGGGAAGAAGCCGATCATGCCCAGGTGGTCGTCCGGATGCAGCGCGATGTCCCCCAGGGAGTTGTCCGCCGCAGGAGGTTCGTATTGCAGCCGTCGCCAGGCCGAGTCGGTCAGCGCATTGATGCAGGCCAGCGCCAGGGCGCGGTCCAGCCCGTCGTGGGTGGCGAAGCGGCGCGCCAGCTCCAGCGGGCAGCGACCCCGCAACGGGTGCGCGCCGGCACGTGCGTTGTCGCTGGCCATCCACTGGCGCAGGGTGTCGCCCAGCAGCAGGTACGACAGGCCGAACGCACCGTCCTCGAGTTCGATGGCGCAAAACGCCGCGTCGCGCGGACTGGCCGATGGGTTGTCCAGATCGGCCGGCACATGCAAGCCCACGATGCGTGGCGGCGGATGCACAAGCGCGACGGCGTCGAGTTGGTGTACCACTTCCTGGGCCAGCGGTGCAGCAGCAGTGCTCATGGGTGCAGATTGTGCCGGCCTGGCGCCGCTGGCGCCTTGACTTCGCGCATGCCCGGCTTCTCGTACACTGCCGGAACCGCTGTTGTCGTCGGGCCCACGCCCTTGCCATGATCATCACCAGTCTTCTCGACACCGACCTGTACAAGTTCACGATGATGCAGGCGGTGCTGCATCAGTTTCCCGGTGCGCAGGTCGAGTACCGCTTCAAGTGCCGCAATGCCCAGTCCCAGCCCGCGGCGGATGCTCCGTCCTTCGACCTGGCGCCCTTTGCGGACGAGATCCGCGAAGAAATCCGGCTGCTGTGCACCTTGCACTTTCGCGAGCCGGAACTGGCCTACCTGCGTTCGATGCGTTTCATCAAGAGTGACTTCATCGACTTTCTCGGCCTGTTCTCGCTGAACGAGAAATACATCACCGTCACCAGCCTGCCCACGGGCGAGATCGACATCACGATCCGCGGTCCCTGGTTGCACACCATCCTGTTCGAGATACCGGTGCTGGCCATCGTCAACGAGGTTTTCTTCCGCAATACCCGCAACCTGCCGGACCTGGTCGAGGGCCGTCGCCGGCTGGACGAAAAGATCGAACAGTTGCGCACGCCGGAGCTCTCCGATCTGAAGATCGCGGACTACGGCACGCGGCGGCGCTTCAGCAAGGCCTGGCACGAGGAGGTGTTGCGCGTGCTGATCGCGCGGCTGGGAACCCATCAGCGGCCCGGTGGCGCCCCGGGCGTAGGCGGGCAGTTTGCCGGTACCAGCAATGTCCTGTTCGCCATGAAGCTCGGCCTCACGCCGCTGGGCACCATGGCGCACGAGTACCTGCAGGCCTGCCAGGCACTGGGCCCGCGCCTGCGTGACAGCCAGATCTACGGCCTGGAAACCTGGGCCAAGGAATACCGGGGCGACCTGGGCATTGCGCTGAGCGACGTCTACGGCCTCGACGCCTTCCTGCGCGACTTCGACATGTATTTCTGCAAGCTGTTCGACGGCGCGCGCCACGACAGTGGCGACCCGTTCCAGTGGGGCGAGCGCGTGCTGGCGCACTATGTGCGCAACCGGGTCGACCCGCGCACCAAGACGCTGATCTTCAGCGACAGCCTGACCGTTCCGCGCACGATCGAGTTGTACCGGCAGTTCCACGGTCGTTGCCAGCTGGCGTTCGGCATCGGAACCAACCTGACGAACGACCTGGGTTACGAGCCGCTGCAGATCGTCATCAAGATGGTTCGCTGCAACGGCCAGCCGGTGGCCAAGTTGTCCGACACGCCGTCGAAGAACATGTGTGACGACGAACGCTACCTGGCCTACCTGCGCCAGGTGTTCGAGATTCCCCAGGAGGGCTGAGACGGTACCGGCAGCACCACCTGCCGCCGCGCTACCGACGCCTTTTGTTTTCTTGTTTTTTCATCCGATATGTCCAGACCCGCCATTGCCATTGCCCGAGCCATCTTTCCGCAGGTCGTCGAGCGCCTGCAAACGCATTTCGATGTCGTCTCCAACCAGCAGGACACCGTGTTGTCAGGCCCGGAGCTGGCCGCCTTCGCCCGCGGCAAGTCGGGCCTGTTGTGCACGGGCAGCGAACGTATCGATCCGGCCCTGCTGGGAGCCTGCCCGGAACTGAAGATCTGCGCCAACATGGCGGTGGGTTACAACAACTTCGACCTGGACGCGATGACGGCTGCCAAGGTGCTGGCCACCAACACGCCGGACGTGTTGACCGAGACCACCGCCGACTTCGGCTTTGCCCTGCTGATGGCGGCCGCCAGGCGCGTCACCGAGAGCGAACACTTCCTGCGTGCCGGCCACTGGACGCGCTGGAGCTACGACATGTTCGCGGGGCAGGACATCCATGGCAGCACGCTGGGCATCATCGGCATGGGCCGCATCGGCCAGGGCATCGCGCGCCGGGGCGCGCTGGGTTTCGGCATGCGCGTGATCTACCACAACCGCAGCCGTCTCGATCCCGCGCTCGAGGCGGCTTGCCAGGCGAATTACGTCTCCAAGGAGGAGTTGCTGCGCACAGCCGACCATGTCGTGCTCGTGGTTCCCTATTCGGCCGCGTCGCACCACACCATCGGCGCAGCGGAACTTGCGATGATGAAGCCGACGGCGGTACTCGTGAACATCGCGCGCGGCGGTATCGTCGACGACGTCGCGCTGGCGCAGGCCTTGCGCGAACGGCGCATCGCCGCGGCCGGGTTGGACGTGTTCGAGGGCGAACCCCAGGTGCATCCGGACCTGCTGGCCTTGTCCAACGTGGTGCTGACCCCGCATATCGCCAGCGCCAGTGTCCCGACACGGCTGGCGATGGCCAACCTGGCGGCTGACAACCTGATTGATTTCCTGATCCACGGGCGGCCCCGCACCGCTCTCAACGCACAGGCGCTGGGCCTTGCCTGACCGCGCCATGCCGCACGCCGCCATCGGCTGGCCCGCGCATATTGCCACGGGGAACATTCCACGCCCATGATGGACCTGCTGGCCACGGTGCAGATCGAGCCCTGGTGGATCCTGCTCGCGCTCGGCGTCAATGGCGTGCTGCTGCTGCTGTTGCTGGTACGCCCGGGAACCCGCGCGCTGCGCGAGACCGTGTCCAGCGCCCATGCGCAGCTGACCGACACAATGCGCGCCCATACCGCCCGGGTGGACCAGCTCGAACGCGCGCTGGCCCACGAGATCGCCGAGTCTTCGCGCGATGCGCGCCAGGAGCTGGCCCAGACCATCACCCTGTTCCAGCAGACGCTGCTGGCGCAGGCAGCGCAGTCGACCCGCACCCAGAACGCCCAGATCGACGCGTTCGGGCAGCAGCTGACCTTGCTGCAGCGCAGCCTGTCCGACACGTTGGCGATGCAGCTGCACCAGCTCGGCGAGAGCAACTCGCGCCGCATGGCCGAGGTGCGCCAGACGCTGGAGGCCCAACTTGCGCAACTGCAGGCCAGCAACGCGGCCCGGCTCGAAGAGATGCGCGCCACCGTCGACGAAAAATTGCAGGCCACGCTGCATGCCCGGCTCGGCGAGAGTTTCAAGCAGGTCGCCGACCGCCTGGAACAGGTGCACAAGGGCCTGGGCGAGATGCAGACGCTGGCGCAGGGCGTCGGCGACCTCAAGCACCTGCTCACCAACGTGAAGACCCGCGGTATCTTCGGCGAGGCCCAGCTCGAGGCCCTGCTGCAACAGGTCTTCGTGGCCGACCAGTACGCGTGCCAGGTGGCCACGCGACCCGGCTCGAAGGCGGTGGTGGACTTTGCGATCCGGTTGCCTGGCCCGGGTTCGGGCGAGCAACCGCTGTGGCTGCCGATCGATGCCAAGTTCCCGAACGAGGACTACGAACGCCTGCTCGACGCGCAGGGGCGCGCCGATGCGGCAGGCGCCGAGCAGGCGGGCAGGGCGCTGGAAGCGCGCATCCGGCTCGAGGCGCGCTCGATGTCGGAGAAATACATCGAGCCGCCGCATACGACCGACTTCGCGATCCTCTTCCTGCCCACCGAAGGCCTGTATGCCGAGGTGTTGCGCCGCCCCGGACTGATGGAGGCGCTGCAGCGCGAACACCGCATCACGCTGGCCGGGCCGACCACCTTGCTGGCGATGCTGGGCGCGCTGCAGATGGGTTTTCGCACGCTGGCGCTGGAGCAACGCGCCAGCGAGGTCTGGCGCGTGCTGGGCGCGGTCAAGACGGAATTCGGCAAGTTCGGCGACGTGCTGGCCAAGGTCAAGGCCCAGACCGAAACCGTTCTCAAGACCATCGATTCGGCGCAGACCCGCAGCCGTGCGATGGACCGGGCGCTGCGCCAGGTGGAGTCGCTGCCCGAGCCCCAGTCCGCCGCCGTGTTGCCGCTGCCGGCGGACGCCGGCGACGGCGCCGACCCCGATGCGATCCGCTGAACTGGCGCGGCTGATCAGCGGCCATATCTGCCTGCACGCGTGCATGGCCGGCACGCGCATGGCCGCACCGCTGCTGGCATTGCGTGATGGTCACAGTGCGATGAACGTCGGCGTGCTGCTGGCCTTGTTCGCGCTGGCGCCGGTGTTCCTGGCCTTGCCCGCTGGCCGGTTCGCCGATCGCCATGGCCTCAAGCGCCCGATGCGCATCGCGGTCACGGTGGCCGCGCTGGGCGCCGGGCTCGCCGTGCTGTTCCCGATCTTCCCGGTGTTGTGCCTGAGCGCCTTGATGACCGGTGGCGCCACCGGCGCCGCGTCGATCTCGCTGCAGCGCCACGTCGGCCGCGCGGCGGCCGGGCCGACCGAACTCAAGCGGGTGTTCAGCTGGCTGGCCATCGGGCCGGCGGCATCGAACTTCGTCGGGCCACTCGCGGCGGGACTGATGATCGACTATGCCGGTGCGGGGGTCGGCGACACCCTGGGATTTCGTGCCGCGTTCCTGCTGATGGCGCTGTTGCCGCTGGCGACCTGGTTATGGATTCGCACGGTGCAGGACCTCGACCCGGCCCGACCCGCCGCCGACGCGCGACCGACGCGTGCCTGGGACCTGCTGCGCGAGCCGATGATGCGGCGCCTGATGCTGGTGAACTGGTGCCTGTCCTCCTGCTGGGACGTGCACCTGTTCGCGGTGCCGTTGATCGGCCACGAGCGCGGCTTCAACGCCTCGGTGATCGGTGCCATCCTGGGTGGTTTTGCCTTGGCGGCCGCCGCGATCCGGATCGTGATGCCCGTGTTCGCGGCGCGGCTGCGCGAGAACGCCGTCATCGCCAGCGCGGTCTATCCGTTCATGGCCGACGCATGGGCCATGGGCGCTGGTTCGGTGGTGCTGGGGCTGGCACTCGGATCGGTGCAACCCATGGTCATGAGCACCTTGCACCAGATCACGCCGGATGCACGCCATGGCGAGGCGCTGGGCCTGCGGCTGATGACGATCAACGCGTCCAGCGTCGCGATGCCGCTGTTCTTCGGCAGCCTGGGCGTATCGGCGCTGTTCTGGGCGGTGGGGCTGGTGGTCGGCGCCAGCTCCAGGCTGGCGTTCGGCCTGCAGGTGCCGGCGACCGCGGTGCACCCGGTTGCGACGGTCGCCAGTCCCCAGGCTACAGATCGTAAAAACCCTTGATGGTGTCCCAGATCGCCTCGGGTGTGTCGACGCAGGTGAACAGCTCGAGGTCCTTCGGCGATATCGCGCCCATCTCCACCAGCACGTCGAAGTTGATCAGCCGCCGCCAGTAGTCCGAACCGCACAACACGATCGGCACCGGCTTGGCCTTGCCGGTCTGCACCAGCGTGAGCACCTCGAACAACTCGTCGAGCGTGCCGAAACCACCGGGGAATGCCACCAGCGCCTTGGCGCGCATCATGAAATGCATCTTGCGCAGCGCGAAGTAGTGGAACTTGAAGCTCAGTGAGGGCGTGACGTAGGGGTTGGCTTCCTGTTCATGCGGCAGCGCGATGTTCAGCCCGACGGTGGCCGCGCCTTGTTCGTGGGCACCGCGGTTGGCCGCCTCCATGATGCCGGGACCGCCGCCGGTGGCGATGTAGATGCGCTCGGCTGCCGGCCTGTCGTTGCTGTACCCGGCCACCAGGGCGCCGAATTGCCGGGCCTGGTCGTAGTAGGCAGCGTTGCGTACATCGCGTTCGGCGGCCACCACGGCCTGCGCATCACCGGAGGCCTGCGCGGCCTTCAAGGCCGCTTGTGCATCTTCGGGCGCGGGAAAACGGGCGCTGCCGTATACGACGATGGTGTTTTCGATGCCGGCGGCAATCTGGTCGATGTCGGGCTTGAGCAGTTCGAGCTGGAACCGGATGCCCCGGGTTTCGCGCCGAAGCAGGAACTCCGGATCGGCAAATGCCAGCCGGTAGGCATCGGCCTGCAGCGGATTGCCCTGGTCGGCGTAGTTCTGCAATTCCGCCCAGGCATCGGCCAGTCGGCGTTCGGTGAGTCGTTGATGTTTTTCCATGGGTTCCATTGTGCGGTATTGCGATGACCGGATCGGGCGAGCAGGCTTGCGCCGGAGCCGACCGGGGCGCGCGCCGCTTGCGCGCTTGTGTTGCCGTGCGGGCGCAATCCGCCCAAAGGCGATTTCTTGCGTTTGCACAACGGCGCCCGGAGCATTCTGCCTAGACTTCAAGCGGTGTCGGCATGCATGGTGCCCCGCCGCATCGTCTCCCGTTCACGCGACTGCAAGGCATGAAGATACTGGTCATTTACTTCTCCCGCAACGGACATACGGCGCGTATGGCCAAGGAGATCGCCCGGCGGTGCGGTGCCGACCTGGAGGCGATCCAGGAAATGCATGGCGGCGACGGCATGTGGGCGCGATGGCCTGACCGATTTCATGAACGAAATCAGCCCGCAATGACGGATTCCGCGTTATCGTGACGCAGGCGCGGCGCCCGCGCAAGGATGTGCCGCGCGCCGGAGGACGCGGAGGACGGCACTTGAACGACAAACACGGCTGGAATACCGGGTACTGGCTGGTGGCCTTGCTGCTGCTGCTGTTGCTGCAGAACATCTGGCAAGGTGCGTCGCAGGTCGAGACCGTACCCTACAGCGAATTCGAGCAGGCCCTGGCGGACGGGCGCATTGCCGAGGTCGTCATATCCGAACACACGGTGACCGGCCGCCTGGTCGCTCCGGACGGCCGCAAGACGGCGCTGGTGGCGGCGCGGGTCGAACCCGACCTGGCCGAGCGGCTGGACCGCCACAAGGTGCCGTACACGCGGGTCATCGAGAACACCTTCCTGCGCGACCTGATGTCCTGGGTCGTGCCGGCGCTGGTGTTTTTCGGCGTCTGGTTTTTCCTGTTCCGCCGTTTCGTCGACAAGCAGGGCATGGGCGGCTTCATGTCGATCGGCAAGAGCCGCGCCAAGGTCTACGTGCAGACCGACACCGGCGTGACCTTCGCCGATGTCGCCGGTGTCGACGAGGCCAAGCAGGAGTTGCAGGAGGTCGTGGACTTCCTGCAGCACCCCAGGGAATATGGCCGATTGGGTGGCCACATTCCCAAGGGTGTGCTGCTGGTGGGGCCACCCGGCACCGGCAAGACGCTGCTGGCCCGGGCCGTTGCGGGCGAGGCGGGCGTGCCGTTCTATTCGATCTCGGGCAGCGAGTTCGTCGAGATGTTCGTCGGCGTCGGCGCCGCGCGGGTGCGCGACCTGTTCGAGCAGGCACGCCAGTGCGCGCCGGCGATCATCTTCGTCGACGAACTCGATGCGCTCGGGCGTGCGCGTGGTGCGTTTCCCGGCATCGGCGGGCACGACGAGAAGGAGCAGACACTGAACCAGCTGCTGTCCGAGATGGACGGCTTCGATCCCTCGGTGGGGCTGATCATCCTGGCGGCGACCAACCGGCCGGAAATCCTGGATGCCGCGCTGTTGCGTGCCGGCCGTTTCGACCGCCAGGTCCTGGTGGACCGGCCGGACCGCCGCGGGCGGGTCGACATCCTGCGCGTGCACGTGCGCAAGGTCACGGTCGATCCGGCGCTCAGGCTCGAGGACGTCGCGGGGCTGACGCCCGGTTTCAGCGGCGCCGACCTGGCCAACCTGGTCAACGAGGCTGCGTTGCTGGCGACCCGGCGCAAGGCCGATCAGGTCGAGCTTGCCGATTTCACCAGCGCGGTCGAGCGTATCGTCGCCGGGCTGGAGCGCCGCAACCGGGTGCTCAGCGTGAAGGAGCGCGAGGCCGTGGCCTACCACGAGATGGGCCACGCGCTGGTGGCGCTGGCCCAGCCGGGCATGGACCCGGTGCACAAGGTGTCGATCATTCCGCGCGGCATCGGCGCGCTCGGCTACACCATCCAGCGCCCGACCGAGGACCGCTACCTGATGACCCGGCCCGAACTCGAGCGCAAGGTGGCCGTGCTGCTCGGCGGCCGCGCAGCCGAAAAGCTGGTGACCGGCGTGTTGTCCAGCGGCGCGGCCGATGACCTGGCCAAGGCCACCGACATCGCGCACGACATGGTCACGCGCTACGGCATGGACGAAGACCTGGGTTTCGTCGCGCTCGAGGTCCGCGGCCCGCAGATGCTCGAGCCGGCCACCGGCATGCCGGCCCAGGTGCGGCCGGTGTCCGAGGCCACGCTGCAGCGTATCGACAGCGCAGTGCGCGACATCGTGATGACCGGGTTCTCGCGCGCCACCCACATCCTGGCGGACAACCGTGATCTGCTCGAGCGGGGCGCCCGGTCCTTGCTGGAACACGAAACCCTGGACGAGGACGCGATTCGCGCATTGACCGCCGACCTGCGCCGCGGCTGACACGGCGGTTGGCGCGGGATCCCGACGCCGCCACGCGGCTGATTCGACGACGAATCCACTGCCGTTGATACAGGTCAACCACGCACGAGGTTTTTCGACCCTAGGATGGCTGCACGGATGTGGGAGACGGCCGGTGCCGATGCGCCGACGCTTCGACAAGGCGGTCGTCATCGATACGGCGGTGAGACATCCCGTCGACAGGAGTTCGCGCATGATTCCAGGAGACAATTTCCAGCGCCGTGCCCGACGGCACGAGAGCCACCCGATGCGGCATCGGCGGGTCGCGCAGCGAAGTGCACGGAGGATGTCGACGTGACCCGCGGCGCCGTGATTCGCAAATCGGCCGCCGACTGGCAACTGAAGCCGAACCTGTCCGAGCTCGGCGCGGGGCGTGACGCCTTCTCCTGGGAGGGCATCGGTGCGGAGTTGCGTGGCAAGGCGCTCGGCGTCGACGGCGCCGTGTCCGACTTCAACATCGGCCGGCTGGCGGTCGATCGCAACACCGATGGTGCCCACGCCGATCGCACCGCACTGCGTTTCCTGCCCGTCACCGGCAAGCCGCGCAACCTGTCGTATGGCCAGCTGCGGCTGCAGACCAATCGTTTTGCCAACGGCCTCAAGCAACTCGGCGTGGGCAAGGGCGATCGCGTGTTCGTGCTGGCCGGGCGCATCGCCCCCCTGTACGTGGCCGTGCTTGGCAGCCTGAAGAACGGCAGTGTCGTGACGCCGCTGTTCTCGGCCTTCGGACCGGAGCCGATCGTCACCCGTGCCACGATCGCCAAGGCGCGCGTGATGGTGACCACCGCGTCCTTGTACCGGCGCAAGATCGCGAAAATCCGCGCCGAGCTGCCGTCACTGGAACACGTCATCGTGGTGGGCGAGGGGGGTGAGTCCATCGAGGGCACGATCGACTACGAGAGCTGGATGGCGCAGGCGTCCGACGCGCCGCCCGAGGTCTCCACCTCGCCCGACGACATGGCCTTGCTGCATTTCACCAGCGGCACGACCGGCACGCCCAAGGGCGCGATCCATGTCCACGATGCGGCGCGCACCCACTACGCCACCGGTCGCTATGCGCTGGACCTGCATCCGCAGGACATCTTCTGGTGCACCGCCGATCCGGGCTGGGTGACCGGCACCTCGTACGGCATCATCGCGCCGCTGTTGCACGGCGTGACCAGCATCATCGACGAGGCTGATTTCGACGCCGAACGCTGGTACCGCATCCTGCACGAGCAGCGGGTCTCGGTCTGGTACACGGCGCCCACGGCGATCCGCATGCTGATGAAGGCCGGCCCGGAACTGGCGCGCAGGTATGCGTACCCGGAACTGCGGCTGATCGCCAGCGTCGGCGAGCCGCTGAATCCCGAGGCCGTATGGTGGGGCAAGGAAGTGCTGGGACTGCCGATCCACGACAACTGGTGGCAGACCGAAACCGGCGGCATCATGATCGCCAACGTGCCATCGCTCGACATCAAGCCGGGTTCGATGGGCAAGCCCCTGCCGGGTGTCGATGCGGTGATCGTGCGCCACGGCGAGCAGGGCGCGGTGGAGGTCATCGACGAGCCCGACGTGGAAGGTGAACTGGCCTTGCGCACGGGATGGCCCGCGCTGTTTCGCGGCTACCTGGACCAGGACGAGCGTTACCGCAAATGCTTCAGCGGCGATCTCTACCTGACCGGCGACCTGGCGCGGCGCGACGCCGACGGGTACTTCTGGTTCGTCGGCCGGGCCGACGACGTCATCAAGTCGTCGGGCCACCTGATCGGGCCGTTCGAGGTCGAAAGCGCGCTGATGGAGCATCCGGCTGTCGCCGAGGCCGGCGTGATCGGCAAGCCCGATCCGATGGCTGGCGAGATCGTCAAGGCCTTCGTCTCGCTCAAGCCGGGGTTCGAGGCCGGCGAGCCCTTGCGGCTGGAATTGATCGGGCATGCGCGCAAGCGCCTGGGCGCGGCGGTGGCGCCCAAGGAGATCGCGTTCCTGCCGAGCTTGCCGCGTACCCGCAGCGGCAAGATCATGCGCCGGTTGCTCAAGGCGCGCGAACTGGGCCTGCCCGAGGGCGACACGTCGACTTTGGAGGCTGGTGCATGAATGCGATGAAGACCCGGCTGTGGCCGGCCAGGCCCGGCATTCAGGATGCCGGCACCGAGGTACCCGACCCGCCGACCGGTCCGGTGCCGTTCGATCGTGAGCATGCGCTGATGCTGCTCAGCGGCATGTTGCGCATTCGTCGAATGGAGGAGAAGTCCGCCGAGTTGTATGGCCAGGGCAAGATCCGTGGCTTCCTGCACCTGTACATCGGCGAGGAAGCCGTTGCCGGCGGCATGTTGCCGGCGCTGCAGCAGCAGGACAACGTGGTGGCCACCTACCGCGAACATGGCCATGCCTTGCTGCGCGGGGTATCCATGGAGCGCATCATGGCCGAGATGTACGGCAAGATGGAGGGCTGCTCGCGCGGACGTGGCGGCTCCATGCACCTGTTCGACGCCCAGGTCCGGTTGTACGGCGGCAATGCCATCGTCGGCGGCGGTCTGCCCGTGGCCACCGGGCTGGCGCTGGCCGCTCGGCAGCTGGACGAGCCGAGGATCACCGCCTGCTTCTTCGGCGAGGGTGCGGTGGCAGAAGGCGCCTTCCACGAGGCGATGAACCTGGCCGCGTTGTGGCGGTTGCCGGTGCTGTTCTGCTGCGAGAACAACCTGTATGCCATGGGCACGGCACTGGATCGCTCGGAATCGCGGGTCGACCTGTGCGCCAAGGCGGCGTCCTACGGCATGCAGGCGGTCAGCGTCGACGGCATGGATGTCGTGGCCGTGCACCAGGCGGCACTGGCGGCGGTGGAGCAGGTTCGCACCTCCCTGGCGCCGATCTTCATGGAGCTGCGCACCTACCGCTTTCGCGCCCATTCGATGTTCGACGCCGAGTTGTACCGCGACAAGGCGGAGGTGCAGGCATGGAAGACGCGCGGCCCGATCCACACCTACACCGCGCGGCTCAAGGAGCAGGGCCTGTTGACCGAGCGGCAGTTTCTCGAACTCGACGGGCATGTGGCCGAGGAGGTCGATCAGGCCGTGGCATTCGCCGAGGCGGGCCGGTGGGAGCCGATCGAGGACCTGCTGCGCGACGTCGTCGCACCACCATCGGATGCCGGAGCGGCGGTCCGCAAACCATCCGGGGGGGCAGCATGAATGCCGGCAAGTCGCGCAAGCCGGCCAGAACGGAAGCCGCGCAGGCTGCCGCTGTGGTCGACGACCGTGGCGAAGACCTGACCGGCGCCCGAGCCGCGCCGCGTCCGAAAGCCGCGAAGAAACGGCTGCCGGCGCCGGCCAGGCCTGATGCGGGGGCGGGCGCTGTCAGCTACCGCGACGCGATGCGCGCCGCCCTGCAGGAGGCATTGCAGCGCGACGCGCGGGTGTTGCTGATGGGCGAGGACGTCGGCCGATACGGCGGAACCTACGCGGTCAGCAAGGGGCTGCTCGAGGAGTTCGGTCCCGAGCGGGTGCGCGACACGCCCTTGTCCGAACTGGGCTTCGTCGGCGCGGCCATCGGCGCTGCGCTCGGCGGCTTGCGGCCCATCGTCGAGGTGATGACGGTCAACTTCAGCCTGCTGGCGCTGGATCCGATCGTCAACACCGCGGCCGTGTACCGTCACATGTCGGGCGGGCAGTTCGGCGTACCGCTGGTGATCCGCATGGCCACCGGCGCGGGCCGGCAGCTGGCGGCGCAACACTCACACAGCCTGGAAGGCTGGTACGCGCATGTGCCCGGCATCCGCGTGCTGGTTCCGGCCACGGTCGAGGATGCGCGCGGCATGTTGTGGCCCGCATTGCAGGACCCCGATCCGGTCGTGATCTTCGAGCATGCCCAGCTCTACAACCTGGAAGGTGAACTGCCGGATGTGGTCGACGTCGATATCACGCATGCGCGGGTGCGCCGGACGGGCACGGATGTCAGCCTGATCACCTATGGCGGCAGCCTGCACAAGACGCTGGATGCGGCGCGCGAACTCGACGCACTGGGCATCTCGGCCGAGGTCGTCGATCTGCGGGTGTTGCGCCCGCTCGACACCGACACCGTGCTGGCATCGGTACGCAGGACACACCGCGCCGTGGTCGTGGACGAGGGCTGGCGCAGCGGCAGCCTGGCGGCCGAAGTGATGGCCCGGATCGCGGAACAGGCTTTCTTCGACCTCGACGCACCGCTGGCCCGGGTGTGCAGCGAGGAGGTGCCGATCCCGTATGCCCGGCACCTGGAGGAGGCAGCCTTGCCCCAGGTTCCGACCATCGTGGCCGCGGTGCGCACGTTGCTCAACCGCTGACGGCGCGAACCGACGATGTTCGAGTTCAACCTGCCCTCGCTGGGTGCCGACATGGACAAGGGCACCCTGCTCGAATGGAAGGTGGCGCCAGGGCAGGTGGTGCACAAGGGCGACGTGGTGGCCGTCGTCGACACGTCCAAGGCCGCGGTCGATGTCGAGATCTGGTCCGACGGCACGGTGCAACGAACGCTCGTGGACATCGGACAGGAGATTCCGGTCGGAACGCCGATCATCGCGCTGCGCGAACCGGGGGAAGCGGCGTCGGAACCACCGACGAGTCCGAAGCGACCGGCGGGCCGCAACGCGCAGGCAACCGGCGGCACCGGCCGGTGCCGCCGCGCCCGTCGCGCCGGTGCCAGCCTTGCCGGCGCGCACCGCCACGGCGCAGCGACAACGGATATCGCCGCTGGCGCGCCGGTGCGCGGCCGAACGGGGCTTGCCGCTGGAGTCCTTGACCGGTTCCGGCGTGCAGGGCTCGATCACGCTGCAGGATGTGGAGCGGGCCGTGGCTGCGGCCGCCCGCCCCAGGCCAGCCACCGCTTCTTCTTCCGGCCCCGCCGCGGCTGCCGATCGCAACGCCGAGATGCGGCGCGCCATCGCGGCGGCCATGCGCAAGTCCAAGCAGGAGATTCCACACTACTACCTGTCCGACACCATACCGATGCGCAAGGCGCTGGACTGGTTGCATGTTGCGAACCAGAAACGCCCGGTGAGCGCGCGGCTGCTGCCTGCGGCCTTGATGCTCAAGGCGGTGGCGCTGGCCACGCGCGACTTCCCCGAGATGAACGGACTGTTCGTCGACGGTGTCTACCAGCCCAGCCCGTTGGCGCACGTCGGCGTCGCGATCTCGCTGCGCCAGGGCGGGCTGATCGCGCCGGCGCTGCACGATGTCGCCGGGCGGGAACTGGACACCGTGATGCTGGAGCTGGCCGACCTGGTGCGGCGTTGCCGCGTCGGCAGCCTGCGCAGCTCGGAGATGTCGGATCCGACCATCACGGTGACGAACCTGGGCGACCAGGGCGTGCAGCAGGTGTTCGGCGTGATCTATCCGCCTCAGGTCGCGCTGGTCGGCTTCGGGCGCGTGACCGAGCGGCCCTGGGTGGAGAGCGGCAGGCTGGTCGTGATGCCGGTTGTCACGGCCAGCCTGAGCGCGGACCACCGCGTCAGCGACGGTCACCGGGGCGCGTTGTTCCTGATGCGGATCGCGGACCTGTTGCAGCAACCGGACCAACTATGAGGAGCATCGTGTGAAGCAGCAGGATATTCGCGGCGGCGTGATCGCCGCCATCAAGGCCATTGCACCCGAGGTCGAGGAGGGCGACCTGGTGGGCGGGCAGGCGTTGCGCTCCCAGGTCGACCTGGACTCGATGGACTGGCTCAACGTGCTGGTCGGCCTGCACCAGCGATTCGGCGTCGACATCCCGGAGGCCGACTATGCAGGCCTCGATACGCTCGACGCCATCGAGGCCTACCTCGCACACAAGCTGGGCTGACGCCGAAGCGGACCCCAAGGGTGGCCCGATGCGACCGGAATGACCCACGATGCGACACGGCCGCGCATCAATCCCGTTGACTTGAGCCCGATCAATACACGCACCGGACGGCGGCAAAGAATGGGGCGTGCGCGAAAGGCCGGCGCATGGATCGGCCGCGTTTCAAGGAGACAACCACCATGACACTACACGTTCGTCCTGCATCCTTGCGCCGCATCAATTGCGGCGTTTCACTGCTGCTGGCCGGCACGGTCCACGCTGCCGGCTTCCAGCTCAACGAAACCTCCGCCTCGGGACTCGGCACCGCGTTTGCCGGCGGCGCTGCCGAGGCGGCCGATGCCGGCACCTTGTGGTCCAACGTGGCCGGCATGACGCGGATCGGCGAGAGCCAGGTCTCCGGCACGCTGCACCTGATCACGCCCTCGCTGAAGTTCCGCAACGTCGGCTCGCTGGCAGCCAGCGGACAGGGGCTGGGTGGTTCGGGCGGAGACGCCGGCGGCATGGTTCCGGTGCCGAACGCCTACTTCGCCAAACCGCTGGACAACGGCCTGTCGCTCGGCCTGGGTGTGACCGCGCCCTGGGGCCTGGTCACCGAATACGATGATGGCTGGGTGGGCCGCTTCCATGCCATCAAGTCCAGCATCGAGACCATCAACATCAATCCGGGCCTGGCATGGAAGGCCTCGGATCGCGTGTCGGTCGGCCTGGGCCTGAACGCGCAACACATCAAGGCCGAATTCACGAACCAGGTCAACTACGCGGGGGCCTTGCTCAATGCCGCGGTGCTCAATGGCGTCGTGCCCGGGTCGGCGCAGTTCAACGCGCTGGCCACGGCCGCCAGCGGGCTGGAGTCGAGCGCCTCGGTCAAGGGCTCGGATACCGCGTACGGTTGGAATGCGGGACTGATGTTCGAGGTCGACGACCGTACGCGCATCGGCGTCGGTTACCGGTCCAACATCAAATACCGCGTCAGCGGCACCGCGCGTTTCGCCAATCCGGCGGTGAGCGCGCCACTGGCGGCGCTGGCCGCCGGTGTCAATGCGGCTGCGCTGTACGATACCCGCATCACGTCCGACGTGGAGATTCCCGCCGTCCTGAACCTGTCGTATTTCACGCGTCTGAACGAGCGTTGGGACCTGATGGCCGATGCGCAATGGACGCAATGGTCCACCGTCAAGAACCTCACCTTCGTGCGCGCCGATGGCAGCGTTCTGCAGAACACGCCCGAGAACTTCAAGAACACCTGGAAGCTCGCGATCGGCGCGAACTACCGTTACAACCCGCAATGGACGCTGCGCGGCGGCATCGCGTTCGACAAGTCGCCGGTGCAACGCGCGTTTCTGACGCCGCGCCTGCCCGACGGCGATCGGACCTGGCTGACTGTGGGTGCGCGCTACACGGCCAATCCGAGACTCACGGTCGATTTCGGCGCCGCCTACATCTTCGTCAAGAAGACGGACATCGACGACAACGCAGGATCGACCGCGGCCAACGGCCTGATCAACGGCTACTACGACAGCCGCACCGTGATCCTGTCGGCGCAGCTGAACTACGCGTTCTGACCTGCCGCCGGCCGATGCCACCGAACCTGCCGAGAACCCACTAGACTGAAGGCGATCGATGATCGCCCCGCGCATGTTGCCGCAGGGCACGGCGGGAGCCTGCATGCAGTATGTCGATGTGTTCAACGGAGATGCGGACGGCTTGTGCGCCTTGCACCAGTTGCGCCTGGCCGAGCCGCGTGACGACGCGCTGCTGGTCACCGGGGTCAAGCGCGACATCGAGTTGCTGCGGCGCGTGCCGCTGGAGGCCGGAGCCCAAGTCACGGTGCTCGACGTGTCGCTGGCGCGCAACCGCGATGCGCTGATGCAACTGCTGGCCAGCGGCGTGGAGATTGCCTATTTCGACCACCATTACGCAGGCGACGTTCCGCAACACCCCGCGCTGCAGGTCCATATCGACAGCGATGCCGAGGTCTGCACCAGCATGCTGGTGGATCGCCACATCGGCGGCCGCTACCGTGCCTGGGCCATCGTCGGCGCATTCGGCGACAACATGGGTGATGCCGCCCGGTCTCTTGCGGCCGGCCTGGACCTGACCGGGACGGCGGTCGATGCATTGCGTGAACTTGGCGAATGCCTGAACTACAACGCCTATGGCGAGACGGTCGACGACCTGTTCGTTGCGCCGGATGAGCTGTACCGGCTACTGCGGCGCCGCGCCGATCCCTGGGACTGTCTTGCGCGGGAGCCGGTGCTGGCGATGATCCGCAACGGTCGGGCCGAGGATCTGGAGCGCGCCTCGCATGTCCGGCCTCATGCGCAGTGTCCGGGTGCACGGGTCTTCGTGTTGCCCGACGCGCCGTGGAGCAGGCGCGTGCGGGGCAGTTGGGGCAACCAGCTGGCCCAGGCCTTTCCCGATGACGCCCATGCGTTGCTGACGCCGGTCAGTGACGATGCCTACGTGGTCAGCGTACGTGCGCCACGGCGGCATCCGCGGGGCGCGGATACCGTGTGCCGCGCGTTTCCCGGCGGCGGGGGCCGCGCTGCCGCCGCCGGCATCGACAGACTCGCACATGGTGCGCTTTCGGACTTTGTCGACGCGTTCGAGCAGGCGTTCGGTCGGGAAGGTCAGGCTTGACAACGATCCTGCGGCGAACATGGCGCCTTGTTTGCTTGACTGACGTCAACGGCGGTTGCTGACGGGCTCCTACCATGGGCCGGTACCCATCGTCCACCACCCGAAGAGGAATACGCATGAATACCTTGACCACGACGGCACTGGATCCGATCGTCCCGTTCAGTCTGGCGCACGCGTGACGGCCCTGTTCGACCCGCTGCGCCTGGCCGAAGTGGCATGGGATGTCACTTGCGTCAACGCCTCATCGGCGCAGGTGCTCCGGCGGCGGCAACAGACGCGGCTCGCCGCCCTGTTCGAGGCGGCCTGCGCCGCGCCGATCTACCGCCCGCATCTGGCGGGTCGGCCGGCGGCCGACATCGCGCTGACCGACCTGCCGGTGGTCCACAAGCACACGCTGATGCGCCACTTCGACGACTGGGTCACCGACCCGGCGTTGCGATTGCCGCAGTTGCAGGCTTTCACGGCCGATCCGCGGCAGATCGCGCAGCCGTATCTCGGCAAGTACCAGGTCTGGGAGAGTTCGGGCACCAGCGGCACGCCGGCCATCTTCGTGCAGGACGCACGCGCGATGGCCGTCTGCGATGCGCTCGAAGCGCTGCGCCGCGCCACGCCACGCACGCTCTATGGCTGGCCGGATCCGTCCCTGCTCGGCCAGCGTGTCGCCTTCGTCGGAGAGATCGACGGGCATTTCGCCAGTGTCGTGTCGGTCTTGCGCCTGCGCCAGCTCAACCCCTGGCTGGCGCCCGCGTTGCAGGTGTTTTCGATCGCCCAGCCCATCGACTCCCTGGTCGCCCAGCTCAACGCGTTCGCGCCCTCGGTCATTGCCACCTATCCCAGCGCTGCCGCGATGCTGGCCGACGAGGCTGCGCGTGGTGCGTTGCGGCTGAACGTGCGGGAGGTCCTGACCGGTGGCGAGACGCTCGGCACCGCGGTGCGCCAGCACATCGAGCAGCAACTGGGCTGCCAGGTGCGCAACAGCTACGGGGCATCCGAGTTCCTGGCCATGGGATGGGAATGTGCCGAGGGCCGGATGCACCTCAACGCGGATTGGGTCATCCTCGAGCCGGTGGACCGCCAGCATCGGCCGGTGCCGGCCGGCACGCGCCCGCATACGGTGCTGCTGACCAACCTGTCCAACCACCTGCAACCGCTGATCCGTTACGACCTGGGCGACGAGGTCACGTTCGCCGCCGATGCCTGCGCATGTGGCTCGCCGCTGCCCGTGATCGACGTGGCGGGGCGGCATGACGATGCGCTGGTGATGGCCGGTCGCGGCAAGCGCTCGGTCACCTTGTTGCCGTTGGCACTGAGTACGGTCATGGAGGATGACGCAGGGGTGTTCGATTTCCAGTTGCGCCAGCGCGACGCGCGCACGCTGGTGCTGCGCCTGGGCGAGCGTGGCACGGCGGCCGTGTCGGCCGCGGCACGGTGCCACAGCGCACTGCAGGCGTTTTGCGCGGACCAGGGAGTTGACCGGCTGCGGGTGGTCAACGAACTGGACCTGGCGCCGGTACGTGGGCGCAGCGGCAAGGTGCAACGCATCGTGGCGCGGCCCGGCGGCTGACGGCGGTCAATCGGGCGTGGCCTGTATCTGCCGCAGGCTGCGCAATGCCTCGGCCAGCAAGCCGGCCATCGGCACCACATTGCTGGCGTGCGTCACGCAGTCGGTGCTCCAGATCTCGCCGATGCCACTGCCGCGCATCATCTCCACGGCCGGTGGCGTGAACAACGCGTGGGTGACCGCTGCATCGATGGAGGCCGCGCCGGCGTCACGCAGCAGGCGGGCGGCGGCGGCAACGGTATGGCCGGTGCTGGCCATGTCGTCGAGGATCACGACGGCGCGGCCGGCCACCGCGACCTCGGGCAGTGCCACGGCGACACGGCGGTCGCCACTGCGCACCTTGGTGCAGACCGCGTGGTCGAGCCCATGGCGGGCGGCGGCCCGCGCGATCCACTGCGCCGATTCCGCATCCGGCCCGATCAGCACGGGCTTGTCGCGCCGCTGCACGATCAGGTCGGACAGGACTTCGGCACCGGTCAGGACCATGGTGTCGGCGCCGGGAATCACTTCCTGCAGTGTCGCGACCCGGTGCAGATGAGGGTCGACCGTGATCACGGCATCGACCAGGGTCGCCAGGAACGGGCCGACGATGCGCTGGCTGACCGCTTCGCCGGAGGAAAACGCGATGTCCTGCCGCATATAGGGCAGGTAGGGGGCGACCAGCGTCAGATGGGTGGCGCCCAGCGTGCGGGCGGTGCGTGCGGCCAACAGCAGCT
>CAXBDR010000042.1:0-22568 GCA_963974265.1 uncultured Rhodoferax sp.
ATTGAAGCGGCTCGGCGGCTGCCTCGGACTGCTGCAACTGCAACCCGAGGCCTACCTGCAGCGGGCCGTTGGCACAGGCTGTCCGGCGATCGACGATGCGGCGATCGAGCAACTGATCGCCGAGCGTGCCGGCGCCAAGCAGGCGCGCGACTTTGCGCGGGCGGACGCGATCCGCCATCAGCTCCTGGAGATGGGCGTGGTGCTCAAGGACGGCACCGCCGGCACGCAGTGGGAGCGTGCACGATGACGGCCGGGCATCTCGATTGCCGGCGGCTGCGCCGGGAGGGTCGCTGACATGGCGCCGGCAAAGGACTCCGTGCCGTCACTGGCCCAGCCCGGCTACTGGGAAGACGCCTGCAAGCACCTGTCGCGCAAGGACAGGGTCATGAAACGCCTGATCGCGCAGTCCGATGGCGCCTGCCTGCAGACCCGCGGCGATGCGTTCATCACGCTGGCGCGCAGCATCGTCGGCCAGCAGATATCGGTCAAGGCGGCGCAGAATGTCTGGGACCGGTTCGTGTTGCTGCCGCGCAAGATGACGGCGGCCAACGTGCTCAAGCTCAAGGTCGACGACATGCGTTCGGCGGGGCTGTCCGCACGCAAGATCGAATACCTCGTCGATCTGGCCTTGCATTTCGACAGCGGCGCGATCGACGTCGAGGCCTGGAAGGCCATGGACGACGAGGCCATCATCGCCGAACTGGTCGGCATCCGCGGCATCGGCCGCTGGACGGCCGAGATGTTCCTGATCTTCCACCTGATGCGGCCCAACGTGTTGCCGCTCGACGATGTGGGGCTGATCAACGGCATCAGCCAGAATTATTTTTCCGGCGACGCGGTCAGCCGCAGCGACGCGCGCGATGTCGCCGTGGCCTGGACGCCATATTGCAGCGTCGCGACTTGGTATATTTGGCGCTCGCTCGACCCGTTGCCGGTGGCGTATTGAACTGCCGGGCAATGGCATGCATCCGGGCCCGATGGCCGGTTGCCGCAAGATGCGTTGATCAAGACATGGAGCCTGCAAGTGGCAAAAAAATCATTCCTCGACTTTGAACAACCGATCGCAGAGCTGGAGTCCAAGATAGAAGAGCTGCGCTACGTGCAGACCGAATCGGCGGTCGACATTTCGGCCGAGATATCCCAGCTGACCAAGAAGAGCCAGCAACTCACCAAGGACATCTACAGCGACCTCACGCCGTGGCAGATCACCAAGATCGCGCGCCATTCGGAGCGTCCGTACACGATGGACTACGTCGGCGAGATCTTCACGCATTTCGTCGAGATGCACGGCGACCGGCACTTCGCCGACGACCAGAGCATCGTCGGCGGCCTGGCCCGCTTCAATGGCACCGCCTGCATGGTCATCGGCCAGCAGAAGGGCCGTGGCACCAAGGAGCGCGCGCAGCGCAACTTCGGCATGTGCAAGCCCGAGGGTTATCGCAAGGCCCTGCGGCTGATGAAGACGGCGGAGAAGTTCAAGCTGCCGGTGTTCACCTTTGTCGACACGCCCGGTGCGTATCCGGGCATCGATGCCGAGGAGCGCGGCCAGTCGGAGGCCATCGGTCGCAACATCTTCGAGATGGCGCAACTCGAGGTACCCATCATCACCACGATCATCGGCGAGGGCGGCTCGGGTGGCGCACTGGCGATCTCGGTGGCCGACCAGGTGCTGATGCTGCAGTATTCGGTCTATTCGGTGATCAGCCCGGAGGGTTGCGCGTCCATCCTGTGGAAGACCTCGGACAAGGCGCTCGACGCGGCCGACGCGATGGGCATCACGGCGCACCGGCTCAAGGCGCTGGGCCTGGTCGACAAGATCGTCAGCGAACCGGTCGGTGGTGCCCACCGCGACCACAAGCAGATGGCGGCGTTCCTGCGACGCGCCCTGGGCGACGCCTACCGCCTGGTCGGCGACCTCAAGGTCAAGGAACTGCTCGATCGCCGCTACGACCGGCTGCAGGCGTATGGTCGCTACACCGACACCAAAGCCGACGCCAAGGTCGGCGGCAAGTAGTCCTGCGGCCCGGGTCGCCACACCGGGCTGGCCTGTGTTGTCGCAGGCGCTGGCGCAATTCAATCCCCGCCTGCCACTGGCCGTGGCGCTCAGTGGCGGCGCCGACTCCACGGCCCTGTTGCTGGCCTGTGCGCGTCGCTGGCCGGGGCAGGTCGTTGCGGTCCACGTGCACCATGGCCTGCAGGCCGCCGCGGACCTGTTCGAGCGCCATTGCGTCACCTTGTGCGCCCAACTGGACGTGCCGCTGGTCGTGCGCCGCATCGATGCGCGCCATGGTGCCGGCGAGAGCCCGGAAGAAGTGGCGCGCACGCTGCGTTACCGGGCACTCGATGCCGCCGTGCGCGCCGAGGATGGCTCGGTTGCATACCCCAGCGTGGTGCTGGCCCAGCATGCCGATGACCAGGTCGAGACGATGTTGCTGGCCTTGAGCCGTGGCGCCGGCCTGCCGGGCTTGGCGGCGATGCCGGCCGAGCGCGAGCGCGACGGTGTCACCTACCACCGGCCCTTGCTGGCGGTGCCAGGCAGGGACTTGCGTGAGTGGCTGGCCAGCCAGGGCGTGGCCCACGTCGAGGATCCCAGCAACCGGGACGAGTCCCTGACCCGCAATCGCATTCGCGCGCGCCTGTTGCCGGCGCTCGAGGCGGCCTTTCCGCAGTTTCGCCAGACCTTCGCGCGCAGTGCGCGCCATGCGGCGCGGGCGCAGCAACTGCTCGCGACGATGGCGCAGCAGGACATGGAACATATCGCCGAGCCCGGCGGGCTGTCGATCGCCGGTTTGCGGTCGCTTCCGGGGGAACGGCAGGCCAACCTGCTGCGCCACTGGCTGCGCAGCCGTCATGGGGTCGCAGCGAGCGAGGTCCAGTTGCGCGAACTGCAGCGCCAGATCGCGTCCTGTACCACGCGCGGCCACCGGATCGACATCCGGGTGTCGACCGGCTCCATGCGGCGCAGGGGCGGCCTGCTGTGTTGGTACAATGGCCGGCCCGATCCGACCTAGCCGAGCACGGTCTTCAGGTCCTCTGCCGCAGCGAAGGCAGACGCAATGACAGTGGCGCGGGCCTATCCGAATCCGATTTTCTTCACATCCAATGGCATTGATCGTTCACAAATACGGCGGCACGTCCATGGGCTCGACCGAGCGCATCGGCAATGTCGCCAAACGCGTCGCCAAGTGGGCCCGAGCCGGGCACCAGATGGTCGTCGTGCCCAGCGCCATGAGTGGCGAGACCAATCGCCTGCTGGCGCTGGCCAAGGAACTCGCCCCCGCCAAGCCCACGGCCGACTACAGCCGCGAACTCGACATGCTTGCCGCCACCGGCGAGCAGGCCTCGTCGGCGCTGCTGGCGATCGCACTTCAGGCCGAGGGGCTGGAGTCGGTGAGTTATGCCGGCTGGCAGGTGCCGATCCGCACCAACAGCGCCTACACCAAGGCCCGCATCGAGTCGATCGACGACAAGCGCGTGCGTGCGGACCTGGCCAACGGCAAGGTCGTCATCGTGACCGGCTTCCAGGGCATGGACGAGCAAGGCAACATCACGACGCTGGGCCGCGGCGGCAGCGATACGTCCGCGGTGGCGGTGGCTGCGGCGATGAAGGCCCAGGAGTGCCTCATCTACACCGACGTCGACGGCGTCTACACGACCGACCCGCGGGTGGTGCCCGAGGCGCGGCGCATGACGAACATCAGTTTCGAGGAAATGCTCGAGATGGCCTCGCTGGGCTCCAAGGTGCTGCAGATTCGCTCGGTCGAGTTTGCCGGCAAATACCGGGTGCCGCTGCGGGTGCTGTCGAGCTTTACACCCTGGGACATCCCGCTGGAGGAAGAAGCCACCTCCGGTACCCTGATTACTTTCGAGGAAGACGAAAACATGGAACAAGCCATTGTTTCGGGCATCGCGTTCAACCGCGACGAGGCAAAGATTTCGGTGCTGGGCGTGCCCGACACCCCCGGCATCGCGTACCAGATCCTTGGCCCGATTGCCGAGGCCAACATCGACGTGGACGTGATCATCCAGAACCTGAGCAAGGACGGCAAGACCGACTTCAGCTTCACGGTGCATCGCAACGACTACGCCCGCGCGATCGACCTGCTCAAGGAGCAGGTGATGGACAACCTGGGCTCCAAGGATATCGTCGGTGACGCCAAGATCTGCAAGGTCTCCATCGTCGGCATCGGCATGCGCAGCCACGTGGGCGTGGCCAGCCGCATGTTCCGCGTGCTCAGCGAAGAAGGCATCAATATCCAGATGATCTCGACCAGCGAGATCAAGACCTCGGTCGTCATCGACGAGAAATACATGGAACTGGCCGTGCGCGCGCTGCACAAGGCCTTCGATCTGGACCAGGTTCCGGCTGACACCATCTCCCAGTCGTGACATAATGCCCCAGCGTTCGAATTGACGAACAGGAAACGTGACCGAGTGGCCGAAGGTGCTCCCCTGCTAAGGGAGTATGGGGTGTAGAGCCTCATCGAGGGTTCGAATCCCTCCGTTTCCGCCAGACATCAACCCCAAGCAGATCCGTTTGCTTGGGGTTTTTTTCGTCGTTTTTTTGTCCATTGTGCTTGCGCGCCACGCGATCGTGGTTGCGGGCCTGGTCCGCGCCGAGGCATAATCTTTCCGTCGGCCGCAATGCCGACCCCGGCCTTTATGACTATTGGCACCGGGTTACCAACGCCTAAAACGTCAGGCCGCAATCCCCCCGCATGCAGCCGACGTTCAAGCAAACGTCTGCGGGATCAGGAGTACTCGGCATGCATGCCATCATCCAATCGACACCGGCCTGGCATCTTCGCGCCAGCATCACGCCGATCCGCGGCGACCAGCACCATCTGATGGTCACCAGCTTCGTGCCCACGGCACGTCGGCCGCAGGAGCATGTGCGTTGGCAGGCGCAACTGAGCGTCGACGAACTGCGGTCCTTGCGTGACATCATCGACAAGGCGCTGGTGCAGGCCGGCTGACTTGCCGAGGCGATGCACGCGATCAGGCCGCCGCGTCCAGTTACGCGGGGCCGGTCGATGCTGCGCCGGTGGGTGCACCGCCCGCCGCGTGCCATTCCTGCAGCCATGGCCGCAGGAACTCGGCAAACGCCTGCGCCGCCGGCGGCACGGAGCGCACCGCCGAGTGGTAGATGCAGACCTTGCGGATCACCTCGGGCGCGGTGACGCGGCGTTCGACCAGGCCCAGGGGCAGCGCCATGACGCCGACGTATTGCGGTGCCAGCGTGGCGGCCAGGCCTTGGGCCGCGATGCCCAGTGCGGTCGAGATGTTGTCGACGATGTCGACCGGATGGATGCGCGAGCCCTCCGGCGCATCGGCGTGCATCTGGCCCACGCTGCGCTCGTGGTCGCGGCCCGCGGCCACCAGGTCCACGTCGCGCAGATCGTCCCAGCGCAAGCTGCGCCGCGCAGCCAGCGTGTGTTGTGGCGCGCACCACAAGACCCAGGGGCTGTCGAATACCGGCAGACGCATCACCGCATCCTCGACTGGCCGGTCGGGGCCGACCGCCAGGTCGATGTCGCCGAGGCCGACCTGGTCCACCAGCACGTCGACCGGCGTGTCGCGGATGCGGATCACCACCTTGGGCCGCAACGCGCGGTAGGCGCGCAAGGCCTGTGGCAACACGGCGCTGGCCAGCACCAGCGGCGCGCCGATGCGCACCACGCCGGTGGCCCGGTTGCGCAGGTCGGAGGCGGTCGATTCGGCGCGCTGCATGTCGCGTAGCACGGACTGCGCCGAGGGCAGGAAATCGCGCCCGGCGCCGGACAACTCGACGCGGCGGGTACTGCGGTCGAACACGCGGAAACCCAGGTTGTTCTCCAGCTCGGCCACCAGCTGGCTGACCGCGGATGACGACAGGCCCAGGCGTTCGCCGGCGGCCGCGAAGCCACGCATCTCGGCCACCATGGCGAAAACTTCGATCTGGCGGATGGTGATGCGGGTCAGCGACATGTTGCGGGTTCTCGTTGATCGGGGTCGATTATCCGCCTTGTCTAATGAATCATCCGTAATTGACCGTTTGTGTTGGCGAGTCGTTCGAGCGAAACTTGCCCCACATCAAGACGCGCATGGCGCAGACCACAGAGGCAGACACGATGAACCTGAGCCCGGAAATCCACGCCGAACTGGCCCGACAACTGCACACCGCCCAGCGCACCCGGGTGCAACTGGAGCAGTTTTCCCGCCTGCACCCGACGATGGACATCGAGGACAGCTACGCCATCCAGCGTGCCTGGATGGACCTGTGCCGCAGCGAAGGCCGCAGCATGATCGGCCACAAGATCGGACTGACCTCGCGCGCCATGCAACTGGCCTCGCAGATCACCGAGCCGGATTTCGGCCTGCTGCTCGACGACATGCTGGTGCGCGACGGCGCCGAAATCGAGGCCGCGCGTTTCATCGTGCCGCGTTTCGAGGTCGAGTTCGCCTTCATCCTGGCGCGTCCGTTGCGCGGCCCGAACGTGACCTTGTTCGACGTACTCAATGCCACCGATTACGTGACGCCGGCGCTGGAACTGATCGATGCGCGCATCGAGCAGTTCGATCGCGAGACGAAGGCGCCGCGCAAGGTGCTCGACACGATTGCCGACAACGCGGCCAACGGCGCCATCGTGCTCGGCGGCCGGCCCATGAAGGTCGACGCGGTGGACTGGCGCTGGGCCGGCGCCTTGTTGTACAAGAACGGCGTGATCGAGGAATCCGGCCTGGGTGCTGCGGTGCTCAACCACCCGGGCAATGGCGTGGCGTGGCTGGCGAACAAGCTCGCCGCGCATGACGAAGGCCTGGCCGCCGGCGAAATCGTCCTGGGTGGCTCGTTCACCCGTCCGGTGGCCTGCGCGGCCGGCGACGTGTTCCACGCCGACTACGGCCCGTTGGGTTCGATCTCGGTGCGTTTTGTCTGAGACCGGCGTGACCATGGATGACCGACTGCCGTCCCTGCGCGCCGCCTTTGCCGGCCGCCTGCTGACGGATGCCGCCGACATGGCGGCCTACCTGACGGATTGGCGCGGCAAGTGGACGGGTGCGGCCATCGCCGTGGCCCAGCCGGACGATGCGACCGGCGTGGCCGGTATCCTGCGCTGGTGCCATGACCACCGGGTGCCGGTCGTGCCACAAGGCGGCAATACGGGGCTGTCCGGTGGCGCCACGCCCGATGGCAGCGGCACGGCCGTGGTCCTGTCGCTGACGCGGCTCAACCGCGTGCGGCACATCGATGCCGTCAACAACGCCATGGTGGTCGAGGCCGGCGTGACGCTGCAGCAGGTGCAGGATGCCGCGCGCGAGGCCGGTCGCCTGTTTCCCCTGAGCCTGGCGGCGCAGGGCAGTTGCACCATCGGCGGCAACCTGGCCACCAATGCCGGCGGCGTGCAGGTGCTGCGCTACGGCAATAGCCGCGAGTTGTGCCTGGGCCTGGAGGTGGTCACGCCGCAAGGCGATCTGTGGGACGGCCTGCGCGGACTGCGCAAGGACAACACCGGGTATGACCTGCGCGACCTGTACATCGGCAGCGAAGGCACGCTGGGTGTGATCACGGCCGCCGTGCTCAAGTTGTTCCCGTTGCCGGCCGCTCGCGCGGTGGCCTTCGTCGCCGTGCCCTCACCCGATGCGGCGGTCGAACTGCTGCAGGTGTGCCAGGCCCGGCTCGGTGCGTCACTGACGGCATTCGAGCTGATGGGTGCGAACTGCATCAGCCTGGTCGAGCAGCATGTGCCGAACACGCGCATGCCGCTGACCGAGGCAGCGCCCTGGTACGTGTTGATGGAGGTCTGCGACGCCCGCGACGAGGCCGCTGCCCAGGCCGCACTCGAGGAGGTGCTCGAGCTGGCACTGGAGCGCGAACTGGCCAGCGATGCCGCCTTGTCGGCCAGCCTGGCGCAGCTCCAGAGCCTGTGGGCCTTGCGCGAACATATCTCCGAGTCGCAGGCGGCCGAGGGCAAGACCATCAAGCACGACATCGCCTTGCCGATCTCGCGTATTCCGGAATTCATCGCACAGGCCGACGCGGCCATCGCCCAGTCCTTTCCCGGCCTGCGCCTGGTCGTGTTCGGGCACCTGGGCGACGGCAACCTGCACTACAACCTGTCGCCGGCGCCCGGCACGCGCGATGCGCAGGCCGTGGCCGACTTCGTCGCGCTCGAGGCGCCGTTGAATCGGCTGGTCCACGACGCGGTGGTCGCGCATGGCGGCTCGATCTCGGCCGAACACGGCCTGGGCGTGTTGCGCCGCGACGAGTCTGCGCGTTACAAGTCGCCCATCGAGCTGCAGCTGATGCAGGCCATCAAGCACGCGCTCGATCCCCACGGCCTGATGAACCCGGGCAAGCTGCTCGGTCCGGCCATTGCCGCAGCTGTGGCACCCGTTCCAACCTGTTCCGAGGACTGAAGCACCATGACATCCGCCATGCTCGACATCGCCGGCATTGCCGTCTCCCCCGACCACTACATCGATGGGCGCCGCGTCGCGTCTGTTGAGACCTTCGAGCTGCACTCGCCGATCGACCAGCAATTGCTCGGGCGTATCGGCGAGGGGCAACAGGAACATGTCGAGGCGGCGGTCAATGCCGCGCAGAAGGCGTACCCGGCCTGGAGCGGCATGACCGCGGCGCAGCGCAAGCCGTATCTGGACCGTTTCGCCGCCGAGATCGGCAAACGCGCCGACGATTTCTGCCGGCTCGAGAGCACGGACGCCGGCGTCCTGCTCTCGCGCATGCGCCACGGCGTCGTGCCGCGGGCCATGCTCAACATCACCTGGTTCGCCGAACACGCCTTGTCCTTGCAGGACCATCCGATCGAGACCGATCAGGCCCGCCACATCGTGCGCCACGATCCGGCCGGCGTGGTGGTCATCGTCACGCCGTGGAATGCGCCGCTGATGCTCTCGACCTGGAAACTCGGCCCGGCGCTGGCCTCGGGCAACACCTGCATCCTCAAGCCGCCGGAGTGGGCCCCGTTGACTTGCTCGCTGCTGGCCGATGCCGCACACGCCGCCGGATTGCCGCCTGGCGTGTTCAACGTGGTGCAGGGCACCGGCGCCAACACCGGCGCCAAGCTGGTCAGTGACCCGCGCATCGCCCGGGTATCGTTCACCGGTTCGGTGCCCACCGCCAAGTGGATCGCGCAGGCGGCCGGCGCCAATCTCGTTCCGTGCAGTCTGGAGCTCGGTGGCAAGAGCCCGTTCATCGTGCTCGAAGACGCCGATATCGACGCCGCAGCGGCGACCGGCGCGCTGATGTACCGCAACGCAGGCCAGGTCTGCCTGGCCGGCACGCGCTTCCTCGTGCATGCCAAGGTGGCGGATGCTTTCGTGGCCGCGATGCGCGGCTACGTCGAGAAACTCGCGATCGGCGATCCGCGCGACGAGGCCACCGAGGTCGGCCCCATCATCCATCCGCGCCAGGTCGAACGTGTCGCCGGTTTTGTCGAGCGCGCCGTTGCCGGTGGCGCCAAGCTGTTGTGGGGTGGCGCGAAACATCCGTTCGGCGCCCAGTACTACCAGCCGACCATGGTGACCGACCTGCAGCAGGACGACGAGATCGTGCAGAACGAGGTGTTCGGGCCGGTGCTGACGCTGCAGACCTTCGGCAGCGACGAGGAGGCCATCGCGCTGGCCAACGGCACCGACTACGGCCTGGGCGGCGTCTGTTATGGCGAGACGGCCCATGCCACCGCCATGGCCGAGCAGGTACAGACCGGCTTCATCTGGGTCAACAGCTTCGGCATCCGCGACCTGGCCGCGCCGTTCGGCGGCATCAAGCGCAGCGGCATCGGGCGCGAAGGCGGCAACTGGAGCTTCGAGTTCTTCTGCAACATCAAGGATGTGGTGGTGCCGAAAAAGCCGTTCAAGGCCAGCTTCAGCCAGCGCTGAGTACCGCTGCCATTCTCCTTGACCATCACATCACCATAAATCGAGACAACATGACACAACAACCTTTTGGTCGCCGCCAGTTCATCGGAGCGGGCGCTGCTTTCGGCGCCAGCGCCATCGGTCTTGCCGGTTGTGCGCAGTCTGGCGCCCTGAAAAACGCCAGCAGCGCATTCCCCATTGCCACCGTGGAGCAAGGCCAACTGCGCGGTACCCGCACGGGTGTCGTGGCCAGCTTCAAACGCGTGCCGTACGCAGCGAATCCGTTCACGCCCGCTAACCGCTTCCAGGCGCCGAAGCCTGTTGCAGCTTGGTCGGGCGAGCGCGACGCCAGTGCGTATGGCCCCATGCCGCCGCAACCTTCGCGCGCTCCCGGTGGTGGTCTTGCCGGCGGGGCCGACGACCTCACCATGAACGTCTGGGCACCGGCCAACGCGCACAACGCGCCCGTGATGGTGTGGTTCCCAGGCGGTGCCTTCTATCGGGTTGACGCGGCCGAAGGCTGGTACGACGGCAGCAGTTTCGCCTCCCAGGGCATCGTGGTCGCCACGGTCAACTACCGGGTCGGCATCGACGGCTTCATGGCCATCGACGGCGCACCCGGCAACCGCGGCCTGCTGGACCAGGTCGCCGCGCTGCAATGGATCCAACGCAACATCGCCGCTTTCGGCGGCAACCCCAAAGACGTGACGATCGCGGGCCAGTCGGCCGGTGCGCAAAGCGTGATGCTGCTCATGGGCATGCCCATGGCCCAAGGTCTGTTCCAGAGAGCGATCGCCCAGAGCCCGCCGCAAAACCACTTCTCAACCACCGATGCCGCCCGCGTGGCCAAAGCCACGGCCGAGGTGCTGGGCGTGGCGCCGACGGTGCAGGCGATAGCCGCCGTTTCATTGCCCGACATGATCACCGGCACCGAAAAAATGATCGGTGATCTGCGCGACCGCAGGAAGTGGGGCCCCATCGGTGGGCAGCCGCCTTTCCTGCCCGTGGTCGATGGCACGGTGCTCACCACCACGCCCTACGCCTCGTTGCAAACGCATGCTGGCAAGACGCCCTTGCTGATCGGCTGCACCGATGAAGAAGCCCGCTTGTATCTGGTGCCTGGAGGCACCATCGACAAGATTTCGCCTCCGGCCTTCGAAGGCGCGCTGCGCGGCAACCGCTTGCCCGAAAATGCTGCCGCTGTTTACGCCAAGACGCGCGAAAAAGCGTCTCCCGGCGACATGCTCGCGGCGCTGGAGTCGGATGGGACCTTCCGTATACCCACGCTGCGCTACGCTGAGCAGCGCGTCGCCGCGGGTGCACCGGTGTGGGTGTACAACTTCTCGTGGTCTTCGCCAGGTTTTGGTGGTCGCCTCGGGGCCGGGCATGTGGTGGACGTTCCCTTCAGTTTCAACACGCTGGCCACCAGGCAGGCTGCGCCGTTCCTGGGCGGCCCTGGGCACCAGCCACTGGCCAACGAGATGCATGGCCGATGGACGCGTTTCGTCAAGACCGGTGATGCCGGCTGGCCCCGCTACGAGCTGGCCACCCGCCCCACCATGCGCTTTGACACCACCTCGGCGGTGGTGAACGACCCGCTGGCCGAGCGTCGCCAGCTCTGGGCCGGTGCCCAGTTCAAGTAAACCTTATCCAGATCGGACAAGCCATGAACGGAAAAATCGTCGGTGCGGCCATCGTGTCGCACCACCCGGGCCTGATGCAGTGCGAGGAGTTTCGTCGCCTGCAAGGCGCAGGCGAAGACTCGGACCTGATTGCCGGTTACGCGCGGCTGCGAGAGCGCATCGCCGCCGCACGGCCCGACGTGGTCATGATCTTCGACTCGCACTGGTTCACCACCGGCTACCACCTGGTGGACGGCAGCGCGCGGTATGAGGGAACCTACATCTCGGACGAGATGCCGTGGTACCTGCATGGCGTGCCCTACGCCTACCGTGGCGCACCCGAACTCGCGGTGGCCATGGAGGCGGTCTCACGCGAGCGCGGCGGCTTCGTGCGGGCGATCCGCCATCCGGACCTGGGCCGGCACTACGCGACGATCAACGTGATCAAGCAGTTGCAGCTCGACCTGATGGACGTGCCGGTGGTCTCCGTCAGCTCCTGCCAGAACTGCGACTGGCAACATTTCGTGCAGTCGGGGGCCGACATCGGCGAGGCAATCCGGCGCAGCGACAAGCGTGTGGTGCTGCTGGCCTCCGGCGCCTTGAGCCACAAGTTCAACAACATCGACTGGAAGCCGAACAACCCGCGCATCTTCCACGAGAGCAATGTGTCCAGGCCCGAGAACATCGAGAGCGACAAGGGCGCCATCGCGCTGATGCAGCAAGGCCGGCACGACCAGATCCTGGCGCGCTGGGACGAGGAATATCGGCGCAAGCCCTGGGAAGCCTTCGGTGCACACTACCTGCAGATGATCGGCGCCATGGGTGGCGCCGATTGCCGCGCGCGCGGCGAAGCCTTGTCGGCGTACGAAAATGCACGCGGCACCGGCAACATCCACGTCTGGTTCGACACCGAGACCCAGGCGGCCGCGCAGGCCTGAGAACGCGTACCGCTGTTTCGCGGGAGCCCGGGGCTCCCATCTGTTTTTCTGGCGCCTGGCGTCACCGATTGAACCTATTGCCATGAACTTTGATTTCCCCCTGAGAGAACTTCCCGCCGTGATGCGCGGTCCGCGTGTGGAGCGCCGCCGCGTCATGCTGGGCGGCACGCCCGTGTGGGGCACCATCGTCGAAGAGGGCGATGCCCAGGGCCAGCTGCGCCTGGACGACGGCCGCGTCGTCGATCCGGCCAGCGTCACGCACCTGCCGCCGGTCGCGCCGAGCAAGATCATCGCCATCCACATCTCGTACCGCTCGCGCAGCATGGAGACGCGCAACAAGCCCAAGCCGACCGAGACGCCGACCTATTTCACCAAGCCGCCGACCGCGCTCAATGGCCACGGCGGGCAGATCTTCAAGCCGGCCGATTGCAAATACCTGAACTACGAAGGCGAGTACGCCGTCGTCATCGGCAAGACCTGTCGCAACGTGACGCCGGACGAAGCCTGGGACTATATCGACGGTTTCTGCCCGGCGCTGGACATGGGCCTGCAGGACTTCCGCGACACCGACCAGGGCTCCATGTTGCGCGTCAAGGGCGCCGACAGCCTGCTCCCGATCGGGCCAGGCATCGTGCGCGGCGTGGACCTGTTCGCGCAGACACTGCGCACCTACGTGAACGGCCGGGTGGTGCAGGAGGCGCAGATCGGCGAGGAGACGATCTGGGGCCCGCATTACGTGGTTGCCGACATTGCACGCCACATCACGCTGGTGCCGGGCGACGTGATCCTGATGGGCACGCCCTGCCACTCCCGTTCGGTCGACCCCGGGCACTACGTCGAGTGCGAGATCACCGGACTGGGACGTGTCGGTGGCACCGTGGTGGCCATCGATGCACCGCGGGCCGCGGCGCTGGGGGTGGGCCACCAACCCACGGATACCCCTGAAGTACGGCGCGTCGCGCTGGGTTTCGACGAACGGGTTCCGGAGCAGTTCAAGGCCAACCTGCGCGCGTCCAAGGGAGAAGCCGCATGAAGGTGTGTATCGTCGGAGCCGGCGCCATCGGTGGCTGGATCGGAGCCCGCATGGCCGCGGCCGGCGTGGCGGTGAGCGCGGTGGCCCGTGGCGATACGCTGGCGGCATTGCGACAACACGGCTGGCGTCTGCAGACCGCCGATGGCCTGGTCCAGGCGCCGGTGGCGCAGGCCAGTGCATCGGCGTCCGACCTGGGCGTGCACGATCTGGTCATCATCGCCGTCAAGGGCCAGGCGCTGGCCGCGGTCGCACAAGTCCTGGCGCCCTTGCTGGGCCCGCAGACCATCGTGTTGCCGGCCATGAACGGCGTTCCGTGGTGGTTCTGCAAGGGTTTGCCGGGTTTCGAGCAACCACTGGCCAGCGTGGATCCGGGCGGCGAGATCGCCCGTCGCATTCCGTTCGAGCAGGTGCTCGGTTGCGTCGTGCATGCATCCACCGCGGTCGCCGAGCCGGGACTGGTGCAGCACCGGGGTGGCAATGGCCTGATCGTCGGTGAACCGGCCGGCGGCCATTCCGAACGGGCCCGGCGCGTGGTCGACCTGCTGGCGCTTGGGGGGTTCGATGTGAAACATGCCGACAACATCCGCCATGCGATCTGGTACAAGTTGTGGGGCAACCTGACGATGAACCCGATCAGTGCGTTGACCGGCGCCACGACCGACCGCGTGCTCAGTGATCCGCTGGTGCGCGACTTCTGTTCGTCGGCCATGACCGAGGCCCAGGCCATCGGGGCGCGCATCGGTTGCGCCATCGACGAGACGCCCGAGGCGCGCCATGCGGTGACCGCCAAGATGGGCGGCTTCCGGACCTCGATGCTGCAGGACGCAGAGGCCGGCCGCCAACTCGAACTCGACGCCATCGTCGGCGTGGTGCACGAGATCGGCGGGCGGCTCGGCTTGCCGGTGCCGACGATTGCTGCCGTGCTCGGCCTGACACGCCTGATGGCCCGCAGCCGTGGCCTGTACCCGAACGAAGCCGCCTGAGCGGCGCCGCGCGTGAGCCCGCTGCACTACCGGATTGCCCCCGAGGTTTTCGAGGCTCATCCCGGTTGTTGCCGGGGCGTCCTCGTGTTCGACCAGCTCGACAACAGCGGGGACGGTGCCGCGCTGCTGCCGCTGCTGCGCGCGGCCGAGCAGCAGGTGCGCGACACCGTGGCGGGCAACGTGGCCGACCATCCGCGTATCGCCGCCTGGCGCGAAGCCTATCGCCGCTTCGGCGCCAAGCCGTCCGAACACCGCAGCTCGATCGAGGCCATGGTGCGGCGCGTTCTGCAGCCGGGCGAAATCCCGTCCATCAACCCGCTGGTGAACATTGGCAATATTGTGTCGCTGCGCCATCTGTTGCCGGCTGGCGTGCATCCGCTGGGGCCTGGCGACGCGTCGCTGGAACTGCGCACCGCGTTGCCGCAGGACGTGTTCTTGCCGGCTGACGGCAAACCGGCGGAGTCGCCGCCGGCCGGCGAGATCGTCTTTGCCGCCGAACATACGGTGCTGACCCGTCGCTGGACCTGGCGCCAGGCGCAGGGCACGCAGACGTTGCCGGAGACCACGCGGGTGTTCTTCAACATCGACGGCTTGCCACCGGTGTCCGGCGATCAGGTCCTGGCCGCGATGGAGGATGCATCGGCTCTGGTGCTGGCCCATTGCTGCGGTGTACGCGTGGTGTCGGCGCGGCTCGATGCCGCGCAACCGCAGCTTGCGACCGACCTGCCCTGAGCAGGTGCGCTACAAGACGGCCCTGCCGCTGGGGCATCTGGTTTGACACGGCGCTGTGCCCGATGACCGGCCGCAAGCCGATGTGCCCGGCGCGGCGCGGTCATCATTTCCCGTGCCAGCCCGCCATGTTGGCGCTGCTCATCAGCGCGGTGGAAAACCCGCCGTCGACCAGCAGGTCGATGCCGTTGACATAGGCGGCATCGGGGCCGACCAGGAACGACAAGGCATTGGCCATGTCCTCGGCCTGCGCAATGCGGCGCAGTGGAATGCGCGATTCTCGCTGTGCCCGCGCCTGTGGCACGGCATACACGCTCGCCGTTCCGGGTGTCTCGGTCAGGCCAGGAGACAAGGCGTTGGCACGGATGCCGTGCGGGCCCCATTCCAGCGCCATCTGTTTCACCAGCATCAGCGCTGCGGCCTTGCTCGGACTGTAGGCCGCCAGCGGGGCCGTAGCCTGTGACCCGGATATCGACGTGGTGACGACGATGCTGCCACGTGCACTGCGCAGCAGGTCGTGTGCGGCCTGCCCCAGCAGCCAGGCAGCGCGCACGTGCACGGCGAAGATGCGGTCCCAATCGTCGATGCGGGCGTCAAGCAGCGGCGCCGGGATGGCGAATCCGGCATTGCTGACCAGTGCGTCGAGACCATTGAAACGGCGCGCCGCATCGACCAGTTGTCCTGGCACGGCGGGGTCGGCCAGATCGGCGGTCACGGCGGTGACCTCGGCACCCTCGGCGCGCAGCTGGTCGGCCAGCGTGTTCAGTTCTTCTTCATGCAGGTCCGCCAGCACCATGCGCGCCGGCACTCCAAGGCGGCGGGTGGAGTCGCGCGCCAGGCGCAGCGCCATGGCCTTGCCAATACCACGCGCCGCGCCGGTGAGCAACACGCGCATGCCTCCGGCATCCCGCGCCTGGCTCATGTCGCGACCATGCCGCCATCGACCGGCAGCGTGACGCCGGTGATATAGCTCGCCATGTCCGAGGCCAGAAACACCGCCGGCTGGGCGATCTCATCGGGTTGTCCCATGCGGCCCAGGGGCGTGCGTTGCATGAAGGCCTGCAGCCGCGCCGGGTCGGACCGGGTGGCGGCCGTCATCGGGGTCTCGATCACGCCTGGTGCAATCGCATTTACGCGAATGCCGTCCTTGGCCAGGTCGGCCGCCATGGCCTGCGTCATCATCTTGACCGCACCCTTGGAGCCGGAATAACCCAGGCATCCGCGCTGGGCGATGAGGGCGGCGCCAGAGGCAATGTTGATGACGCAACCCCGGGTCTGGCGCAGCGCCGGCAGGCAGGCGTGCAGCACATTGAAGCCACCCATCACGTTGACATCGAAGACCTTGCGGATGTTGTCGTGCGCCTGCGGGCTGTCGACGCCTTCGCGGATCAGGATGCCGGCGTTGTTGACCAGAATATCGATGGCGCCGACCTCGTCGGCAATCTTGCGGGCGAGGGCCTGGCAAGCCGGCACATCGGTGATGTCCAGCGCAAAGGCCCAGGCCTTGCCGCCCCGGGCCTCGATGCTGGAGGCCGTCCGGGTACAGTCATCGACGGTCAGGTCGACCAGGATCACGCGAGCGCCGGCCTGGGCGTAGGCCAGCGCGATGGCGCGACCGATGCCGGCACCGGCTCCGGTGACCAGGGCCAGGTGGCCGGCGAGGGAAGGTCGGCAGGTGTCGTCAGCGGGCATGGGTATCTCCATTCGTGGTCTGGTGTCAGGGGGTGGGGCGGCTCGCCCTCCGTGCCAGAAAGGCGTTGAGCTCACCAACGATGCCGCGCCGGAACACCAGCACGACAACGACGAACACGACGCCTTGCACGATGAGAAGCGACTCGGCAAAGGCCGACAGGCTGTTTTGCATGGTGACGACGACGATGGCACCGACCACAGGCCCCAGCATGGTTTGCAGGCCGCCGACGATGCCCATCAGCAGTGCCTCGCCCGATGTGACCCAGCTCACGTCGGTCAGCGTCGCGATCTGGAACACCACCACCTTGAGCGAGCCGGCCAGGCCTGCCAGCGCGGCCGAAAGCGTGAAGGCCAGCAGCTTGTAGCGGTTGACCCGGTACCCCAGCGAGATCGCGCGCGGCTCGTTGTCGCGGATCGCCGTGAGCACCTGGCCGAACGGCGAGTGCACGATGCGCCAGATCAGCCAGAACGCGGCCACGACCACGAGCATCACGATGTAATACAGCGTGGTGTCATCGGACAGGTCGACGATGCCCAGCAGCGTGCCGCGCGGCACGTTCTGGATGCCATCTTCGCCACCGGTCAGGGGAGAACGCAGCGCGATGAAGTACACGAGCTGGGCACACGCCAGCGTGATCATCGAGAACGCGATGCCCGCGCGACGGATCGCCAGCGTACCGGTGACGACGCCGATCAGCGCGGCGAATGCGGTGCCGAACACCACGCCCAGCGCCGGGTTCCAGGCCCAGACCTTGATGGCATGGGCGGCCGCGTAGCCTGCCGAGCCGAAGAACATCGCGTGTCCGAAAGACAACAGGCCGACATAACCGACCAGCAGGTTCAACGAAGCGGCCAGCAGCGAGAAACACAGCAGCTTCATCAGGAAGATGGGATAGGCGAACCAGGGCGCGAGCAGCAGTGCGCAGGCGCCGACGAGCAGCAATGCCCAGGTCAAGCGGGACTGGGAGCCGGAGTTGGCGGTGGCTGTGACGGTCATGTCGTGTGCGGTTCTAGTGGGAGCTGCCGAACAGGCCGTTCGGGCGTACAGCCAGCGTCAGCAACATGGCCAGGAACACCACGATGCCGGCAAATTCGGGGAAGAACACCTTGGTCAGGCCTTCGATGACGCCCAGGCCGAAGCCGGCCACGATGGCGCCGACGATGGAGCCCATGCCTCCGATCACGACGACGGCGAAGACGACGATGATCAGGTTCGTACCCATCAGCGGATTGACCTGGTAGATCGGCGCGGCCATCACCCCGCTGAAACCGGCCAGGCCGACCCCCAGGCCGTAGGTCAGCATCAGCATGCGCGGCACGTTGATGCCGAAGGTGCGCACCAGCTGCGGGTTCTCGGTGGCAGCGCGCAGGTAGGATCCGAGCTTGGTGCGTTCGATGGTGTACCAGGTTGCCAGGCAGACCGTCATCGACGCGGCGATGACCCAGAGCCGGTACCAGGGCAGGAAGGCGAAGTCGGTGTCCAGCCCGCCCGCGATCGGATTGGCATACGGCTGCCCGGTGGAGCCGAACTGCAGGCGGAATGCGCCCTCGAGAATCAGCGCAAAGCCGAAGGTCAGCAGCAGCGCGTAGACATGGTCCAGGTGGTAGAGCCGGCGCAGCATGGTGCGCTCGAGCACGATGCCGAAGCCGCCGACCAGCAGCGGGGTCAGCAGCAGGGCCCACCAGTAGTTGATGCCGCCATACTCGAGCAGCGCCCAGGCGACGAAGGCGCCGAGCATGTATTGCGCGCCGTGGGCGAAGTTCACCACGTGCAGCATGCCGAAGATGATGGCCAGGCCCAGGCTCATCAGGGCGTAGAAGGATCCATTGATCATGCCGACCAGCAACTGGCCGACAAATGCGGCCGTGGGAACGCCGAACAGGGATTCAGGCATCGGAAATGTCTCTCATGATGGAACAGGCGCCGGGATTCAGATGCCCAGCAGGGATTCGATGCGCGCGCGGTCGGTGGCGATGGCGTCGCGGTCGAACTGCGATACCACGCGCCCTTCCTCGACCACGTAGAAGCGGTCCGCCACGCGTGATGCAAACCGGAAGTTCTGCTCCACCATCAGGATGGTGAAGCCGCGCTCCTGCAGCAGCCGTATGGTCTGGCCGATCTTCTCGACGATCACCGGTGCCAGGCCCTCGGTGGGTTCGTCGAGCAGCAGCAGCTTGGCCCCGGTGCGCAGGATGCGTGCGATGGCCAGCATCTGCTGCTCGCCGCCCGACAACCGGGTACCCGGGCTGGTGCGGCGTTGCAGCAGGTTCGGGAACAGTTCGTAGATCTCCTTGACGCCCATGCCGCCGGGCATCAGCACCGGTGGCAACAGCAGGTTTTCCTCGACGTTGAGGCTGGCGAAGATGCCGCGTTCTTCCGGGCAATAGGCCACGCCCAGATGGGCAATGGCCTCGGGCGTCATGCCGGTGGTGGACCGGCCATTGACCGTGATGTCGCCGCCGCGCCGGGTCAGCAGGCCGACCACGGCGCGCAGGCTGGTGGTCTTGCCGGCGCCATTGCGTCCGAGCAGGCACACCACCTCGCCGCGGCGTACCTGGAAGTCCACGCCGTGCAAGGCCTGGGTTTCGCCATAGAAGCCGGTCAGGGCCCGGACCTCCAGGCAGATCGCGTCCGCTGGCGCGTCAGTCATGTGCGCCTCCGACATAGGCGTCGATCACGCGCGGGTCGCGCGAGACCTCGTCGTAATTGCCTTCGGCGAGGATCTCCCCGGCCTGCAGCACCGTGATGCGATCGCACAGTTCGGCCACCACTTTCATGTTGTGCTCCACCATCAGCACCGTGCGCTCCCGGGCAACCTCGGCGATCAACCGTGTCACCGGAGCAATGTCTTCGTGGCCGAGTCCGGCAATCGGCTCGTCGAGCAGGATCAGTTCCGGGTCCAGCGCCAGCGTCGTGGCCAGCTCCAGTGCCCGCTTTCGGCCGTACGGCAGGTCGGCGGCGATGTGCCCCAGGTAAGGCTCCAGGCCGACCGCGGCGAGCAGTTCCTGCGCACGCGCGTCATGGCGCTCGAGCACCCGGTCGCTGCGCCAGAACGCGAAACTGCCACCACTCTTGCGTTGCAGCGCGACCCGCACGTTGTCGAGCACGTTCATCTGGCCGAACACGGCCGAGATCTGGAACGAACGCACCAGGCCGCTGGCGGCCACGCTGGCCGGGTCGCTGCGGGTGATGTCGCGGCCGTTGAACACGATGCGGCCGGCGCTGGGCGACAAGAACGTGGTCAGCAGGTTGAAGCAGGTGGTCTTGCCGGCGCCGTTGGGGCCGATCAGCGCATGGATGCTGTGGCGCTTGACGCGCAGCGACACGTCCCGCACGGCATGGAAGCCGCGGAACTGCTTGCTCAGGCCCTGGGTCTCCAGGATGTAGTCGCCGTTCACGCGAGTGCCCGGTCGTCGAACAGGGTCTCCGGCAGGCCGCGCACGCCCAGTCCCGCAAAGGCGAACAGCGCGCCGCCGTCCGGGTGGTCGGTCTTCATCAGGTTGCCGGTGTTGCTCAGGCTGGTGACGTACAACACGTCCAGTTCCGGGCCGCCGAAGCAGGGGCAACTGGGGAAGGGGGTGGGTACGTCCAGCAACTGCACCAGGCTGCCATCGCGCGCGTAACGTCCGAGCTTGCCGGCCTGCACCAGCGCCACCCACAGACAGCCCTCGGCGTCGACCGTCGCGCCGTCGGGCGCCGAGCCCTGCGCGCGGGTGTTCATCAGCGTGCGCGGTGTGCCCAGCGCGCCGGTGCCGGGGTCGTAGTCGGCGGCACGGACTTCGTCGCTCATGCTGTCGGCGAAATACAGCGTGCGGCCATCCGGGCTGAAGCAGGTGCTGTTGGCCAGCGCGATACCCGGCACGATTTCGCTGACCGTGCCGTCGGTATCCAGCCGGTAGAAGGCACCGTCCCGGTCATGGCGGCCGACCACCAGCGAGCCGGCGATGAAGCTGCCCTGGCGGTCGGTACGGCCATCGTTCATGCGGATGTCGCGGGCCTTGTGCGTCACCCGGGCCACGGGTGTGACGGCACCCGTGCGGGTATCGAGCAGGTGGAAGCCGTCGGCCAGCGCCAGCAGGATGCGGCCGGTTTCGGTCAGCGCAATGGAGCCGACGTCGCTGGGCAGTGGCCATTCGGTGCGTCCGCCACTGGCGGGGTGCAGGCGGCGCACCACGGGCGCCTTGGAATCGATCCAGTACAGGCAGTCGTCCCGGCTGTCCCACAGGGGGCATTCGCCGAGGCGGTCGCGGGTCGGACTGACGATGGTCGGTGTATTCATGCGAGTGTCTTGTCGAGGGCGGCGGCGCGAATCGGGTCGGCCACAGCGGCACGGCGCTGCAGCCACATCCGGTATTGCCGGGGCCAGCTGGCGTAGTCGTCGTTGGCGCCCAGCGCGATTTCGGCGTGCACCGCCCAGTTGGGGTTGTACAAGGCTTCGCGCCCGAGGGCGACGAGGTCGGCCTGGCCCCGGGCCAGGTAGTGTTCCGCATGGTGCGGGTCGATGATCAGGCCCACGCCCATGGTCGTGATGCCGGTCGCCGCGCGGATGCGGTGCGCCATGTCGGCGTTGAATTCCAGGCCGCGCGCAATACGCTTGCCCTCGGTCGGGTAGCTTGAAATGCCGCCGCCCGAGGAGCAGTCGAGCACGTCCACGCCGCGGCTTTGCAGCGCGCGCACCAGCGCGATGGTTTCGTCGAGTTCGAAACCGCCGTCCTGCGGGTCGGCCAGCGACACGCGCCAGAACAGCGGCAATGTCTCGGGCCACTGGCGGCGCACGGCCTCGGCCACTTCCAGCGCAAAGCGGTGGCGGTCGGTGCCATAGTGGTCCTGGCGCCGGTTCGATACCGGATGCAGGAACTGATGCACCAGGTAGCCGTGCGCGCCGTGGATCTCCAGTGCCTGGAAGCCGGCTTCGTGCGCGCGCAGGGCGGCATCGCCCCAGGCCTGCACGATGCGCGCCACCTCGTCGGTACCGGGCTCCTGCGGCACGCGCCAGCCGGGTCCGACCGGCAGCGCACTGGGGGCCACGGTCGGCCATGCGCCCTCGCCGCGGGCTGCGTCCGCATCGTTGAGCGGCCCGTGGCCTTCCCACCATTTCTGCAACCCGGCCTTGCGTCCGCAGTGGCCGAGCTGGATGCCGGCCACAGCGCCGCTGGAGCGCAAGGCACGTGCAACCCGGGCCAGCGGTTCGACATGGTCGTCGTGCCACAGGCCCAGGTCACCGTGCGTATTGCGTCCCCGCTTTTCGACGGCGCTGGCGCCGACGAAGACGATGCCCGCCCCACCCATGGCAAATCGGGCCATGTGGGTCAGGTGCCAGTCGTTGGCGCAACCGTCGACCGCCGAATACTGCTGCATGGGCGAGATCGCCACGCGGTTGCGTGCGGTGACATCGCGCAGGGCCAGGGGCGTGAAGAGGTGGGGGCGGGACATCGTGCGCGCGCGTCTACTTCTTGATGAAGTCGCAACCACCCTCGGCCAGCGGACGGAATGCCTGCTCCGCGGGAATCGGCGTTCCGACCTTGTAGTAGTCGTACTTGACCTTGCTCATGGCAGGTGCCATGACCGTCACCGGGTAGATCGGGCGCATCACCTGGCCGTCCGCGCGAATGGAGACGTTCTTCATCGTCAGGTCGTTGATCGGCGTGGCTTTCATCTTCGCGATGACGGCCGGCCCGGCGTCCGTGCCGGCCGCCTGCACGCCCTTGAGGT
>CAXBDR010000043.1:0-22491 GCA_963974265.1 uncultured Rhodoferax sp.
GACGGTGCGCGACAACCTGGCTTTTGCGATGACGATGCGCGGGTTGCCGGCCGCCGAAATTGCGCAGCGCACCGTCGAAGTGGCGACGATGCTGGGACTGGAGGACCTGCTGGCAAGACTGCCCAAGGCGTTGTCCGGGGGGCAGCGCCAACGTGTAGCCATGGGTCGCGCCATCATGCGCAAGCCCCGGCTGTTTCTCTTCGACGAACCGTTGTCCAACCTGGACGCCAAATTGCGTGTGCACATGCGCCTGGAAATCGCGCAGCTGCACAAGAAGCTCAAGGCAACGTCGATCTTCGTGACCCATGACCAGGTCGAGGCCATGACCATGGCAGACCGCATCGTATTGCTCAATGATGGCGTGGTGCAGCAGGTCGGCACTCCGAAGGAGCTGTATGACAAGCCTGCCAATCTTTTCGTTGCGAACTTCATCGGCTCTCCTTCGATGACGATGGTCAGCGTCGAAGGCGGCCCGAACGCCAACCAGCGATTGGCGCTGGGCACCGACTTGCCGCCCGGCATTCCCGCCGATGCCAGGCAAATGGGCCTGCGGCCTGAAGCCGTGCGTATTGTCGAGGCTGGTGATGGCGCGTGGCGTGCCACCGTCATGGGCATCGAGGATCTCGGGTACCAGTCATTCGTATTCTGCGAAATGGCCGATGGCACGAGCCTGAGCGTCTTGATGCATGGCTCAGGCCATGTCCGTGTCGGGGACTCGGTTGGCCTGCAACCCGACTTTTCCCAGGCGCACTATTTCGGCGATTCGGGCTTGCGCCTGAACTGACAGCATCGACCTTTCCATCATTTTTCCTACTCCTGCATCGACATGACGACCCAACCTGACATCTTGCTCATCCTCAATGACGACATGGGCTATTCGGACATCGGCTGCTTCGGCGGCGAGGTGCAGACGCCGAATCTGGATCGTCTTGCCGCGCATGGATTGCGGTTCTCGCAGTTCTACAACACTGCGCGCTGCAGCCCGTCGAGGGCGTCCCTGTTGACCGGATTGCATCCGCACCAGACCGGCATCGGCATCCTGACGGACGACTATTCGCCCGAAGGCTACTGCGGGAACCTCAACAAGCAGTGCATGACCATGGCCGAGGTGCTTCGTGCCGGCGGCTACAGGACCTACATGAGCGGCAAGTGGCATGTGGCGAACAACTATTTTTCGCCGACCGATACCTGGCCACTTCAACGTGGCTTCGATGCGTACTACGGCACAACCATCGGTTGCGGCAGTTTCTTCGATCCCACCACCTTGACCCGTGGCAATGACAACATCGAGCATGAAGCACGCGAGCCCGGGTTCTTCTACACGGATGCCATCAACGACAACGCGGTCAACTTCATTCGCCAGCACCACGCCGAGCACCGGGACAAGCCCTTCTTCCAGTACCTGGCGCACACGGCGCCCCATTGGCCCTTGCATGCGAAAGACGATGACATTGCCAAGTACAAGGGACGCTTCGACGCGGGCTGGGACGCGCTGCGCGAGCAGCGTCTGGCACGGTTGGTCAAGGCGGGCATCCTGGACGCGCAATGGCAACTCAGCGACCGCGACCCGACGCAACGGCCTTGGACCGAGGTGGAGCGCAAGGAATGGATGCTGCGCCGCATGGAGGTCTATGCCGCGCAGATCGACTGCATGGATCAAGGCATCGGCCGAGTCTTGCAAGCTCTCGAAGAACTGGGACGGCTGGACAATACCTTGATCATCTTCCTCTCCGATAACGGTGCTTGCGCCGAGAACCTGCCCAAGGACATGACGGTGGAAGAGCTGGTGGACAAGATTCGTATTGGCCGCGCCTACACCCGTGACGGCAAGCCCGTGCGCATCGGCAATCAACCCGACATCATGCCCGGGCCGGAGGATACCTATCAAAGCTACGGCACTGGATGGGCCAACCTGTCCAATACACCGTTTCGCATGTACAAGCATTGGGTACACGAGGGTGGCATTTCCACTCCCTTGATCTTCCATTGGCCCAAAGGCATTGGCGCCAAGGGAGAGATTCGGCATGTGCCAGGTTATTTGCCGGACATCATGGCAACGGTTCTGGAGGTCACGGGGGTCCGTTACCCGACCCGGTTCAACGGCCAGCCCATTCTTCCGGTGGAGGGACATTCGCTGGTGCAGGCGTTCGAGCGCGAAGTGGAGTCGCGGCCGCCGATGTTCTGGGAGCACGAAGGCAATAGTGCTGTGCGCATCGGACGTTGGAAGCTGGTCCGCAAACACCCGGGGCCATGGGAGTTGTACGACATGGTGGCGGATCGCACCGAGATGCACGACCTTGCCTCGACGCACCCTGACAGGGTGCAGGACATGGCGACCCAGTATGCCGCATGGGCAAAGCGCTGCGGCGTGATTCCGCGCGACGACGTGGTTGCCGCGATGCTCAGGGTGAACGACCATGCCATGGACCAGTTCTGGGAGCGTGAATGAGGTGAACCAGACCAAGCCATGTTGCGTTCCGCAGCGCGATCTGCCAACGCGCAGCGCCGAAACAGCTCGACCGAAGCTGTCCGTGTCGGTACCGTCGGAGTTGATCGCATTGCCTGATGGCGACTTCCTGATGGGGACCGACACGTCCGAAGGCTTTGCGGCAGACGGAGAAGGCCCTGCCCGCCGCGTTCGGCTGCGTGGCTTCGAGATTGCGCCCGCAGCCGTCACCAATGCGCAATTCCGGGATTTCGTACGTGCCACCCACTACATCACGGAGGCCGAGCAGGTCGGCTCTTCCTTCGTTTTCTTCCTGCAGGTCCATGGCGAGCTGCGTCGCACGACGCGGCAGGTCGTGCGCGATTTGCCCTGGTGGTTGACGGTCGAGATGGCCTGCTGGCAACGACCGGAGGGCCCAGGCTCCTCGATACGGGAGCGCTTGGATCACCCTGTCGTGCATGTGTCGTGGAACGATGCCGCGGCGTATTGCCAATGGGCGAATGTGCGATTGCCGAGCGAAGCCGAGTGGGAGTACGCGGCACGCGGCGGGTTGGCAGGCTGCACCTACCCCTGGGGCGACGATATCGCCCATCAAGGTGCGGGCCAGTGCAATATCTGGCAGGGCGAGTTTCCGAGTCGACCGAATCCGCCGTGGCGCCCGACAACCGTGGCCGCCCGGTCGTTTTCACCCAACGGCTACGGTTTGTACAACTGCGTCGGCAATGTGTGGGAGTGGTGCAGCGACTGGTTCAGTCCCCTCTATCACCAGGAAACAAGCAGTGACAACCCGTGCTTCCAGAAGGTCACCGGGCGACGCTCGATGCGAGGCGGTTCGTTTCTCTGCGAGCAGTCGTATTGCAATCGCTACCGAATTGCCGGACGTTCGTCGAACGCGCCTTCCAGTGCATCCAGCAACTGCGGCTTCAGGGTCGCGCGTAACGTCCCATAAGAAGCGGCCACGCGCCGGGACACGGCGCTGCCGGACCGGTCGGCCGGCGGTGGCGATGCCCCGGGTCGGCCCTTTCCTGCCGCTGGCCAAGCAGTTCGATCAGGAACGTGCTTGCTTTCCATCGTCACCGGCGCTGGCGTGAACCTGATGCAATAGGGGCAGGATGGCTGTGCAGTCCTGATCCTCACGCCCCCAGGACTTGGCCAGCGCAAACTGGTTGCGTGCGACCGCTCCGAGGTTGAGGGACAGCCCGAGCGAAACACCGAGCTCCAACGCCAGTGTGATGTCTTTCAGGCACATGCCCAGCCGGAAGTCGGGCGTCAGGTCGTCCGCCAGCACTTTGCGTGGGAAGATGCTGGTCAGTTGTCCGTTGCTGGCGCCATTGCCAGGCGCACTCATGATCGCGACGGCTTGCGCGCGGTCGATGCCGGCTCGTTCAGCCAAGAGCAAGCCTTCAGCGGTCAGCAACAGATTGATCATGGACATGTAGTTGTTGGCCAGCTTCATGCGAATGCCCGTGCCCAACGGACCCATGCGGTGGATCGTGTCGCACATGCATTCGAGCAGGGGCATCACCCGGTCTACATGCTCCTTTTCGCCTCCCACCATCGCCAGCAAGGTTCCATCCTGGGCTTCGGGTGGCGCCCGATTGACGGGTGCATCGACCAGGTGCAGGCCCATCGTCCGCAGCTCGCTGCCCATGCGCAGAAGTTCAACCGGATGGCCTGTTCCCATGTCCATGACCACGCTGCCTTCGGGCAACACGTGCGCGGCGCCACCGTGCCCCAACAAGGCTTCATGGCTGTGTGCCGTCGTGGGAAGCATGCAGATCAGGACTTGCGCTGTGCCGGCAGCCTGGGCTGGCGACGCTGCGACGCGGCAATTCGGCATTCCGTGCAGATCGGCGAACGCCTGTCGGGCATCCGCCGACTGGTCGTAGACCGATACCTCATGGCCTTTCACGACAAGGTTGTGTGCCATGCCCTTGCCCATGGCACCAAGCCCGATAAAGCCGACCTTCATGATCGAATTCCTTCCAATATTTGTGCAATCTGATCATATAATCATAAACGATCACAAATGGAGGCACAAGTGCAAGATACTGACCCGGAATTCGAGCAGCGATTGTTGGCCTGCGCGTCGAATGCGGCGCAGGCTGGTGGGCGGGTCGTGCTCGACGGTGCGAGGCGGCGTCAGGGCTTGTCCGTGACGCACAAGCGGCTCAACGACCTCGTGAGCGAGGTCGACCGGAACTCCGAGCAGGCCATTGTGCAGGCCGTCATGCAGGAGTTTCCGTCGCATTCCATCCTGGCGGAGGAAGGGGGCAGCAACCCCGCAGGAGAGGGCTCCAACACCCAATGGATCATCGACCCCCTGGACGGCACGACCAACTTCCTGCACGGTTTCGATCACTTCGCCGTCTCGGTTGGCGTGGTGCATGACGGGCAACTGGTCGCCGGTGTGGTGTTCGACCCCGTGCGAGGTCACTGCTTCGAAGCGCGGCGAGGTGCCGGTGCGTTCCTCAATGGCCAACGCTTGCATGTGACGGACCGATCAGGCCTGGTCGAGGCGCTGGTCAGTACGGGGCTGCCGTATCCGGCGGCACCCGATGCGCCAGCCTATTTCCGGATTCTCGATCACGTCTGGCGCGGTTGCCGGAACGTGCGTCGCCCTGGCGCGGCGGCGCTGGACCTGGCCTATGTCGCGGCGGGTTTTCTGGATGGGTTTTTCGAGTTTGCATTGTTGCCCTGGGACATTGCGGCGGGTTCCTTGTTGGTCCAGGAGGCAGGGGGCTGCATTTCCGACCTGCATGGTGGCGCGGACTTCCTGAGGCACGGCTATATCGCGGCCGGGACACCGGCGGTTCATCGGGACTTGCTTGGCGCTGTGCAGGCGGCGGATGTCGGGACCGCCTGGTACCGAGGCCGTCAGGCTGGGCCTGACCGGGGCTCCCAGGTGACCGTTCGGAAGGCCTCGACAGCCGGGGCCGGCACCAAAAAATCCATGGATTCAGGGTTAACCCTGACTGAAAACAGCTGATCATATGATCAAATACACTCAAATTGATTGACTTTCAATCACACCCAACCAACCACCGTTCTCCCTGAGGGACCTCATCATCATGAATTGGCTCAAGCAAACGTTCGGCGCCCACAAACCCATCATCGCCATGTGTCATCTGCAGGCATTGCCTGGCGACCCGCATTACGACCGCGAAGGTGGCATGTCCAAGGTGATAGAACTGGCTCTGCAAGACCTGAAAAACCTCCAGGATGGCGGCGTCGATGCCGTCATGTTCTCCAACGAATTCAGCTTGCCCTACCTGACCACCGTGAAGACTGCCACCACCGCGGCGATGGCGCGCATCATCGGCGAGCTCAAGCACGAGATTCGCGTTCCTTTCGGGGTCAACGTGCTTTGGGATCCGATCGCCTCCATCGACCTCGCGGCAGCGACCGGTGCCCTGTTCATTCGCGAAATCATCTCCGGTGTCTATGCCAGTGATTTCGGCTTGTGGAATACCAATGTCGGCAACACCGTGCGGCACAAGATGGCCCTGACACCGAACTTGCGGATGCTTTTCAACATCGTGCCGGAAGCGGCTTCCTATCTGGGACAGCGCGACATCGTGGACATTGCGAAATCGACTGTTTTCAACAATCGTCCGGACGCGTTATGTGTATCCGGGCTCACGGCGGGTGCCGAGACCGACACCCAGATCCTTGCGTCGGTGAAGCGGGCAGTGCCGGAGACCGTGGTGTTGTGCAACACGGGTTGTCGTCTGGACAACGTGGACCGACAGTTGTCGGTGGCCGATGGCGCCGTGGTCGGTTCGACCTTTAAGATAGACGGGAACTTCGACAATCTGGTCGATCCGGCCCGCGTCAGGGCGTTCATGGAAAAGGTAAAGGCATTGCGCTGATTCGACCGGCCGCTGGTTCCCTCCACTCCCGACTATCTCCATGAACCCACAGCGAATCTACGACCTTCCCAGCAGCACCGAGCGCATCGCCGCGTGGACCGAGCAACTGTGTCTCATACCCGGCCTGTCCGGCTACGAAGACCCTGTGCGCGACTACATCTCGGATCAGTTTCCGGATGCGAATATCCAGCGCCATGTGGACGCGCCGGGCAATCTGATACTCACCGTCCCGGGTTCCGACCCGGATGCGCCCAAGATCATGATCTTTGCGCACATCGATCAGATGGGTCTTATCGTGCGCCGTGTCGACGAGGACGGCTATCTGCGGGTGGAGCGTGTCGGTGGTGTACCCGAGCGCGTGCTGCCGGGACTGAACATGATCGTCATCAACGACACTGGCAAGGCCATTCCCTGCGTGGTGGGCACCAAAGCCCACCACGCCACGCCGCCGGAGGAAAAGGGGCAGGTACTGGGTGTGGACAAGTTGTTCTTCGATCTCGGCGTCGACGATGCGCAGGCCGTGGCCGATCTCGGCATCGCCATTGGCGCGCCGATCACGTACCGCCCGCAGTTCAGTCGGCTCCAGGGCGACCGCATCACGGGAACTGCGCTGGACGATCGCGCAGGCTGCGCTGCCCTGATGGAACTGATTCGCACCGTTCGGGAGACGCCCGTCCCCGCCACGTTGCATGCGGTGTTTTCCGTCCAGGAGGAGTTCAACCTGCGCGGCGCCATGGTGGCCGCGCAACGCCTCAAGCCGGACGCGGCCATCTCCATCGACATCATGGTTGCCAGCGACACGCCCGACCTTCGCACCCGCGGCGAACTTCAGTTGGGCGGTGGCCCGGCCCTGGGGCTGTACAGCTTTCACGGCCGCGGAACCTTGAACGGCACCTTGCCCCATCCTACGCTGCTCAATCACGTCAGTGCATCCGGAAAAGCGATCGGGCTGGCGCTGCAACGAAGTGCCCACTCGGGCTGCCTTACCGATTCTTCGTACGTGCAACTGACCCACGAAGGTGTGCCCTCGATGGACATCGGATTTCCAGCCCGCTATACCCACATGCCCACCGAAGTCTGCGATTTGCGCGACCTCTGTGGCATTGCACGGTTGCTGGCGGAAACCCTGGCGCGCATGCCGGCGGGCTTTTCCTTTGAGCGCAGGCGGTACGGATGTATTTGCTAGGCGTCGACATCGGCAGCTATTCGGCCAAGGGCGTGTTGTTGTCGAAAACCGGGGAGGTGACTGCGGTCGCGGTGCAACCCCACGAAATGCGGGTGCCGGGGCCCGGATTGGCCGAACACGACGCAGATCAGGACTGGTGGGGCGGGTTTTGCTCCGTCACCCGGCAACTGCTCGACAAGACGGGGATCGACCCGAAGCAAATTGCCGGCGTCGCCTGCAGTGGCATCGGTCCATGCATGTTGCCGGTAAACGCTGAAGGCAAAGCCTTGCGACAGGCCGTGCTCTACGGTGTGGACACACGCTCCAAGGCGGAGATCGACGAGCTGACGCAGCACTACGGGGCCGATTTCGTCATGCGCCACTGCGGCATGCCGTTGACCACGCAAGCGGTCGGCCCCAAGGTCTTGTGGTTGGCGCGTCACGAGCCGGAAGTCTTAGCCAAGGCTGCACACATCGTGGGTTGCCCGACCTATCTGGTGCAACGCCTGACCGGCGCTTGTGTCGTCGACCACTACGGCGCGGCCAACTACGCCCCCTTCTACGATGTCGAGAAGCTCGCCTGGGACACTGTGCGGACCAGCGACATATGTTCGCCAGATCTGTTGCCCGAGGCGCGGTGGACCTGTGACATTGCCGGCAAGGTGCATGGCATCGCCGCAAGTCAGACCGGCCTTGCCGTCGGCACGCCCGTCATCGTGGGCACGATCGACGCCGCGGCCGAGGCGACCAGCGTGGGCGTGCTGGGACACGGCGACCTGATGGTCATGTATGGCACCTCGGTGTTCTTCATACAAGTGGTACCCGAACTCCAGCGCGATGCCCGGCGCTGGTCCGCGCCCTACCTCTTTCCCGGAACCTGGGCTGCCATGGGCGCGGTATCTACCGCAGGCGCACTCACCCATTGGTTCCGCCGTGAACTGACGCAACTGGACGATCGGGACGCCGGGTTCGCCCTCTTGCAGGCCGAGGCCGAACAGAGCCCGCCCGGATCGCACGGACTGCTTGCCCTGCCCTACTTCAGTGGAGAGCGCACACCGCTGAACGACCCGCTCGCCCGCGGCATGTTCTTCGGGCTCAATTTGACGCACACGCGCGCCGACATGTACCGTTCCTTGCTGGAAGGCGTGGCGCATGCGACGCGCCACAACCTGGACATGTTCGAGCAAGGTTTCCCGGCCAGCGCTGTATATGCAGTGGGCGGAGGAGTGAACAATGCGTTGTGGATGCAGGCATCCGTGGATATTGCCGGCAAGCCTCAGCGCGTGCGCCAACAAACCGTGGGGGCAGCCATGGGTTCGGCCTTCCTGGCGGGCATCGGCGTCGGGCTGTTTCAAACGGCCGACATCGAACGCATCAATCCGGTGGCGCGGGAGATCGTCCCCCAGGCCGATCGCAGAGCCAGATACGACAAGGATCATCAAATGTTCCTGCGACTGTATGCGTCCACACGGGACTTGATGGCCGAAATCGCCGGGGCACCGACTTGATCCGCTTGCCGGGGTTGGTGAAGCCGCTTGCGCGCCCATCCGACAAGAGGCACCCTCCAAAGTCGGATGCGCCACGCCATGCAGGAGGCGCGAGCTCGGGGGCGTTGCGGTGCTATTCTCGATCCCGAGAAGTTTCAGGCCTGCATGTTCGCCTGTGCTTCAGGTTGCGCATCCACTTTGAACGATAGAGACATCTTCCATGCCGGCTTCACCAGACAGCGTCAATTCATCCCTGCCAGAAGGGCGCCGCCAGCGCATGCTTGAATTGGTCCGCAAGCGCAAGTCGATCACCACCGCCGAACTCGTCAACGAGTTGGCCAGTTCCGCAGCCACGGTCCGGCGCGACATGGCCATCCTCGAAGATCTCAATCTTCTAAAGCGCAGCCACGGCGGCGCCATCGCATTGGAATCCGGCAAGGCACAGTATGACCAATACAGTGCGGAATACGAGCCGGTGTTTCAGGAAAAGATGACGCTCAGCCGGGATGCGAAGGAGCGCATTGCACAAGCGGCAGCCAAGCTCGTGGAAGATGGCGCAACGATACTTCTTGACTCCGGCACCACCGCCCTGGCCTTGGCACAAAAACTGGCCGGGCGACGCATCACGGTCATTGCCGTGGACCTGAAGGTCGCCGAGGCGGCTGCACACAGCCAAACCGAAGTGCTGATCGTGGGCGGACGGGTGCGGCAAGGCTTGTTCAGCGTTGTCGGCCCCTGGACCGATGCCGCATTGGAAGCCTTGGCCGTGGACATGTTCTTTCTGGGTGCCGATGCAATATCCGAGCAAGGGGTCACCAACTCGGCGCTCGACGAAGCCCGGGTCAAGTCACTGGCGATCCACTGTGCCAAGCGGTGCGTGGTCATTGCGGATCACAGCAAATTCAACCAGCGAAGGCTGGCGCCAGTGTGCACCTTGGACCAGATCGATGTGCTGGTTACGGACGATGCAACCCGCAGCATGCTTCAGCCTTACGAAAGCAAGTTCAAGGCGGTGATTTATGCCTGATCGACCTGACCGAGCTTGATTCGTCGCGACGTTCCCGGCCGACACTGGCCTTATCACGCCGCTTCCCTGTAGAACCGGCCGCTTCCCAGCCTTCTTGCCGGCAGCGCTCCCACCGCCGCCCCGATCGCCCCGATATGCTCCGGCGTCGTGCCGCAACACCCGCCGACGATGTTCACCAGCCCCTGCTCGGCGAATTCGTGCAGCAAGCGGGAGGTGACCTCCGGCGTCTCGTCGAAACCGGTGTCCGACATCGGGTTGGGCAATCCGGCGTTCGGGTAGCAGCTTATGAAGGTGTCGGGCGCGACCCGGTTCAGTTCCTGGATGTAGGGCCGCATCAGTGCCGCGCCAAGCGCGCAGTTCAGGCCGATGGCCAGCGGCTGGGCGTGGCGTACGCTGTACCAGAACGCGGTCACGGTCTGGCCGCTGAGGATACGGCCGGAGGCGTCGGTGACGGTGCCGCTGATGATCAGCGGCAGCCGTTCGCCGGTGGCCTCGAACACCTCGTCGATCGCGAACAGCGCGGCCTTGGCGTTGAGCGTGTCGAAGATGGTCTCGACCATCAACACGTCGGCGCCGCCTTCGATCAGCGCCTGGGTCTGCTCGAAGTAGGCGGCGCGCAGCTGTTCGAAGTCGACGTTGCGTGCCCCCGGGTCGTTGACGTCCGGGCTGATGCTGGCGGTCTTGGGTGTGGGGCCGAGTGCGCCGACGACGAAACGCGGCTTGTCGGGGGTGCTGTATTTGTCGCAGGCGGCGCGCGCGATGCGGGCGCTTGCCAGGTTCATCTCGCGCGCCAGGTCGGCCATGTCGTAGTCGGCCTGGGCCACGGTGGTGGCGCCAAAGGTATTGGTCTCGACCATGTCGGCACCGGCAAGCAGGTATTTCTCGTGGATGTCCCCGATCACGTCCGGCCGGGTCAGGCTCAGCAGTTCGTTGTTGCCCTTGACGTCCTTGTGGAAGTCCTTGAAGCGTTCGCCGCGGTATTGCGTCTCGTCGAGTTTCAGGCGCTGGATCATCGTGCCCATGGCGCCGTCCAGGATGGCGATGCGGCTGGCGAGAATGGCCGGCAGGGCCTGGCCTCGGGTGTAGGTTGGGGTGCTCATGTCCTGGGCATTGTAGAAAAGGGGGACGCGCCCGGCCGGTGGTGTGGAGATTGCCATGGACAATAGGCCGATGGGAGTGATTTTTTCTTGAACACGGTGTTGGCAAGTCCTGAGCGTCCGGTCGTCGACCCGCGCGCCATCCTGCTCGAGGTCTTCGGCTACGAGCAGTTCCGGGGGCCGCAACAGGCGGTGGTCGAGCAGGTCTGCGCCGGCGGCGACGCGTTGGTGCTGATGCCCACGGGCGGCGGCAAGTCGCTGTGTTACCAGATTCCGGCCATCGTGCGCCAGCGTGCCGGCCATGGCACGACCATCGTGGTGTCGCCGCTGATCGCGCTGATGCACGACCAGGTCGGCGCGCTGCACGAGGCCGGTGTCGACGCGGCCTTTCTCAACTCCACGCTCAGCGGCGACGAGGCCGCGCAGGTCGAGCGCCGCATGTTGCGCGGCGAGATCACGCTGGTCTACGTCGCGCCCGAACGGGTCACGACGCCGCGTTTCCTGGCCCAGCTCGACGCCTTGCGCGAACGCGGGCTGCTGAGCCTGTTCGCGATCGACGAGGCGCATTGCGTCAGCCAGTGGGGCCACGATTTCCGCCCCGAGTACCGGGCGCTGACGGTGTTGCACGAGCGCTATGCCGAGGTGCCGCGCATCGCGCTGACCGCCACGGCCGACGCCTTGACGCGCGAAGACATCCTCGAGCGGCTGCAGTTGCAGGATGCGCGGGCTTTTGTCAGCAGTTTCGATCGGCCCAACATCCGCTACACCATCGTCGAGAAGAAGGACCCGACGGCGCAGTTGCTGCGTTTCATCCAGGGCGAACATGCGGGGGACGCCGGCGTCGTCTATTGCCAGTCGCGCAAGCGCGTCGAGGAAATCGCCCAGACCCTGGCCGACCAGGGCATCAACGCCTTGCCTTACCACGCCGGCCTCGACGCCAGGCTGCGCCAGAAGCACCAGGACCGTTTCCTGCGCGAGGAGGGGGTGGTGATGGTGGCCACGATTGCGTTCGGCATGGGCATCGACAAGCCCGACGTGCGATTTGTTGCGCACCTGGACATGCCCAAGAACATCGAAGCCTATTACCAGGAGACGGGTCGCGCCGGCCGCGACGGCCTGGCCGCCAATGCCTGGATGGCCTATGGACTGCAGGACGTCGTCAACCAGCGCCGCATGATCGACGAAAGCCCGGCCGGCGAGGAGTTCAAGCAGGTGCAGCGTGGCAAGCTCGATGCCTTGCTGGGGCTGGCCGAGGCCATCGACTGCCGGCGGGTGCGTTTGCTGAAATATTTCGGCGAGACCTATGCGCCGGCCGCAGATGCGGACGCCGCCGATGCAGGCGACACGCTTCGCGTGCCGCGCCTGCGGTGCGGCAACTGCGACAACTGCCTGTCGCCGGCCGAGGTCTGGGACGGTACCGACGCGGCGCGCAAGTTGCTCAGCACCATCTACCGGGTGCAGCAGGCCAGCGGCATCACCTTCGGTGCCGGCCACATCATGGACATCGTGCGCGGCAAGAAGACCGAGAAGGTCGCCCAGCACGGCCATGCCGGCCTGAGCACCTTCGGCATCGGCGCCGAGTTCAGCGAGCAGCAGCTGCGCGGCGTGTTGCGCCAGCTGATCGCGATCAACGCGGTGCAGGTGGACACCGAGGCCTTCAACACGCTGGCGCTGACCGAAGCCTCTCGCGCCGTGCTCAAGGGCGAGGTGCCGGTGCAGTTGCGCGTGTCCACCACCCAGCCGGCGGACCGGAGCCGGCGCCGAAGCGGCGGCAGCGGCAGTCGCAGTGCCGCGGCCAAGGCGCCGGTCGAGCTCGATACGTCGGCGCAGCGCCGCTACGAGGCCTTGCGAGAATGGCGCGCCGAGGTGGCCAAGTCGCACAACCTGCCGGCCTACGTGATCTTCCACGACGCCACGCTGGCCGCGATCGCCCAACGCGCGCCGGAGTCGCTGGACGACCTGCAAGGCATCAGCGGCATCGGCGCACGCAAGCTCGAAGCGTACGGCGAAGACGTGTTGCGCGTGGTTGCGCCCTGAAAAAGGGCGTCGCCGGGATCAGTCAGGTGACGGTATCGGCCAGCCGGCGCAACCAGTGCGCCGTTTCGTGGCTCAGCACGCTGGCATTGCGCACCAGCTGGTCGAAATGCCGTGTCAGCGTCTCCACATGTTCCCGGGTGTTGAACACGAAATACGCGCTGCCGATGTAGATCACCGCGCGGCGTTGTCCGAACACCGTGACCGGGGCGCTGAACTGTTGCGCCAGGTCGTACAGGTGCAGCCGGGTGCTCGGGTACAACTCCTCGCACAGGTCGGCCATCAGCGTCAGCTGCTCGCGTACCTGCGCCGCCGTGAGCGCCGACCAGATGCCATGGCGGCGCGCGAATTCCTCCATGCGTTGCCGGGGCACGGCCAGTTCGTGGTCCATGCCGGTGCCGCGGTTCAGCGTCAACCGCGTCTCGTTGCTGGCCTTGGCCTGCTCGGGCGACTTGCCGACGTAGGACGCGTATTCCAGCTCCATCACGGCCTGTGTCTTCATGAATTCCGGCAGCGTCGTCGGGGCGTTGCGGATCTTGGCGCCGACCGATTCCAGCAGCCAGCGTTCGATGTTGGCGTCGGCCGGCGCCGCGCTGGCCTGGGCGACCTCCAGCGATTCGCGCAGGATTTCACCAGGGGACAAGGTGTTGCTGGTCAGGCCCAGCAACCAGTCGGTCGTCACCCCCAGCGCGGTCGCGAGTTCGGCCACGACATGGCCTGTCGGCAACCGGACCTGGTGTTCGCCCAGCAGCTGCGACACCGTCGAGCGATCCACGCCGCTGCGTTCGGCCAGCGTCGTGCGGTTGAGCTGGCGCTCGAGCATGGCTTCGGACAGCCGCTCCCGGAACTGGAAGGCGCGTTGGGATTTGGTGATCTTCTCCATTCTGGATGACGATGGTAACGCAGCGTGACAGTTGTCTCGTTCTTGACGAAAACCGGCACCACCTCCACGTTGCTTCACGCCCCGACCCGATTTGACAATCCGCGCATGGAAAAAAAGACCCGCATGCTGATGAAAGCCGTCACCTGGCAACTGATCGGATTCGCCGTGATGTCGGTGATCAACATCCTCTACATGGGCGACTGGCGCGCCGGCGTCGGCCTGTCGGGGCTGCTGACGCTGGTCGGACTGGTGAGTTATTACCTGCACGAGCAGGTGTGGGCGCGGATTGGCTGGGGGCGAAACTGAGGCACCCCGGCAGGCGTGCCGCCGGCCGCGGCATCAGCTGACGCCCGAAGGCAGAGCCGCATCAGCTTCAGCGCCGACGCTATCTGCCATGCAGCAATCGACCCGAAGCGGCATGCTGATGCTGCGAACCGGGACGAGTAAGCTGTTAACCGATGAGCTTGTCATACGCACCATGCGTACCGATCCAGAACCAATGTACCCCGCCTGGCACGGGGAGGCCCAGCGCCCGGTAGTAGAGGCCGACTCGGACGCTATGAAACCGGCCGTTTCCAATGGTCTTGAAATGCAGCGACGGATGATTGGGATCGACTTTGATCTGCGCGAAATTCCGGTGCGCGTCGGTTTGAACTTCGGCGGGCAAAGCGTCAAGGCACTGCCAAAAGCGCCTTGATGCAGTGCGCTTCAATTTCAAAGTTCTCTCGGCGAACCCGCACGATTGTCGGCAAGCGCCTCTGCTGCCAACGAGTCGAGCTTGCCGGATGCGACGTCCTGCTTGATTTGCCTGTCCCACGCAGTACCGTCGAATTCGGCGAACCACAGCCGGAAATCAGCCATCTCTTCGGGAGGCAATTACTCCACCGCACTTTCTATCGCCTTCACGTTTTCCATGCTTTCGCTCCTTTTGCGACGCAATAGTTTCAAGTATGCAGCAAGACAATAACCATTGGTGTTCTTGTCGGTAGACGCTGCGGCTCAGCCGACGCCGAAGGCGATCGGATGGAGCGGCCTGTTAAAGCGAGTGAGGTAGTCCACTGGCACACCATTTCGAGCGTAACCAATGATTTTGATTCCGCGCGCCGTCTGCTCACCAGGGACGTGGACCAATTCCAGAGCATGCCGCACGGCCTCGTATTGGGCGCGCGAGGAAATCTGGACTTCGAGCCACTCTATCGTCTTGTAGCCGCCGACCTGGAAACGATAGAACCACTCCCCGTCCCAATCGGATAGATACCCGCTCTCCACGTCCAAGGTTCTCCATTGTGGAGAGAGTTGGCCTAGCTGGTACATCGCCAACCGAACCTCATCCCACTTCGTAGCGTTCATCAGCGGATTCATAACGCGCTTTAATGCAATGTCAGCCGCACACCAAGCCGGCCGCCACCACCCCGGCCATGCAGATCGCCTCGTCCTCATCCCCGCTGCCGCCACTGGCGCCGACCGCGCCGAGTGTCTGCCCCGCGGCGTCCTTGATCAGCACCGCGCCGGTCTGCGGCAGGAAGCGGCCGTCTGACGTGGCCGACAACGAGACGAAGAAGTTCGGATTGCCCTTGGCGCGTTCGCCGAGCACGCGGCTGGATACACCCATGCCGACCGCACCCCAGGCCTTGGCCCGCGCGATGTCGAAGCGGAACATGCTGGCGCCGTCTTCGCTGGCGAAGGCCTTGAGGTTGCCCGATGCATCGAGCACGGCCACGCCCATGGGCTGGTAACCGGCCTGTTTCGAATGGGCGAGTGCGCCGGCGATGATCTGGTTGGCTTGCGCCAGGGTGAGAGAGGTCATGGGGTTCCTTCAGGCTGATCACCCGAGCGGCCGGGTCCGGACGCACGGGCTTTCATCGTAGTGCACGGCGGCACCCTGCCGCTGCGCCACCGGTGGCGACTACTCCGGCAGCAGCCCGATCTCCTTGGCCGCGGCGCTCCAGCGCTGGTGTTCTACCTGCAGGAAGGCCGCCACCTGCTCCGGCGACGCCAGCGGTTCGGCGATCGGGCCGACGGTCAGGATGCGGTCGGCCATGTCCTTGTCGGCCAGCAGCGCATGGATTTCCACGTGTATGCGTCAGATTGCCGCGGCCAGGCGTGTGTCAGCCCTTGCGGCGCGTGGCCACGGCTATCCGCACCGGCGTTCCCGTGCGCGGGCGACCGGCCCGGCCGGCTGGCGCGGGGGCCAGGGGCGACGTCAGTTCCGCCAGCGTCACGCCGTCGAGTACCTGCAAATAGGCTTGCAAGGCGTCGTGGAACACGTGCTTGAGCTTGCAGCCCGGCGTCAGCGTGCAGCTGTCGGTGGCGGGATCGAAACATTCGACGAGCCGGAAGTCCGTCTCCGCCGCGCGCACGATGTCTCCGACCCGGATCGTGTCGGCGGCCTGCAGCAGCCGCAGCCCGCCGCCGCGCCCGCGCGTGGTCTCGAGTACGCCCTGGCGTGCCAGGTCGTTGACCACCTTCATCAGGTGGTTCTTCGACACCTGGTGGTGCTCGGCCAGTTCGGCAATCGTTACCAGCCGCCCGGGATGCGCGGCGCAATACATCAGCACGCGCAGGCTGTAGTCGGTGTATTCGGAAAGTCGCATCGAAGACCTTAAAGATGCACAAAGTATATTGCTTTAACGGTGCCGAAGCTATAACATGCAATTTGTGTGCATGTTAAAAGCCCGTGCCGTCCGCGCAGCGGAACCCGGGCACCGACCCTCATGAAAACGCTGATCCAACCCCTTGCCGCACAACCCTCTACGGCCGTGGACAACGGCCACGGCTTGCCGCTGTTGCGCCTGGGTTTCCGACCCTTTTACCTGGCGGCCGCCTTGTTTGCGTTGCTGGCCGTGCCGGCCTGGGTGCTGGTGTTCCTGGGCCATACCGTCTGGACGTCCGAGCTGCCGCCCATGATGTGGCACGCCCATGAGATGCTGTTCGGGTTTGCCGCCGCGGTCATCGTCGGTTTCCTGATGACGGCCGGCAAGGCCTGGACCGGATTGCAGACACCCCGCGGCACCGCCCTGGCGGCGCTGGTGCTGGTCTGGCTGGGCGCGCGCGTGGCGCTGTTCACCGCGCCGTACGCGGTGTTTGCCGCGCTGGACCTGTTGCTGCTGCCGGTGGTCGCCGTCGTGCTGGTGCGCCTGCTGCTGCGCGCCGGCAACCGCCGCAACCTGCCGCTGGCCGGCTTGCTCGGCCTGCTGACGCTGGCCAATCTCGTCTTTCACCTGTCCGTGCTCGGTTATCTGGAATGGGCGCCGGTCCGTGCCCTGTACGCCGCCCTGGCCTTGATCGTGCTGATCGAATGCGTGATGGCCGGGCGCGTGATCCCGGCGTTCACGATGAGCGCCACGCCCGGGCTGCGCCTGAAGGTCGATCCGCACATGGAAAAGGCCACGGCCGTGGCCAGCGTGGCGGCCCTGGCATGCTGGGTGTTTGCGCCCGACGCCGTCATCAGTGCGCCGCTGCTGGCCCTGGCCGCCGTGATGCAACTCGCGCGCCTGGCGGCCTGGAAGCCATGGGTCACCCGCGGCCGGCCCATCCTGTGGATCCTGCATCTGTCCTACGCCTGGATCCCGGTGGGTTTCCTGCTGCTGGCGGCGAGCCTGCTCGGGTGGATGGCGGCTTCCGCCGGCATCCACGCGCTCGCCATCGGCGCCACCGGCGGACTGATCATCGGCATGGTCACCCGCACCGCGCGGGGCCATACCGGCCGGCCGCTGCTGGCCTCGCCCCTCGAAGTCGCGGCGTATTCGCTGGTCATGCTCGCCGCCGTGCTGCGGGTGGTCGTGCCACTGCTGGCGCCGCAGCTGCTGGTGGCATCGGTGGTTGCCGCGGCGCGGGCGTGGTCGCTGGCCTTCGTGTTCTACCTGGGCCGCTACACACCGTGGTTGTTGCAGCCGCGAGCCGACGGCAAGGACGGTTGAGCCGTTCCCCGGCTGGCTGCCGTGTGTCGCCCCGGCGCGAGCACCGACCTCTTTCGACGATTTTCAATCCTTGCAACTTGGAGAAACCAACCATGACCACCGAGCTAGTCAGCGCCATCGACGTGCGCACCATCGCACCACGCGACCGCCATCCCATCATCTTCGGGCGTTTCGACGCGCTGCAGCCGGGCGAGTCCCTTGTGCTGGTCAACGACCATGACCCGCGCCCGCTCCATCACCAGTTCGAACAGCGCTGCAGCGGCCAGTTCGACTGGACCTATCTGCGGTCCGGGCCCGCGTTGTGGCAGGTTCAGATCGGCAAGACACGGTCGGCACCGGTCGACGCTGATGCCGGCGCCTGCTGCTCCGGCGGCGCCTGCGGCGGCTGACCGACCGGAGCGGCCCCGATGACCTTCGTCGTCACCGAGTCCTGCATCCGGTGCAAATACACCGACTGTGTCGACGTGTGCCCGGTCGACGCATTCCGCGAAGGTCCGAACTTCCTCGTCATCGACCCGGACGACTGCATCGACTGCGCCGTCTGTGTGCCTGAATGCCCGGTAAACGCGATCTATGCCGACGAAGACGTGCCGAAGGACCAGCGCGCATTCACGGCGCTCAATGCCGAACTGGCGCGCCAGTGGAAACCGATCACCCGCACCAAGCTCGCATTGCCCGATGCGGATGAATGGGCCAAGATCGAGAAAAAGCTGGACCAGCTGCAACGTTGACCGTGCAAGCGAGGCAGGTGCCACCAGCCCCCGGGCTTCACGGTGCACCGGCGTGCGCATAATGCCTGCGAAGCACATGCATCCATGCCATGTGCGCGAGCCTACGAGGAACACCACGCCATGGTTGCCCTGCAACGCGCCATCCTGCCCCTGTTGTTGCTGGCCCTGGTCGCCTGCGCCTGGTTCGCGCCGCTCGATGCGCCCGCCGGCGAAAAGGTCGACGCCGGCCTCAAGCGTGCCCTGGTCAGTTTTGCCACCGCACGCGCGCTCAATGGCGTGATCTCCGTGGCGCAAGGCACCGAGTTGTCGCTGCAACCGGCCGGCGTCGGCGCCACCCTGGCGCCGGGGCAGTTGCTCGACCCTGTCAACGACCTGGTCGAGCGTTTCTCCGACCTGATGCTGGGCGCCAGCGTGTTGTTTGGCGCGCAGAAGATTCTGCTGGGCGTGGGCAGCTACTGGCCGATATCGACGCTGCTGACATTGGCGGCGTCGGCCTGGGCATGGATGTGGTTGCGACGGCGCCCCATCGAACCCTGGCTGTCGCGCCTGCTGGTACTGGCGCTGATGCTGCGTTTCGCGGTGCCGGCGGTCACATTGGGAACCGACCTGGTATGGCAGCAGTTCCTGGCCGAGGACTACCGGGTGAGCCAGCAGGCCATCGACGCGACCACCAGCGACGCCGCCAGCCGGGATCCGACCGTACAGGCCGACGCTGCGCCGCCGGGACTGCTGGACCAGTTGCGGCGCTGGTTCGCGCACAACACCGATATACGCGCCCGTTTCGACGAACTCAAGCAGGCGCTGGAGAATGCGACCGAGCACCTGATTCGATTGATGGTGGTGTTCGTGTTGCAGACCGTGGTCGTGCCGGGCGTCATGTTGTGGGCGATGTGGAGCTGGACGCGCAGCCTGTTCGAGCCGCGCCACCGCTGAACGCAGCCGCCCGCCGCGCCGCGGTGTTGCCCGCATTCCAGCCCAGCAAGGAGCCGACCGTGCATTACCTGACGATCACCGAACTCGCACCGCAGATCCGTGCGCGCAAGCTCGCACCGCTCGACGTGACCCGCGCCATGCTCGATCGCATCGCGGCACTCGACGGCCGGCTCAAGGCCTATGCCACGGTGACGGCGGAACTGGCGCTGCAGCAGGCGGCCCGGGCGCAGGACGAGATTGCGCGCGGCCTGTATCGCGGACCGCTGCACGGCGTGCCGGTGGCGGTCAAGGACCTCTGCGATACCGCGGGCATTCGCACCATGGGCGGCACCGGCGTCCTTGCCGACCGTGTGCCGCGGCAGGATGCGACCGTGGTGACGCGTCTGCGCGAGGCCGGCGCCGTGCTGTTGGGCAAGCTCAACCTGACGGAGGGGGCGATGGCCGGCTACCACCCGGATTTCGCGGTGCCGGAGAACCCGTGGAAACCATCCCACTGGGCCGGTGTCTCGTCCAGCGGCAGTGGGGCGGCCACGGCGGTGGGGCTGGCCTACGCGACCATCGGCACCGACACCGGCGGCTCGATCCGCCACCCTTCGGCGGCCTGTGGTGTCGTCGGTCTCAAGCCGACCTGGGGACGGGTCAGCCGCCATGGCGTATTGCCGCTGGCACAGTCACTGGATCATGTCGGCCCGATGACCCGTTGCAGCCAGGACGCCGGCATCGTGCTGGCGGCGATCGCCGGGCGTGACGAGCACGATCCGACCTCGCTGGCCGATCCCGTGCCCGACATGGAGGCCGGCCTGGCGCAGGGCGTGCGGGGCCTGCGCATCGGCTGGGATGCGGGCTACGGCACGGTCGACCTCGCGCCCGACCACGCGGCGGCGGTGGCACAGGTGGTGCGGCTGTTGCAGGAACTGGGCGCGGAGATCATTCCGGTGCGGATGCCGCCGCGCCTGCGCGAATACCTGCCGGCCTGGGCGCTGATGTGCCAGGTCGAGGCGGCCGATGCCCATCGCGACACGTTTCCGGCGCAGGCTGCAACGTATGGCCCGTTCTTCCGCCAGTGGCTGGAACAGGGGCGGGCCTGCGACGCCATCGACTATGTGCACGCCCATCATCTGCGGTTGCAATGCGCCGGTGACCTGCACGCCCTGATGCGCGGCATCGATCTGCTGGTGTGCCCATCCACGCCGCGCGAACCGTTCGCGGTCAGCGATGACTATTCGTATGGCCCGATCCCGCCCGGGCGCGATCCCTGGCACGCCCGTTTCACCGCGCCGTTCAACTTTTCCGGACTGCCGACCCTGTCGTTGCCGTGTGGACTGTCCGACGCCGGCTTGCCGTTGTCGGTGCAATTCGTCGGTCCGAGGCTGCGCGAGGACCTGCTGGTGGCGGCAGGACGGGTATTCGAGCAGGCCACTGGCTTCCACGCGACCCGTCCGCCAGGCTGGTAGGGCGCGCCACAGCGCGATTTCGGCCGGTTCCGCCCCCTTGCAGGTCGCAATCGGGACATGAATTCGGGTGTCAGTTCTAAAAACGGCTGGCGCACTGCGTTATCCTGCGGTAAATTGCTGCATCGCAACATGCCTGACAACGTTGAATCCCTCCAACTCGGCCTCGAGGACCTCCTCGGCGAGATGCACTTCGCGCGCCGCAGTGGTGACCTCGGTCGCCTGGCCTTGCTCGCCTATTGTGAGGTGCGCCGCTGGGCTCGCGTTGCAGGTGAGCAAGCACTGGCTGATCAGTCCTCGGGCTTGATTCACAACAGCCCCCACGCGGACCGGGACGAATTCATTGCACGCATCGACGCCCTGATCGACGAGCTGGAGCGTGCGCGCACGCGTGTGGTTCAACGAGCCCATCCGGCGTCCGAGCCGGACTTCGCCTCCTCGGAGCCCGGAGCCTTCTGACGCGCAGTCGGGGTCGGGCCGGCGGCGGCACGTGCCGTCTCGTCCCGTGTTGCCACCGGCATCAGCCGATATCCTGTACGAAGCGCTCCACCGGCACCGGTCGGCCGAGCAGGTAACCCTGGCACACGTCGCATCCGTGTTGCTGCAGGAACCCGCGCTGCGCGGCCGTCTCCACGCCTTCGGCGATCACCTGCATGCCCAGCTTGCTGGCCAGGCCGATGATGGTCTGGATGATGATGCCGTCGCTGGCCTTGACGCCGATGTTGCGTACGAAACTCTGGTCGATCTTGAGCTGGTCCAGCGGCAGCCGCGTCAGGTAGGACAGTGACGACTGCCCGGTGCCGAAGTCGTCCATCGAAAAGCGCACACCCAGCGCCTTGAGTTGCTCCATCTTGGCGATGGTGTCCTGCACGTCGTCCAGCACCAGGCTTTCGGTCAGCTCGAGCTTGAGCCGGTCGGGCCGGGCGCCGGTCTCCCGCAGCACCTGTGCCACCTTCTGCACGAAATCGATGTCCCGGAATTGCCGCGCACTGACATTGACCGCCAGCTCCAGCGCATGCAACTGCGGATGCGCCTGCCAGGCCGTGAGTTGTGCGCATGCGGTGTGCAACACCCATTGACCGATCGGCAGGATCAGTCCGGTTTCCTCGGTCAGAGGAATGAACTCCATCGGCGGCACCATGCCGCGCACCGGATGTTGCCAGCGCAACAGCACTTCGGCACCGACGATCGCGTCCTGCGTGTCCACCTGCGCCTGGTAGAACAGCGTGAACTGGCCTTTTTCCAGTGCCTCGCGCAGATCGTTCTCCAGCGCCGTACGTGCGGCGATCGTCGCCTGCATGACCGGGTCGTAGAAGCGGATCCCATTGCGCCCGGATGTCTTGGCCTGGTACATCGCGATGTCGGCCTGCTTGAGCAGGTCGTCCAGCGCCTGCTCGTGGCCGTTGAACAGCGTGACACCGATGCTCGGCGTGCTCGGCAGCGTG
>CAXBDR010000044.1:0-22272 GCA_963974265.1 uncultured Rhodoferax sp.
GGCGCATGTGAGACGAGGCAGGCATACCATGGCGGACCACGCATTCCAACCCGAGACGCTGGCCATCCACGCCGGCCAGGTGCCCGACAGCGCGACCGGTGCCCGGGCACTTCCGATCTACCAGACCAGCAGCTTCGTGTTCGACAGCGCCGACCACGCCGCCAGCCTGTTCAACCTGCAAACCTTCGGCAACGTCTATTCTCGGCTGAGCAATCCCACGGTCGCGGCGCTTGAGGAGCGGGTCGCCGCGCTCGAAGGCGGGCGCGCGGGCCTGGCCTCTGCCAGTGGCATGGCGGCCGAGGCGATGGCCTTGATGACCATCCTGCAGCAGGGTGACCATGTGGTGGCCGGCGGCGCCTTGTACGGCGGCAGCGTGACGATGCTGGCGGTCAACCTCAAGCGTTTCGGCATCGAGACGACCTTCGTCGACGCAACCGACCCGCAGGCCTTCGCCGCCGCGATGCGGCCGACCACCCGTGCGGTGTTCGCCGAAAGCCTGGGCAACCCCAGCCTGGTGATGCTCGACATCGCCGCCGTGGCCGAGGTCGCACATGCGCACGGCGTGCCGCTGATCGTCGACAACACGGTGCCGTCGCCGTTCCTGTGCAACCCGCTGGCGCTGGGCGCCGACATCGTCGTGCATTCGGCCACCAAGTATCTCGGCGGCCATGGCACGACGCTGGCCGGCATGATGGTCGAGAGCGGCACATTTCCCTGGGACAACGGCAAGTTCCCCGGCATGACCGAACCATCGCCGGGTTACCACGGCGTCAAGTTCTACGAGACCTTCGGCGATTTTGCCTATTGCATGCGCGCACGCATGGAGGTATTGCGTGTCTACGGCTCGACGCTGTCGCCGTTCTCGGCCTGGCAGATCCTGCAAGGCGTCGAGAGCCTGCATGTGCGCATGGAGCGCCATTGCGGCAATGCGCGCAAGGTGGCGCAGTTCCTGAAGGACGACGCGCGCGTGGGCTGGGTCAACTACCCTGGCCTGGCCGACCATCCGCAGCATGACCTGGTACGCAGGCAGATGCGCAGTGTCGACGGGTGGCCTGGCGCGTCGGGCCTGCTGGCGTTCGGCGTCAAGGGCGGGCTCGCGGCCGGCGTGCGTTTCATCGAGGCGGCCCAGTTCATGAGCCACCTGGCCAACATCGGAGACACGCGCACGCTGATCATCCATCCGGCGTCGACGACGCACCGCCAACTCGACGCGCAGCAGCAGATCGACGCCGGCGTGATGCCCGACATGATCCGCATGTCGGTGGGCATCGAGCATGTCGACGATATCCTGTGGGACATCGACCAGGCGCTGGACGCCTGCAGCCGATGAGTGCAAACCCTGAACCCGGAAGGGCAAGACCATGACCGACGACCGATCCGAACCCTGTCTGCTGAGCCGGTGCGACGACCGCGGCGTGACGACGCTGACGCTGAACCGGCCCGCCGCCTTCAATGCCTTGTCCGAGGAGTTGCTGGCCGCACTGCAACAGGCATTCGCGCAGATCGCCGAGGACGGTTCGGTGCGGGTGGTCGTGCTCGAAGCGGCCGGCAAGGCCTTTTGTGCCGGCCACGACCTCAAGCAGATGCGCGCCGCGCCGTCGCTGGATTACTACCAGAAGTTGTTCCACCAGTGCAGCGACATGATGATGGCGCTGCAACACCTGCCGGTGCCTGTGATCGCCAAGGTGCAGGGCATGGCGACTGCCGCCGGCTGCCAGCTGGTGGCCATGTGCGACATGGCGGCGGCCTCGCGCGACGCGCGTTTTGCCGTCAGCGGCGTCAACTACGGGCTGTTCTGCTCGACGCCGAGCGTGGCCTTGTCGCGCAACGTCGGGCGCAAGGCGGCGTTCGAGATGCTGGTGACCGGCGAGTTCATCGGCGCCGATGCCGCGATGGCACGTGGCCTGGTCAACTGCGTGACCGACGCGGGGCAACTCGACGCCGCCGTCGAGCAGTGGGTGCAGGCGATACTGTCGAAACCGCGCATCGCGCTGGCGCTGGGCAAGTCGCTGTTCTACCGGCAACTCGAAAAAGGCATTGCCGCCGCCTACACCGATGCGGCCCAGACCATGGCCTGCAACATGATGGACGAGGCCGCACTGGAAGGCGTGCAGGCCTTCATCGAGAAGCGGCGCCCGGACTGGCGCGACTGATGGATGGACTGATTTCCGCAATTTCAACGACAAGGAGCATTCATGAGCAAAGCGATTCGCATCGAGCAAAACGGTGGGCCCGAAGTCCTGCAACTGGTCGACGTGCAGGTTGGCGACCCGGGACCGGGCGAGATCCGCATCCGGCACAAGGCGGTGGGCCTGAACTTCATCGACATCTACCAGCGCGACGGGCTGTACAAGTTGCCGATGCCATTGCATCTGGGCATGGAGGCCTCGGGCGTCGTCGAGGCGGTGGGCGAGGGCGTGCGCCATCTGAAGGTGGGTGACCGCGCCGCCTACGCCAGCCAGCCGCCGGGCAGTTATTGCGAGCTGCGCGTGATGCCGGCCAAGTGTGTCTGCAAGTTGCCTGACGCGATCGACTTCGAGACCGGGGCGGCGATGATGCTCAAGGGCCTGACCGCGCAATACCTGCTCAAGCGGACCCTGCCGGTGCAGGGGTTGCAGGCCGGCGATTTCGTGTTGTTCCACGCGGCCGCCGGCGGTGTCGGCCTGATCGCCACGCAATGGGCCAAGGCGCTGGGCTACCAGCTGATCGGCACCGCCGGCAGCGATGCCAAGTGCAAGCTCGCGCTGGAACACGGCGCGGCGCACATGATCAACTACAACACCGAGGATTTCGAGGCCCGCGTCAAGGAGATCACCGGCGGCAAGGGCGTCAAGGTGGTCTACGACTCGGTAGGCAAGGACACCTGGGAAAAGTCGCTGAACTGCCTGGCGCCGTTCGGCCTGATGGCGTGTTTCGGCAATGCGTCGGGCCCGGCGCCGGCGTTCGCGCCGGCCATGCTGGCGGCCAAGGGTTCGATCTACGTGACGCGCCAGACGCTGTTCACGCACATCGCCACGCGCGAGACCACGCAGGAGATGGCCGACCAGTTGTTCGACGTGGTGACCAGCGGCAAGGTCAGGATCCGCATCGACCAGCGTTATCCATTGGACCAGATCCAGCAGGCGCACCGGGACCTGGAGGCGCGCAAGACGACGGGCTGCACCGTCCTGACGTTGTAGCGGGGACCCCGGCCGGTGTGTGGCGGACGTCGCACGCGGCTGGCCCGCGGCGCGCGCTGTGGCTGTCCATGCCGGAATGCGGTGCTGGTTTGATCCATCGCACCCGGGTTGTCGCGGATTCGGGTACAAGGGAGCGTTGATTGCAACGGGAGCCCCAGCATGTATTACATCGCCGAAACCGACAAACCCTTCGAGCAGGCCGCCCAGGACCTGGATGCCGCCGTCAAGCGCAACGGCTTCGGCGTGCTGCACGTGCATGACCTGGGGGCGACCTTGCGCAGCAAAGGCATCGATTTTGCCGAGCAGTGCCGGGTGTTCGAGGTCTGCAACCCGGCCCAGGCCGCCAAGGTGCTGGCGTCCGACATGCGGCTGAACATGGCGTTGCCGTGCCGCATCTCGGTCTATACCGAGAAGGGTGCGACGCGCATCGGACTGATCACGCCGGTCAAGATGCTGTCGTCGCTGTCGCAGGATCCGGACCTCGTTCCGGTGGCGCGCGAGGTCGAGGACAAGACCATCCGGATGATCGACGAGGCGAAGTGATCCGGCGCTGGTGCCGCGGTCGCCTGGCGCAGCATGCCGCGCACGTGCCCGACGTCACCGTGGCGTGAGTGACACACAAAGTCCCTGACGAGGGCGCGGATTTTTGCTTTTACGTTCGATATTTCCGTAATAATCGAAACATGGAAGAAAAGGAAGCCGTCACCGCATTGGCCGCGCTGGCCCAGGACATGCGCCTGCGCATCTTTCGTGCACTGGTCGGTGCCGGGCCGCAAGGCATGACGCCGGGCGCCTTGTCCGCCATGCTCGACGTGCCGGCGTCGACCTTGTCGTTTCACTTGAAGGAATTGCTGCATGCCGGCCTCGCACTGCAGGAGCGCGACGGCCGCAGCCTGATCTACCGTCCGGCGGTCGATGTCATGAACGCCTTGCTCCAGTACCTCACCGCACATTGTTGCCAGGGCGCGGCGTGCGAGGTCGATACCACCACGGGCCATACCCACTGTTGACCGTCCACCAGGAGAACCCACGATGAAACGATTCCATGTGCATGTGCATGTCGATGATCTGGCCGCCAGCGTCGGCTTCTATTCCAGGCTGTTCGCAGCGGCGCCGACGCGGCTCGAAGCCGATTACGCGAAGTGGATGATGGACGACCCGCGGCTGAACTTCGCGATCTCCGCCCGCGGCCACAAGGCCGGTGTCGACCACCTGGGCTTCCAGACCGACGATGCGGATGAACTGGCCGAACTCAAGCGACGCGCGGAGGCCGCCGACATGGCCTTGCTCGACGAAGGCGCGACCAGTTGCTGTTATGCGCGCAGCGAAAAACACTGGGTCACCGACCCGCAAGGCATTGCCTGGGAGCAGTTCCACACCATGGGTGACATCGCGGTCTTCGCTGAGCCCAAGGCGGCGGCCGCCGCAACAACCCCGCCCGCTGCCGCTGCATGTTGTGCCGCGGCGACGGCCCCGGCGGCCGACATGGGTCGCCCAGCCGGCAGCAAGGCCTCGTCATGCTGCTGAGTTCGGCCCTGCGCGCGCGGTTCGCGCGACTGTTCGCGTGGCTGCGCGAACCGGCGCCGCCGTGCAGCGCCGCCTGCCGGCGTCCGTCCTTGCCGGTCTGGCTGCGCCTGCCCGGCTGCGGGCCGATCTGCTGCTGGGGTTGAACCCGGCACGGGTGTCTGGCGACCGCGCCAGCCTGCCATCGCTGCGAAACCATGCACGGCAGTGACTGCCGAAGCCGCGAAGCCTGCCGTGCCTTCACGTGACACCGCGGGCGCCGGTGCCGCTTTCACGAAAACGATATTGATGCTACGGGGAGTCTTGTGATGGGTTTGTTCGAACGTTTCCTGACCGTCTGGGTCGGCCTGGGCATCCTGGCCGGTGTCGCGCTGGGCCTGTGGTTGCCCGGCCTGTTCCAGGCCATTGCCGCCATCGAACTGGCGCACGTCAACCTGGTGGTGGCGGTGTTCATCTGGGTCATGATCTACCCGATGATGATCCAGATCGACCTGGCCGCGGTCAGGGACGTCGGCAAGCGACCACGCGGCCTGATACTGACGCTGGTCATCAACTGGCTGGTCAAGCCGTTCACGATGGCGGCGCTGGCGGTGCTGTTTTTCCAGTACGTCTTCGCGCCCTGGGTCGATCCGCAGTCGGCCAGCGAATACATCGCCGGCATGATCCTGCTCGGTGTTGCGCCCTGCACCGCGATGGTCTTCGTCTGGAGCCAGCTGACGAAGGGCGACCCGAACTACACGCTGGTGCAGGTGTCGGTCAACGACCTGATCATGGTGTTCGCATTCGCACCGATCGCCGCGTTCCTGCTCGGCGTGACCGACGTCACCGTTCCCTGGCAGACCTTGCTGCTGTCCACCGTGTTGTACGTGGTGCTGCCGCTGGTGGCAGGCGTGTTGACCCGCAAGGCCTGGATGGCCAGGGGCGGCGCGCAACGCCTCGCGCAAGGCGTGGCCGCGCTCAAGCCCTGGTCCGTCGTCGGCCTGATCGCCACCGTGGTGCTTCTCTTTGGGTTTCAGGCCGAGACGCTGATTGCCAAGCCCTTGATCATCGTGCTGATCGCCGTGCCGCTGGTGTTGCAGAGCTACGGCATCTTCGCCATCGCCTACGTGGCAGCGCGTCGCTTGAAACTGCCGCACGATATCGCCGCACCGGCATGTTTGATCGGGACGTCCAACTTCTTCGAACTGGCCGTGGCCGTGGCCATCTCCTTGTTCGGTCTGCATTCGGGTGCTGCGCTCGCAACGGTGGTCGGCGTGCTGGTCGAGGTTCCGGTGATGTTGTCTCTGGTGGCTTTTGCGAACCGGACGCGGCACTGGTTTCCGGCTTGACCTTGCGTCATGATGATGTTTTACCGTGACGTCGGCATGGCGATGCGGTTGGAGCGTTTCGTCGATTTCTTCGGTGCAACATCGGTGGCCTTGGATGCCAGCGTCGGCGTGACGACCGTGGTGGGCCAGGACGAGGCGGGTGGGGGCTCCGTTCATGTCCTCCTCGATGGGCTGCGCCCATCGATTCCCCCTGTACTTCACTACGCCCCCCACCCGCCTCGCCTGGCCAGGGCGGCAGCCGTGGTTCTCGGCGTACAAGTAGCGCAGCAGGATCAGGACGGTGGGGTGCTCTGCGCAGCGAAATAAAGGAGGAGCGGCGGGCGCACCCCGCCGGCCTGATCCCACCGGCGTTGTCCGCCTGACGGGCCCTGGGCGGCGCTGCCCGCCTGACCGGCCTGGGAGGCGCTGATTGCCCGACTGGTACGGGAATACTGCCGCAGCGCCGCGTACACAGGGACGTGTGTTGACCTCAGTCCTTCCAGCCTCCACCCAGCGCCTTGTAGACCGCGACCAGACTTTGCGCCTGCTGCAACTGCAACTGGACCACCGCCTGCCGCACTGCGAAGGTCGCGCGTTGTGCGTCGAGCCGTTCGAAGGCGCTGGCCGTGCCTTGCTCGTAGCGCAGCTCCACCAGCGTGAGCCGGCCCTGTTCGGCTTGTGCCTGGGCGATCTGGGCGCGCAACTGGTCGGCCAGCGTGGCGCGCGTGGCCAATGCGTCGGCCACTTCGCGAAATGCGGTCTGGATCGCCTTCTCGTATTGGGCCACCGCGATGTCGCGACCGACCTGGGCCGCGTCGAGATTGGCCTGGTTGCGGCCGCCATCGAAGATTGGAAGGATGATCTGCGGTGCGAACGACCAGCCGTACGAGCCACTGCGGAACAGTCCGCGGAGCTGGTTGCTCGCGGTGCCGATACTGGTGGTCAGCGTGATGCGCGGATAAAAGGCCGCCCGCGCCGCACCGATGTTGGCATTGGCGGCCAGCAGTTGCTGCTCGGCGGCGCGCACGTCGGGTCGGCGCAGCAACACCTCGCTGGGCAGGCCGCCGGGCATGATGCCGACCAGGCCGTGGCGGGTGAGCGACAGGCCCGCGGGCAGGGCGGCGCGCTGCGCGTCGGACAGGTTCTGGCCAAGCAGCAGGTCCAGGGTGTTGGCGTCCAGCGCGCGCTGGCGCTCGAGTTGCGCCAGCGTCACGCGGGCGCCTTCGACCAGGGACTCGGCCTGGCGCAGTTCGAGGCCGGAGCTCACGCCATGTTCGAACGTCAGACGCGTCAGGCGCAGCGACTCCTCGCGGCTGGCCAGGGTCTCGCGCGTGATCGCCAGCAAGGCGTCGTCGGCCTGCAGCGCGAGGTAACTGTTGGCGACCGACGCGATCAGGCCGATCTGCACCGTCTTGCGCGCCTCGATCGTGCCCAGCAGCTGAGCCTGGGCCGCCTCGCTCAGATTGCGCAGGCGGCCAAAGAAGTCGGCCTCGAAGCCGGTGATGGTGAAGCCGGCCGTGTAGGTCGTCGTCGAGCCACCGTTGGCGGTGGACTGGCGCGAGCCGGTGGCGCCGACACCCACCGTCGGGACTTCGTCCGCGCGGCGAACCTGCAGCTGGGCGCGGGCCTGTTCCAGGTTCAGCACCGCCACGCGCAGGTCGCGGTTGTTGTCCAGCGCGATCTGGATCAGTTGCCGCAGCCGCTCGTCCTGGAAGAAGTCCTGCCAGGCGAGGTCCGGCGCGCTGGTGCTTGGCTGGCCGTCGGTTGCGGCCACCGCAGCGCCGGAGCCGGGAAACTGCGCGGGCACGGGTGCCTGTGGGCGTTCGTAGGCTGGTGTCAGGGCGCCGCAGCCGGTCAGCAGCAGGGCCGCTGCCAGGGCGGTTGCGCTCCAGTGGGCGCTGCGCCGGTCCGGCGCAGAGCTGCCTGCGGTCGCGGTGATGGGCGGGTTGGTGGCGAGAGTCGGGATCATGCGGACTTGTCCGGTTCGGAGGTTGCGCTCGAGGCGACGGCGACGGCGTCGGGTTCCGGTTCGTGGGCATACATGCGGCGTTGCCGCTCGCTGCCCTTGAAGATGCGCCGCACGACGACGAAGAAGATGGGAACGAAGAACACCGCGAGCAGGGTGGCAGCCAGCATGCCGGACATCACGCCGGTGCCGATCGCGCGCTGGCTGGCCGAGCCCGCACCGCCGGCGAGCACCAGCGGCAACACACCCAGGATGAAGGCCATCGAGGTCATGATGATGGGGCGAAAGCGCAGGTGCGCAGCCTCCAGCACCGCCTCGACCACCCCCTTGCCGCGGGCCTGCAAGTCCTTGGCGAACTCGATGATCAGCACCGCATTCTTGGCGCCCAGGCCGATGATGGTGATCAGGCCGACGTTGAAATACACGTCGTTGGACAGGCCGCGCGCATTGGCGCCGAGCAGCACGCCCAGCACGCCCAGCGGTACGACCAGGATCACCGCCAGCGGGATGGACCAGCTCTCGTACAGGGCGGCGAGTGCCAGGAACACCGCCAGCAATGCGAAGCCGAACAACACGAAGGCCTGTGCGCCGGCCAGGCGCTCCTCGCGCGACTGTCCGGTCCACTCGAAGCCGAAGCCGTTGGGCAGTTGCGCGGCCAGCCGCTCCATCTCGGCCATCGCGGCGCCGCTGCTGTAGCCCGGTGCTGCTTCGCCCGAGATGCGCATGGCAGAGTAGCCGTTGTAGCGAATCGTCTGCATCGGGCCCACGACCCAGCGTGTGCTGGCGAAACTGGCCAGCGGGACGGGTTGTCCGCGGGTGTTGAGCACGTTGATGGCGAGCAGGTCCGAGGGCTGCATGCGCGCCGGCGCGTCGGCCTGCACGACGACACGCTGCAGCCGTCCGCTATTGGGGAAGTCGTTGACGTAGCTCGATCCGATCGCGGTCGACAAGGCGCTGGTGATGGCCTCGAACGGCACACCTTGCGCATTGGCCTTGTCGCGGTCGATGTCGAGTTGCAACTGCGGTGCGTCTTCCAGTCCGTCCGGACGCATGCTGGTCAGGATCTTGCTTTGAGACGCCATGCCCAGCAGCTGGTTGCGCGCCGCCAGCAAGGCATCGTGGCCCAGGCCGGCGCGGTCCTGCAGCCGGAAGCTGAAGCCGGCGGCCGAGCCGAGTTCGGGAATCGGCGGCGGACTCACCGCGAAGATGAAGGCGTCGCGCACCGACATCATGGCGCCGAACACGCGTCCGGCCAGGCCCTGGGCCGAACTGCCGGCGCCGACGCGTTCGCTCCAGTCCTTGAGCGTGACGAAGGCCAGCGCGGCGTTCTGCCCGCTGCCCGAGAAGCTGAAGCCCAGCACGCTGACCATGCTCTGCACCTCGGGCTGCTTGAGCACGAACCCTTCGACCTGCTGCATCACGTCCAGCGTGCGGTTCTGCGTCGCCCCTGGCGGCAGCTGCACGTTGACGATGATGTAGCCCTGGTCCTCGGCCGGCAGGAACGAGGTCGGCAGCCGGTTGTAGAGCACCGCCACCGCCGCGATGATGGCGGCATAGATGACGAGGTAGCGCGCGGCGCGGCGCAGCATGCGCGCGACCACGCCTTCATAGGCCTTGGCGGTGCGCGAAAAACCGCGGTTGAACCAGCCGAAGAAGCCGGTCTTGGCATGGTGGTGGCCGGCCTCGACCGGCTTGAGCAGCGTCGCGCACAGCGCCGGCGTCAGCGACAGCGCCAGGAACGCCGAGAACGCGATCGCGGTGACCATCACGGCAGAGAACTGGCGGTAGATGTTGCCGACCGAGCCGGCGAAGAACGCCAGCGGCACGAACACCGAGATCAGCACCACGGTCACGCCGACGATGGCGCCCGAGATCTGGCCCATGGCTTTGCGCGTGGCGGCCAGCGGCGACAGTCCTTCCTCGCTCATGATGCGCTCGACGTTCTCGACCACGACGATGGCGTCGTCCACGACGATGCCGATCACCAGCACCATGCCGAACATGGTCAGCACGTTGATCGAGAAACCCAGGGCCAGCAACACCGCGAAGGTGCCCATCAGCGAGACCGGAACCACGATGGTCGGGATGATGGTGTAGCGGATGTTCTGCAGGAACAGGAACATTACCAAGAACACCAGGGCCACGGCCTCCAGCAATGTCTGGGCCACCTGGCGGATCGAGATGTCGATGAAACGCGAGCTGTCATAGGGAATTGCCCATTGCACGCCGGCCGGGAAGAATCGCGACAGTTCCTCCATGCGGGTGCGCACCGCCTGGGCCGTGGCCAGTGCGTTGCCGGTGGGCGAGAGCTGCACGCCGATGCCGGTCGACGGCTTGCCGTTCAGGCGCGCCGACGTGGCGTAACCCTCGGCGCCCAGTTCGATGCGTGCCACGTCGCGCAGGCGCACCGTGGAGCCGTCGGTGTTGGCGCGCAGCACGATGTTGCCGAACTGCTCGGCGCTGCTGAGCTGGCCCTTGACGACGACGGTGGCGAAGATGGTCTGGCCAGCGACATTGGGCAGGTCACCGATGGTGCCGGCCGAGACCTGCGCGTTCTGCGCACGGATGGCCGTCGTCACATCGGCCATCGCCAGATTGAAGCCGACCAGCTTGGCCGGATCGACCCAGATGCGCATGGCGCGCTCGGTGCCGAACAGCTGTGCCTGGCCGACGCCGGGCAGGCGCTGCAGCTCCGGCAACACGGTGCGCGCGGCATAGTCGCCCAGGGCCACCGGGTCGAAGTTCGGATCGTCGGACGACAGGATGGTGAACAGCAGGAAGTTGTTGCGCGCCTTGTCGACCCGCACGCCCTGCTGTGTCACGCTCGAGGGCAGGCGTGGCGTCGCGCGCGCGAGCCGGTTCTGCACGTCGACCTGCGCCAGGTCGGGATCGGTGCCGGCTTCGAAACTCAGCGTGATCGATCCGGTGCCGTTGGCCTGGCTGGTCGACTCCATGTAGATCAGGCCGGGCGAGCCGTTCATCTCGCGCTCGATGACGCTGATCACGCTGTCTTCCAGCGTGCTGGCCGATGCGCCCGGATAGGCGGCCGAGATCACGATCGACGGCGGCGCGACCGGTGGATACTGGGCGATCGGCAACTGCGTGATCGCCACGGCGCCCATCACCAGGATGAAGAGTGCAATCACCCACGCGAAGATCGGGCGATTGATGAAGAACTGGGCCATGCTTGCGCCTTTGTCGTTGTTGTTGTCGTTATCGGCTCGCCGCCGCAGAGGCGGGCGTGGCGGTGGCACTGGCAGCCGCGCCCGATGCCGCGGCTGCCACGGGCGGGGCGCTGGTCATCGCCGCCGCCTGGCCTTCGCTGCCGCTCCAGGGCCGGGCATTGACCGGTGCGCCGGGCACCATCATCTTCTGGAAACCTTCGACGATCACCTGCTCGCCGGGCTGCAGCCCGTCCAGCACGATCCACTGGTTGTTCTGACTGGCGCCGAGCTTGACCTGGCGCTTGGCCGGAACGCCGTCGGCACCCACCACCAGCACGGTATCGCCCTGGTTCGAGCGTGTCACGGCCTGCTGCGGCAGCAACATCGCTGCGGGCACTTCGGCCTGGGCCAGCCGTACCCGCACGTATTGACCGGGCAACAGCAGGCCATCGGGGTTGGGCACTTCGGCGCGCAGCGTCACCTGTCCGGACGTGGCGTCGACGCTCAGGTCCGAGAACAGCAGCCGACCGGCACGCGGCAGTATGGAGCCATCCTCGAGCACGATACGCACGGCCGTGCTGTCCTTGCCGGCCCCGCGCAACTGCTTGCTGGCCATGGCCTTGCGCAGGCGCAACACGTCGCCGCTGGACTGGGTGAAGTTCACGTAGACCGTACCGGTCTGCTGGATCAGCGCCATCTGCGTCGCCTCGACGGCACTGACCAGCGCGCCTTCGGTGACCAGCGACTGGCCGATGCGTCCGGAGATCGGGGCGCGCACGGTGGCGTAGTCGAGGTTGATGCGGGCCGTCTGCACGGCCGCCTTGGCGCTGGCGACGTCGGCATCGGCCAGCCGCTGGGCCGATTGCGCGTTGCTGTAGTCGAGCTGGCTGATGGCATTGAGCGCGACCAGGGGCTTGTAGCGTTCGGCGATGGCCGTCGTCTGCGCGAGATTGGCCTGGGCCTTGGCCAGTGCTGCCTGCGCGCTGTCGAGCGCGGCCTGGTAGATGGCCGCGTCGATCTGGAACAGCGGCTGGCCCGCCTTGACGTCGCTGCCTTCGCGGAACGTCCGCTTGAGTACGACGCCGTTGACCCTTGCGCGCACCTGTGCCACGCGCACTGCGCTGACCCGGCCGGGCAGCTCGCTTTGCAGCGCCACGTCTTGCGTCTGCATGGTGACCACGCCCACTTCGGCGGGCGGCATCTTGGGCGGGCTGCCGGCGGCGCCGGGCGCCGCATCCTGCTTGGCACCACAGGCCGCCAGCAGCAGTGCCAGTGCCAGAGCCGCAGCGGTGCGGGCGTGGGGAACGCGGGTTCGATGCGCGCGTGCGCGCAGGAGTGGTGTCGAGGACATGGTTTTCTTTCGTGACCGCGGACTGGTTCGGGCCGGCCGGCGCGGACAGGGTTTCGGTGGTTGGGTCTGGCGTCGGTCGCAGTATCGGATGCCGGGGCAACTGGGGTGTTCGCCGGGGCCAAAGCCGGACAGCGGCACCGATGTTTGCGGCAGAACAAGTGCGCGAGTATACATACATGCGAGAATGTATGTATGAGAAAGGAGGCAAATCATGGTACGCAAGACCAAGCAGGACGCCCAGGCCACGCGCGCACTGATCCTTGACACCGCGGAATGCGTGTTCCAGCGCAAGGGTGTGTCCGCGACATCGTTGCAGGAGATCGCGCAGGCTGCGGGCCTGACCCGGGGTGCGATCTACTGGCATTTCCAGAACAAGGCGGACCTGTTCGACGCAATGCTGCAGCGGGTCGTATTGCCGCTGGAATGCACGCTGGACCATCGGGATGCCGACGAAGAAACCGATCCGCTGGTGGCCCTGCGGTGCGGCATCGGCGACGTGCTGGCGCAACTGGTGCGTGACACCCAGGTGCAGCGGGTGCTGGAGATCGCCATGCACAAGGTCGAATACATCGGCGACATGCATGCGGTGCGCGAGCGCCGCATCGCCTCGCGCGACGCGCACATGCTCGACGTGGAGCGCATGCTGGCGCTGGCGGCCCAACGCGGTCAAATCGGAGCACAACCCTCGCCGCGCGTGGCGGCGACCGGACTGCACGCGCTGATCGACGGCCTGCTGTACAACTGGATGCTCGATCCCCAGTCCTTCGACCTGCAGGTCACCGGACTGCAGGTGCTCGACACCTACGTGCGTGGATTGACCGCGGGCGCGACATCGCGGCCGGCGCCTGTCAGAATGACGCCAAACGCCATCGCGCAATAGGAGAGGAACGCCATGACCCATGCTTTCGCAACCACCCGCAAGACCTTCACGACGCCATCCGGCAAGTCGGCCACCCTGTTCTCGCTGCCCGCGCTGGCGCGCAAGTTCCCGAACATCAAGCGCCTGCCGGTGTCGATCCGCATCGTGCTCGAGTCGGTGCTGCGCAACTGCGACGGCAAACGTGTCACCAAGGAACACGTTGCGCAACTGGCCAACTGGTCGCCTACTGCGGCCCGCACCGACGAGATCCCGTTCCTGGTCTCGCGCGTCGTGCTGCAGGATTTCACCGGCGTGCCGCTGCTGGCCGACCTGGCCGCGATGCGCAGCGTCGCGGTGCGCCTGGGCAAGAACCCCAAGCGCATCGAGCCGCTGGTGCCGGTGGACCTGGTCGTCGACCATTCGGTCACCGTCGACCACTACGGCAAGAAGAATTCGCTCGACCTGAACATGAAGATCGAGTTCCAGCGCAACCAGGAGCGCTACGAGTTCATGAAGTGGGGCATGCAGGCCTTCGACACCTTCCGTGTCGTGCCACCGGGATTCGGCATCGTGCACCAGGTCAACCTGGAATACCTGGCGCGTGGTGTGCACAAGACGCGGGACGGCGTTGTCTACCCGGACACGCTGGTGGGCACCGACAGCCACACGACGATGATCAACGGCATCGGTGTCGTGGCCTGGGGCGTGGGCGGCATCGAGGCCGAGGCGGCGATGCTGGGCCAGCCGGTGTATTTCCTTACGCCCGACGTGGTCGGCTTCGAGATGACCGGCCGGCTGCGCGAAGGTGTCACCGCCACCGACCTCGTGTTGACCGTGACCGAGATCCTGCGCCAGCACAAGGTGGTGGGCAAGTTCGTCGAGTTCTTCGGCGAAGGCACGCGCTCGCTGGCCTTGCCGGACCGGGCGACGATTGCCAACATGGCTCCCGAATACGGTGCGACCATGGGCTTCTTCCCGGTCGACGAGAAGACGCTGGCCTATTTCGAGGGCACCGGCCGCACCAAGGCGGAAATCGAGATGTTCGAGGCCTATTTCAAGGCGCAGGGCCTGTTCGGCATTCCCAAGGCCGGCGACATCGATTATTCGCAGGTGGTCACGCTCGATCTCGGATCGGTCACGCCCAGCCTGGCGGGACCGAAGCGACCCCAGGACCGGATCGAGCTGGGCCAGGTCGCGTCGCAGTTCGCCAGCCTGTTCTCCAAGCCGGCGTCCGAGTCGGGGTTCAACCAGGATGCCGAGCGCCTGGCGCAACGTTTCGTGGTCGGGGTCGATGGCAGCGGGCCGCAGGGTGAGGGCAATGTCGAGACCCCGCCGGGCGCGCCACGCGACCTGGCCGAGATGGTCGGCAACCGGCCGGCCCTGAAACCGGCGGCACGCCAGCTGGCGGTGACCGAGGCCCGCCCCCGTGGCAAGCCGGCGCTCACGGTGGGCAACGGCGACATCCTGATCGCCGCCATCACCAGCTGTACCAACACCTCGAACCCGAGCGTGTTGCTGGCCGCCGGCCTGCTGGCGAAGAAGGCGGTCGAGGCCGGCCTGAAGGTGCAGCCGCACATCAAGACCTCGCTGGCGCCGGGCTCGCGCATCGTCACCGAATACCTGACCGAGACCGGCCTGCTGCCCTACCTCGAGAAACTCGGCTTTGCGCTGGCCGGCTATGGTTGCACGACCTGCATCGGCAATTCGGGCGACCTGACGCCGGAGTTGAACAAGCTGATCACCGAGCAGAACCTGGTCTGCGCCGCGGTGCTCTCGGGCAATCGCAACTTCGAGGCGCGCATCCACCCCAACATCAAGGCCAACTTCCTGGCCAGTCCGCCGCTGGTCGTGGCCTATGCGATCGCCGGCACCGTCACGCGCGACCTGATGACCGAGCCGGTCGGCCAGGGCAAGGGCGGGCGGGATGTGTTCCTGGGTGACATCTGGCCGAGCAGCGACGAGATCCACGCCTTGCTGCGGTACGCGATGAAGGGCAAGGCCTTCCGCGAGAACTACGGCAAGGTCAAGACCGAGCCGGGTGCCTTGTGGGGCAAGATCAAGGGCGTGTCCGGCCAGGCCTACAGCTGGCCCAAGAGCACCTATATCGCCGAGCCGCCGTTTTTCGCCGACTTCGCGATGGCACCTCCCCCCAAGGATGCCGATGTGTCGGTGCAGGGCGCCCGCATCATGGCGCTGTTCGGCGACTCGATCACGACCGACCATATCTCGCCGGCCGGATCCATCAAGCAGAGTTCGCCGGCCGGCCAGTGGCTCGAGCACAACGGCGTCATGAAGGCCGACTTCAACTCCTATGGCGCGCGGCGCGGCAACCACGACGTGATGATGCGCGGCACCTTTGCCAATGTGCGCATCAAGAACCTGATGTTGCCGGCCGATGCCAATGGCTCGCGGGAAGAGGGCGGTGTCACGTTGTTCCAGCCCAAGGGCGAACGCATGTCCATCTTCGACGCCGCGATGCGCTACATGGAGGCCGGCGTGCCGACCGTGGTGTTCGCCGGCGAGGAATACGGCACTGGCTCGAGCCGCGACTGGGCGGCCAAGGGCACGCAGCTGCTGGGCATCCGTGCGGTGGTGGCACGCAGCTTCGAACGCATCCACCGCAGCAACCTGGTGGGCATGGGTGTGTTGCCGCTGCAATTCAAGGGCAAGGACTCCTGGCAGTCGCTGGGCCTTGCCGGCGACGAGGTCGTCGAGGTCCACCCGGATCCCGCGCTGACGCCGCAAAGCGATGCGAAGCTGGTCATTATCTCGGCCGACGGCAAGCGTCGCGAGTTGAAGGTGACGCTGCGCATCGACACGCCGATCGAGGTCGACTACTACCGCAACGGCGGCATCCTGCCGTACGTGCTGCGCGATCTGCTGGCGTAATTTGCCGATCAGCCGGGCCTGGCTGCGTCAGAGTGGCTGGGCTCGCAAGACCTCGGCCGTGAACGCGTCGGCCGGAAAGAACGACTCGATCATCAACTCCTGCAGCGTCACGTCGTGGGCGGTGCCGAAGATGGTGACGGTGCTGATGAAGCCGAGCACGCCGGCTGGCGTGCGCATGCGAAACGGCATCACCACGCCCAGGTGTTCGCCGAGCAGGTCCTGCGGGCTGGCTCCCTCCGGCAGTGGATAGGCCTCGAGTTCGGCCAGCAGGTCGACCAGCGTCGGATCGGCGGTGACGGCAATCTGCTGGCGCAGGCGCTCGAACAGGTGCTTGCGCCATTGCAGCAGGTTCTCGATGCGTGGGGCCACGCCGCGCGGATGCAGGCTGATGCGCAGCACGTTCATCGGCGGCCCCAGCAGATCGTCCGGCAGTCCTTGCAGGAAGATCGGCACGGCGCGGTTGGCCGCCACGACGTTGTAGTGGCGGTCCAGCGCCAGTGCCGGATACGGTTCGTGGCCCTTGAGCACCAGTTCGACCGCTGCGCGGGCGCTGGCCAGTTCCGGATCGTCCAGCGAACGTGCGCGGTACATCGGAGCGTAGCCGGCGGCCACCAGCAGGGTATTGCGCTCGCGCAGCGGAATGTCCAGCCGCTCGGCCAGGCGCAACACCATCTCGCGGCTGGGTTCGGCGCGGCCGGTCTCGACGAAGCTCAGGTGCCGGGTCGACACGTCGGCTTCGTGGGCCAGTCCCTGCTGGCTCAAACGCCGGCGCTGCCGCCAGGTACGGATGTGGTGGCCGATCGGTGCCGGGATGCCCCGTGTGGCCGGTGAAAGCAGGTGATACATGGCCCGATGGTAGGCGCGAAAGCCGCTCGATTGCATGACCTGGAAGGTAATGGACGATGCGCCGGTGGCGCGGAATCATCGGTACCTCTTGATGTATCGGAGCCCTCCATGATGATTGCGACTTCTCCTCGATTCCTGCGCACCGTCCTGCTGCTGGATGCGGCGTCGGTGCTGCCTGGCGGCGTGCCACAGGTGTTGGCCACCACGTGGCTGGCGCGCTGGACCGGGCTGGAGCACACGCTGCTGCTGTCCAGCGGTCTGCTCCTGTTCGTCTATGCGGCCTTTGTCGTCTGGGTTGGCGGGCGCCAGCCGATTCCGGCGGCGGCGGTGAGGTGGGTCATCGGCTGCAACCTGGCCTGGGCGGTCGGCTGCCTGGGCCTGATCGCCATGACAGCGTCCGACTTGTCGCTCTGGGGCGTGGCGTATCTGCTGGTGAACATTGTCGCCGTCACGGTGTTTGCCGCCCTGCAGTGGGTCGGCCTGCGGCAGGCGAACGGAGCTTTGCATCCGGCCGGTTGATGGCCCCTGCGGGCGTCCGTTGCCTCGTCAGTGGATGTCGTCGGCGTCGCGCATCGCCTGTTCGATCGCGCCCACATCGAAACCCGGGCTACGCGCCGCCTGGAGCAGTGGCGCCTCCTTGCGCTGCATGCGCCGGATGCATTCGGGCAGTGATGGCAACAGTTCCAGGGGAATCGCGACCGCGCCATGGCGATCGGCGTGCAGCAAGCTGTCGTGCCGCACCGGCAGGTCGAACACCTCGACCGGTTCGCCGAAATCGACCACATGCACATGCGCGTGCGAGGGGCCGATGCTGCCGGCCAGGATGGGAAAGTCCGGCGCCAGGTCGCCCAGGTCGCGTACCGAGCCGTTGGTCAACACGCCGGCCACGCCCAGCGCCCGGTGCACGGCCGAATTGACCTCTCCCCAGAACGAACCGGTACCGGGGCGCGTGTCCAGATCCTGCATCACGACCAGCGTCGGCAGCAGCGGCGAACTGCTGGCCACGTAGCGGTAATACGCCAGCCGCCTTTCGCGCAGCTGCTGCGGCGTGTCGCTGGCCGGCGCCATGGCCCGGATACGCGCGGTGCGGGCAAAACCCAGCATCGGCGTCAGGGGGCCGGGCGCGGCGATCAGCGTGCCGTACGTGAAGCCGTCGGCGCTGCGCCCGCCGGTGGCCAGTTCCAGCGCGTTGCAGATGGTCGGCGTGTCGACCGAGCGCAATACGTCGATCAGGTCTTGCGTCAACATGGCGCGCTCAATCCACGCTGATGTTGTTGGCCTTGATCAGTTCGGCGAACTTGGCGGTCTCGTCCTTGATGAAGGCCGCGAATGCCGGCGCCGTCATTGGCTTGGGCACGAAGCCTTGCGCCGCCAGCCGCGCCTTGACGGCGGGTGTCTCCAGGATGGCGACCACTTCCTTGTTCAGGTAGTTGACGATGGCCGGCGGCGTGCCGGCCGGCGCCAGCAGGCCGAGCCAGGTGGCGGCGGCGAAGTTGGGCACGCCGGCCTCGGCGAGCGTCGGCAATTCCGGCGCCAGTTCGCTGCGCGTGGTGCTGGTTACGGCCAGCGCGGTGGCCTTGCCGCCCTTGGCGAACGCCAGCGCCGTGGCCATGTTGTCGAACTGCATGTCGATCTGGTTGCCGGCCAGGTCGGTCAGCGACTGGCTCGAGCCCTTGTACGGCACATGGATGGCCTTGCCGCCGATACGGTTGAGCATCAAGACGGTGGTCAGGTGCTGCGAAGTGCCGTTGCCGCTGGTGCCATAGGACACGGCATCCGGCTTGGCCTTGATCGCCGCAATCAGTTCCTGCACGGTCTTTGCGCCGGACTTGTTGCTTGCCAGCAGCACCAGCGGCGTGTTGGCCAGCTGGGTGATGGGTGCGAAGTCGTGTTCGGTGTCGTAGTTCACGCGCTTGAGCAGCGTGGGGTTGACGGCCAGCGCGGTCTGCGTACCCAGCAGCAGCGTCGTGCCGTCCGGCTTGGCGCGTGCGACGAATTCGGTGCCGATGCCGCCCCCGGCGCCGGCCTTGTTCTCGACGATGACGGGTGTGCCCCAGCGCTTGCCGAGTTCGTCGGCGATCAGGCGGCCGATGATGTCGGTCGCACCACCCGGTGCGAACGGCACGACGATGGAGACGCGGCTGTCACCGGGGTAGTTGGAGGGCTTTTCGGCATTCGCCTGGGCCTGCGCGAGCGAGGGCAAGGCACCGGCGGCGACGAGGGCCGCCGCGATCAGCGTGAAGAAGCGCTTGGAAGCATGAAATGGCATGGTGGGTCTCCGGTTGTGTGTGGGTAAATGGGTGTTCATTCGGCCTGGATGCCGGCGTCCTGGATCACCTTGCTCCACTTGGTGATTTCGGCGCGCTGGAAGCTGGCAAAGGCATCGGCGGTGCGGCCATCGGGTTCCACGCCGAGATTGCGCAAACGCTCCTGCACCGCGGGCAGCGCGACGACGGCCGCGACTTCCGTGGCCAGCCGGTCGACGACGGCCTTGGGCGTGCCGGCCGGCGCGAACACGCCTTGCCAGGACTGCATCTCGAAATTCGGCACGCCATTGGCGGCCAGCGGCAACACGCCGGGCAGGCTGGCCAGTGCGTTCCTGGAGGTGACACCGAGCACCTTGACCTTTTTCGCGTCGATCATCGGGCGCGCGGCGGCGACGGTCTCGAACACCATGTCGATCTGGCCGCCGACCAGGTCCACCATGGCCTGCGAGCCGCCCTTGTAGGCGATCTGGCGCATACGGGTGCCAGAGATGGACTGGAACAACTGGCCCGACAGGTGTTGCGAGGTGCCGGCTCCGGCCGTGCCGTACGTCAGCGAGTCGGGTTTGGCCTTGAGTTCGGACAGGATGTCCTGCACGGAGTTGAAACGGCTGCCGGTTGGCACCACCAAGGCATTGCTGACGGTGCCGACCATCGCCACCGGCGCGAAGTCCTTGACGGGCTCGTAGCCCAGGTTCTTGTTGAAGAACGGGTTCACCGCATGGGTGGTGATGGTTCCGCCCATGATGGTGTATCCGTCCGGCGCGGAGCGGGCGACGGCCTGCGTGCCGACGATGCCCGACACGCCGGGCTTGTTGTCGACCACCACCGACTGGCCAAGACGTTCGCCCAGATGCTGGGCGATCAGGCGGGCAACACCATCGGAGACGCCGCCGGGCGAAAACGGCACGACGTATCTGACGGGTTTGGTCGGCCAGGCCTGCTGTGCGTAGACGACGCCCGGCAAGGCGGCGACGGCGGCAAGCGTAACCAGGGTTGCGGAGAAGATGCGGCGGTTGCTGCGTGGCATGTTTTCTTGTCTCTCTGAGGTTGTGTTCGATCAACGGATGTCAACTGATATTGCATTCGTTTGCATAGCCAGATATCCATCGGATGGTGGGTCGATGCGAGCCTTGCTTCTTATATAAAAAGGGCCTTTCGTATTCAACGGTGGTTGCATATTTGCATAGCCGTGGCATCTGATTGCATACGTATGCAAGCTGTATTCTACCGGAGAATCTGGCGCCTGGGGCCTTATTGCCCGCAGCTGTCGCGGGGAGCCGGCGCTGCGAGGACCCGCGAAAACGCATGGGAGCGCCATGCGGGCCTTTCGTGCCGGCGTGCGGGCGGAGTCGGCGACAAAGCGCCTTACCATGCGGCACATGTCCGAACTACGCGTGCTCATCTCCGGTGCCGGCATCGCCGGCCTGGCCGCTGCCTTGGCTTGTGGCCGGGCCGGCCTGGGGGTGCGGGTCATCGAGCGGGCCGGGGCGTTCGGCGAGGTGGGCGCAGGCATACAGCTCGGGCCCAACGTGACACGCATCCTGCATGGATGGGGCCTGGAGCGGCCGCTGGCGCCGCTGGCTGCGTTTCCGGATCGGCTGCAGGTACGCAGTGCCGTCTCGGGCCGGGAACTGGGGGTGTTGCCGCTGGGCGACGCGATGCGCCGGCAATACGGCGCGCCTTACGTGACCGTGCATCGAGCCGACCTGCATCAGCTGCTGTTCGACGCGGTGCAGGGGCACGGCGGTGCGCAGCTGGAACTGGCCAGTGAATGGTTGTCGTTTGCGCAGTCGTCCGATGGCAGCGTGGAGTCGTCCGTGGCGGGAGGCCGCCAACTGCGCTCCGCGGTCCTGCTGGGCGCCGACGGGCTGTGGAGCCCGGTGCGACAGCAATTGCTGGGTGACGGCGACCCGCTACCGACCGGCCACCTGGCGTATCGGGCCCTGCTGCGGCAGTCCGACCTGCCGGCCGGGTTGCGCACCGGGCAGGTGACGGCCTGGCTCGGCCCGCAGCTGCACGTCGTGCAGTATCCGGTGCGCGGTGGCGACTGGCTCAACCTCGTGGTGGTCGTGCATGGAGCGCCGGATTGGCTGCGCGCGGCCAATGCCACGCCGGGCCAGCTGGCGAACTGGAACCAGCACGCCGATTCGGCGCAGCTGCGCGGTGCCCTGGGTCCGGTGGCGTCTGCGTTGCAGGCCCTGATCGAGACGGTCGCGGCGTGGCGGCTGTGGATTCTGTGCGACCGCGCGCCGATGAGCGGGCCCGGCGAACACGCGCGCGGGCGGGTCGCGCTGCTGGGTGATGCCGCGCATCCGATGCGGCCCTATCTTGCGCAGGGCGCCGGCATGGCGATCGAAGATGCCCAGGCCGTGTCGCTGGCGCTGGCCGACCGGACCCGACCGGTCGACGTGGCCCTGGCTGCATTTGCGGCGTCGCGCTGGCTGCGCAACCGGCGGGTGCAACAACGTTCGCGTCGCAACGGCCAGGTATTCCATGCGCGTGGACTGCTGCGCTGGGGGCGCGATGCGTCGCTGGCCATGCTGGGCACCCGGTTGCTCGATCTGCCCTGGTTGTACGGCGGCTGAATCGCAGAGCACGCGACTGTGTCCCGTCGGGATGGAGTCGACCACGTTTACACGACTTTACCCACGGCCAACCGGTGCGACACGCAGCGGCAGGACAATTTCCGCAGGCGCAACGCCTGCACCGGAGCCGACCATGCTTCGACCCGGACGCCAGCCGCCGCACTGCGCGTCGCCGCCGGCTCCGACAACACGTACGAACCACGCAAGCAACCACGATGCCAACAAACCAGGAAAATAAAAGTGCGATGCATCAAGCGTCGCCGTACGACCTGACGTCCCGTGTCAACCTAAATCCGGCAGTTACCCTGTAGCCGGGAGGCCGATTGGGGGCCTGA
>CAXBDR010000045.1:0-22165 GCA_963974265.1 uncultured Rhodoferax sp.
ACTCGGGCCGGTCACCAGGTCAGCGTCACCGCACGCGATGCCGCCAAGGCAGCCCAGGTCGCCGCGGCGAATCCGGGCGCCAAGGCGGTGCCCGCCGCCGGCGCTGCCGAAGGCGCCGACGCCGTCGTGCTGGCCACCGGCTACGGCGACGCGGTCGCCGCGCTGCGCGGCGTCGGCAACCTGGCCGGCACCGTCGTGATCGACATCACCAACCCGCTGACCGCCGACTACTCGGGCCTGACCCTCGGCCACAGCACGTCGGCCGCGGAAGAGATCGCCAAGGCGGTGCCCGGTGCCGAGGTCGTCAAGGCCTTCAACACCGTGTTCGCACAGGTGCTCGGCGAAGGTGCCGACTTCGGCAACGGCCGCAAGGTCGAGGTGTTCGTCGCCAGCGACAGCGAACGCGCCAAGCAGGCCGCACGCACGATCGCCGAGAGCATCGGCTTCGCGGTGGTCGACGCCGGGCCGTTGAAGAACGCACGCTACCTCGAGCCGGTGGCCGGTCTGAACATCTACCTCGGCTACGGCGCCGGGCTCGGCACCGGCATCGCGCCGGTGTGGATCCGCAAGGCCTGAATCTCATCCACGCAATCACATCCACACAACCTCTGGAGACTTCGATGAGCAACTCGTTCCTGACCCGCTTGCTGGCCACCGATGCCGGCGCTGGCGCCCTCGCACTGCGCGTGCCGGTCGGCATCATCTTCATCGCCCACGGCGCGCAGAAGCTGTTCGGCTGGTTCGGCGGCTACGGCCTCGAAGGCACCGGGCAGTTCTTCGGCTCGGTCGGCCTGAACCCGGGCTACCTGCTGGCCCTGCTGGCCGGCGCGGCCGAGTTCTTCGGCGGCCTGGCCCTGGTGTTCGGCGTGCTGGTGCGCCCGGCCGCGGCAGCGCTGGCCTTCGCGATGCTGATCGCCATCTTCGCCGTCCACTTCAGCAAGGGCTTCTTCCTCGACAAGGGCGGCTACGAATACGCGCTCGCGCTGTTCGCGGCCTCGGTGTCGCTGCTGTTCACCGGTGGCGGTCGCTTCTCGGCAGATGCCGCCTTGGCCGCGCACAACGACGCAGGCCGGTGATGTCTCGCCTGCCCAGCCTGTTCGTCTCGCACGGCGCGCCGACCTTCGCGCTCGAGCCCGGCCTGGCCGGGCCGCAGTTGACCGCGCTGGCCGGCGCGCTGCCGCTGCCCGAGGCGGTTCTCGTCGTCTCGCCGCACTGGATGACGCCGAGCCCACGGGTCAGCTTCACGGCGCTGCCGCAGACGATCCACGACTTCGGCGGCTTCGATCCGGCGCTATACCGCATCGGCTACCCGGCGCCGGGGCATCCTTGCCTGGCGCACAAGGCCGTCGAGACGCTCAACGCGGCCGGTTGGACGGCGCAGGCCGACGAGAAGCGCGGTCTGGACCACGGCGCCTGGGTGCCCATGCTGTATCTGTTCCCGCAGGCCGACGTGCCGGTGTTCCAGGTTTCGTTGCCATCGCGCTTGGACGCAGCCTCCGCGTGGGCTTTTGGCGAGGCGCTCGCCCCGTTGGCCGACGACGGCGTGCTGATCGTCGGCTCGGGCAGCCTGACGCACAACCTCGCCGAGTTTCGCGGCCACCACGGCGCGGACGAGGCCTACGCCGCGGAGTTCGCCGCCTGGGTGCGTGAGGCCGTATCCACCGGCGACGGCGCGCGCCTGCGTCGCACGCTGGCCGAGGCGCCGCATGCGGCACGCGCTCACCCGACCACCGAGCACTTCTGGCCGCTGCTGGTGGCCGCGGGGGCCGGGCCGGCGCAGAGCGGCGCCAAGGTGCTCGACGGCGGCATCGCCCACGGCGTGTTGTCCATGGATTCGTTTGTTTTCGGCGCTGCGGCGGCGTGAGATCACCATGCGCATGCTTGACGACCTTTCGATCCAGCGGCCCGATGCGGCCGCGACGCGGCAACTGCTGCTCCTGTTCCATGGCGTGGGGTCGAGCGCCGAGGATCTGCGCCCGCTCGGCGAGGCGCTCGCTGCGCAGCGGCCGCAGGCCTGCGTGGTCAGCGTGCGCTCGCCCGACCCGTCCGACCTCGGGCAGGGCTGGCAGTGGTTCTCGGTACGCGGCGTGACCGAGTTCGATCGGCCGGCGCGCGTCGCTGCAACCATGCCGCGCTACGTCGAGGCGGTGCGCGCCTGGCAGCGCGATTCCGGCGTGGGCCCGAGCGCCACGACGCTGATCGGCTTCTCTCAAGGCGCGATCATGGCGCTGGAGTCGACGCAGCAGCCCGAACTGATCGCCGGCCGCGTCATCGCGCTCGCGGGCCGGTTCGCACAGGCGCCTCGAGTCGCACCGCCGCAGGTCGCCCTGCACCTGTTGCACGGCGAGGCGGATCGTGTGATGCCGCCGGCCCTCGCCACCGACGCCCTGGCACGTTGGCACGCGCTCGGCGGCCACGCGACGCTGGACCTCTTCCCAGGGCTCGGGCATGGCGTTGACGCGCGTGTGCTGAGACGCGTGAGCGAACACATCGCAGGGGGAACGGGATGAACCCGTCATCCACGCGATTGTTTTTCCACAGCGATGCGACGGCGCTGCGCTTGGACAGCGGCCAGAACGTCACGCTGCCTATCGGCCCGGGTGGCCTGGCGCGGAATGCCCTCCGTCATGCCCGCCGAGTTGGAGAACGCCATCGACCTTGTCGAGGACGCATTGACACGCTCGCGCCTCGCGCAGGGCGAGCGTGGCGAACTGGTCACCACGGACCCAGTCCCGTTGGCGCTGCCCGGGCTCGACGCGCCAGGTGCATGCCTCACGCGCGACGAGGTCGAATCCTTGTTCGACAGGCTGGCCTCGCGGGCGCTGGGTAAGGCCGTCCCAGCATCCGAATCGCCTCACGGTCGGGAGAGTGCCGCGGCGATCATCATTCTTCGGGAGTGCATGCATCACCTTGGCTTCGATCGCATCCGCACGGACGCAGCCTGACACGGCATCGCCTCGGCCCGGCACCCGTTTCGCGCCCTCTACGCCAGTCGTGTCGGGAACGGCGTCGCGTAGCGGGGCTGCGGACTCGGTGTATGTGGGCACAGTTGCAGCCCTGGCTGCTCGCAGCCAGGAGCGTCGACCTCCTCGACGGACGGCGGGCGGTGGCTGTGTCGGCTGCGCGGCGGCTGCTTCCATGAAGTCGGCGAGCACCTGCCACCCGGCTCGTAGCTGCGCCGCATAGGGGTCGGGTCCGGGTGCTCAGCTCTGATTGTTGAGTGGCCGGTCTACGCCAGGTTGCTGACCTTCATCGAGCCTCCCTGGCTGTTCCTGCATTGCCGGGTGTCAACACACTCGAAGCGCGGCTCGGCACCTCTATGCAAACCAGCCCGGGACGCCGGTTCATGCCGCGACGTTGTCGTGATGGACATGCATGTCGATGTGCACGTCGGCAAACGGACACAACACACCGCCAGCAGCGTCGCGTTCGACCAGACCGAGGCCGGTCAGCACCTGGACATCTTCGTGGACGCGCTTGACATCGCGGCCGGCTCGCCGAGCCAGCTCGCGCACCGCCATCGCACCCTGCCCCTGCAAGGCGGTCACCAATGCCCAACGCCGTTCGGTCAACCTGCCGAAGAACGCGCCGGGGCTTTCGAAGTTCAGCGTCTCGCCTTGATATCGGTCAGCCTGAGCAGCCTTGGCCGCTTGACGCAAGGCTGAACGCCAGTCCGGCGTCATGGTGATGGTGAGCGTGCGTCGTGTCGTCATGGCGTTCTCCTTGCCGCATCCACGGCGGCGATGAAATCCTCTACTAGAGCGTCGACCGTGGTGAACGTGTACGGCAGCTCCTGCCCACGCAGATGGCAGTGGTCGCCCTTGCCACGTTCGTTGTCGAATCCGACCACACGCACGTCGTCAACGGCGTAGACCGCGCGGTACTTGTAACCATGATCCGTGGGTGGCACCGGTCGCGGCACGCGCCAGACCACCAGTTCCATCACGCCGCCATCCTCAGCAACGCTCTTGAAGCGGGTGATCAGCTCTGCCTTCATGTTGGCAATTCTGCCAACATGGATCGCTGTTGGCAAGTTCGCCAACGCGCTTTTGGCGCAACGCACATGGGTTTGGCAATGAGCGCGACACTGCGGCGCCCGAGCCGGGGCATTTGAGCACCGGGGGACCGGCCGAGAGCCCACTGGAAGACCTTCGCCCATGGTCCCCATCCAGTCCCCTCTCATAGGCCGTTTCGGACGCATCTGACGGCACGATCCGGTAATCCAATCGCCGCATGCAGTCGTAAGCGACTGTCACCAAAGGATTTTTCCGATGCAACTCTCGGCGGAAGTCGCCCCGCGATAATTCCGTAGTACCGCAGGGGCGACTTCTTCGAGATCGCCGCGACACGCAGCCAAGTCATTGATGCCAAACGACAATTCACCGCCCATCGCGAAGAACACCGACCTGTCGGGACACACACCCATGATGCAGCAGTACCTGCGCATCAAGGCCGAGCACCCCGACACGCTGGTGCTCTACCGCATGGGCGACTTCTACGAGTTGTTTTTCGGCGATGCCGAAAAGGCCGCGCGGCTGCTCGACATCACGCTCACGCGGCGCGGGCAGTCGGCCGGCGAGCCGGTGGTGATGGCCGGCGTGCCGTTCCACTCCGTCGAGTCCTACCTGTCGCGGCTGATCAAGCTCGGCGAGTCGGTGGCGATCTGCGAGCAGGTCGGCGACGTGGCCACGGCGAAGGGGCCGGTCGAGCGCAAGGTGGTGCGTGTCATCACGCCCGGCACGCTGACCGATGCCGAGTTGCTGTCCGACAAGTCCGAGTCGGTGCTGATGGCGGTGCACCAGGGGCCGCGCAACCAGTGTGGTCTGGCCTGGTTCAGCGTGACGCAGGCCCAGCTGCAGTTCGCGCAGTGCACGCCGGACGGGGTCGGCGACTGGATGGCCCGCATCGGCCCGAGCGAACTGATCTACGGCGCCGGCGTGACGCCGGCGTTCGAGAGCCGGCTCAGGAGCTGGTGCGCCACGCATGCGATCGCGGCGACGAACCGCGCGCACTGGCAATTCGATCCGGCGCTGGGGCTGCGCAAGCTGCTGGAACTGTTCAGGGTCGCCAGTCTCGCGGCGTGGGACGCACAGGAACTGCCGCTGGCGCACGCGGCCGCGGCGGCATTGCTCGGTTATGCGGAGCACACGCAAGGCCGCCCGCTCAGCCATCTGCAAGGCATCGTGGTGCAGCGCCAGGACGACCTGGTGCAACTGCCGCTGGCGACCCGGCGCAACCTGGAGCTGACGCACACGCTGCGCGGCGATCCAGCGCCCACGCTGTTCTCGCTGCTCGACACCTGCCTGACCGGCATGGGCAGCCGCCTGCTCAGGCACTGGCTGCTCGAACCGCGGCGCGACCGCAGCGTGGCAGCCCGGCGACTGGACGCGATCACCCGGCTGCGCACCGGCCCCTGGCAGGAACTGCGCGCCGCCATCAAGGGCAGCACCGACATCGAACGCATCAGCGCACGCATCGCGCTGCGCCAGGTGCGCCCGCGCGAACTGGTGGCCTTGCAGGTCACGCTGGACAAGACGGCGCAACTCGCGCCGCTGGTGCTGGGCCTCGATGGCTGGCTGGTGCAGCTCGGCCAGGCGTTGGCGCCCCCCGCCGGCTGTCCCGAACTGCTGCGTGCCGCGATCCAGGAAACACCTGCCGCACTGGTGCGCGACGGCGGCGTTATCGCCTCCGGTTTCGACGCCGAACTCGACGAGTTGCGCGCGATCCAGGACAACTGCGACGGCTTCCTGCTCGACCTGGAACAGCGCGAACGCACCCGCACCGGCATCACCAACCTGCGCGTGCAGTTCAACAAGGTGCATGGTTTCTACATCGAGGTCACGCAAGGCCAGGCCGACAAGGTGCCGACCGACTACCGGCGCCGCCAGACGCTGAAGAACGCCGAGCGTTTCATCACGCCCGAACTCAAGGCCTTCGAGGACAAGGCGCTCAGCGCGCAGGAGCGCGCGCTGGCGCGCGAGAAATTCCTCTACGACCAATTGCTCGACCAATTGCAGGCCCACGTGCCGACGCTGACGGCGATTGCGCAGGCGCTGGCCACGCTCGATGCGCTGGGTGCCTTGTGCGAACGCTCGCTGACGCTGGACTGGTGCGCACCGCAATTCGCCAACGACCCGTGCATCGAGATCACCGCCGGCCGCCACCCGGTGGTGCAGGCCCGTCTCGCCGAAACCAGCAGCGGCAGCTTCATCGCCAACAACACCAGCCTGAACGCACGTACCCGCATGCTGGTCATCACCGGTCCGAACATGGGCGGCAAGTCGACCTACATGCGCCAGATCGCCGTCATCGTGCTGCTGGCCTGCGTCGGCAGCTACGTGCCGGCGGCCAGTTGCCGCATCGGGCCGATCGACGCCATCCATACCCGCATCGGCGCGGCCGACGACCTGGCCAATGCGCAGTCGACCTTCATGCTGGAGATGACCGAGGCGGCGCAGATCCTGCACAGCGCCACGCCCCACTCGCTGGTGCTGATGGACGAGATCGGCCGCGGCACCTCCACCTTCGACGGCCTGGCGCTGGCCTCGGCGATCGCCAGTCACCTGCATGGCAAGTCGCAGGCTTTCACGCTGTTCGCGACCCACTATTTCGAACTCACCGCGTTTCCGTTGGAGCACAAGGGTGCGGCCAACGTACACGTCAGCGCCGCCGAGTCGGGGCGCGACATCGTGTTCCTGCACGAGGTGCAGGCGGGGCCGGCCAGCCGCAGCTACGGGATCCAGGTCGCACGCCTGGCCGGCATGCCGGCTGCGGTGCTGAACCAGGCGCAACACGCGCTCGGCGCGCTGGAGGACAACGCCAGCGCCAGCCGGGCCCAGGTCGACCTGTTCGCGGCGCCACCGGCAGCGAGCACGCCGCAGACCAGTGCGGTCGAGACCGAGCTCGCGCGGATCGACCCCGATGCATTGAGCCCGCGCGAGGCGCTGGAGGTGTTGTACGCGTTGAAGAAGAAGGCCGCGGGCACCTGACGACCCAGTGCCCGTCGGGCCGTCGCCGCGCCGCGTCAGCCGGGGCGGACGACGGGCGGCCGCGCGCGCCAGCGCTGAGTCACAGGTCGCAGTCCGGGTTGAAGTCCGGCTTGCGGCGTTCGCGGTGGCTGGCCACGCCCTCGTGCACGTCCGGCCCCGCAAAACCCATGAACTCCAGCGCCAGCGAACTGTCGAAGCTCGGGCCCATCATGCGCAGCCAGTTGTTGAGCGCGTATTTGGTCCAGCGGATGGCGGTCTGCGACCCCATGGTCAATCGGGTGGCCACCTCGAAGGCCTTGTCGCGCAACTGGTCATCGTCGACGGTGAGCGCTACGAGGCCGATGCGTTCGGCCTCCTCGCCGCTGAGCGGTTCGCAGAGCATCAGGTAATACTTGGCCTTGGCCATGCCGCACAGCAACGGCCAGATGATGGCGGCATGGTCGCCGGCCGCGACACCGAGCCGGGTGTGGCCGTCGACGATCTTGGCGCTGCGCGCGGCAATCGGGATGTCGGCCAGCAGCCCGGCCACCAGCCCTGCCCCGACCGCCGGGCCATGCATCGCCGAGACGATGGGCTTGTCGCAGTTGATGACGTTGTAGACCAGGTCCCGCGCCTCCTTCCAGACGCGGGTGCGCACTGCGAAGTCCCTGGCCATGTCCTCGACCAGGCCGAAGTCGCCACCGGCGGAAAAGCCCTTGCCCTCGCCGCGCAGCACCACCGCGTGCACGTCCGGGTCGTCGCCGATGTCGCGCCAGATGTTCGACAGTTCCTTGTGGCCGGAATGGTCCGCGGTCGCCAGCTTGCCAGGCCCGCCCATGACCACCTCCAGGATGCCACGCCGGGTGTCGACGGCATGGCGGGTGATGGTGAGGCTGTGGTATTTGTCGTAGCGATTCATCTGTGGTCTTTCCATGCTGCGTCGTGCGTGGCCAAGCGCCGTCGGGCAGCCTGGCCGGAACGTAACGCGCGGTAGTGTCGCGTCAGCAAATGCAGCATAGCGCAAGACGATGTGTCCGGCACCCCTGCCAGCGGCCGCCAGATGCGATTGCGGTCGGAATCGTCCGACATCCGGAACTCGCCACCGCCGATGGTCGATGTCCTGCAATCGCGAGACGATGCCTGTCATGGAGCTTGCGCCGGCAATGCCCGCACAGAGCACCGCAGGCACACCTCCATACCGTGTCTTTCAACCAGGGAGTAACAACACATGAAAACCATCCATACCATCCGGGCCATCCTGGCCACCACGGCTGCGGCCTTCGTCGTGCTGCCGACATGGGCAGCTGGGACCGACAGCGGCAGCAAGACCGCGACTGGCGCCACGGCCGCGGCTCCGGCCAACACCATCGCCTACAGCGACCGCGAACGCATGACCTTGTGGACCGACGAGAAGCAACGCCTGGAATCGGCTCTCGCCACCGGCCATGACAAGGCCGCCTACCTGAAGTCGCTGGCCGACAACGGCTATACCGTGACCTCGATCAATGCCGACAAGAAGGACTATCTCGAGTACGAGGTCGTCAAGAACACCAACTCCTACGAGGTGCAGATCGAACTCGACCAGGCCGGCAAGGGCAAGGAGGTCAAGGTCGAATCCAACATCTGGCGCGCCGACGCCACCAAGAACGTGCTGCGCGGCAACCGCATGGAACAGCCGCCGCGCTACGTGGCCAGCAACTCGGCCTACAGCGACAGCCCGCGCATGGCGCGGTACAACACCGAGACGGAGAAGCTCGAGAAGGCGTTGCCCAAGGGCAAGCCGCTGGCTGCCTACACCGCCGACCTGAAGAAGATGGGTTACCAGATCACGTCGACCAACGACCGCGAGAAGGACTATGTCGAGATGGAGATCGTCAAGGGCCAGTCCACGTATGAAGTCCAGATCGACCTCGACGATTCCGGCAAGGCCAGCAAGGTCGACGTGACCGCCAACATGTGGCAGTCCGACGAAACCGAAAAGGCACTGGACAAGAGCCGTCCATAAGGCGGTCCGTGCCGTGCGGGCCCGCCCGCTTGGTACCATTGCGACCTGTATGCCGGTGCCGGCGGGGCGACCCGTCGGCACCGGCTTCGTTGCAACCCTAGTGCGCGCCTGCGCGTGCCCCGCCATGACCTACTGCGTCGCCATCAAACTCAATGCCGGACTGGTATTCCTGTCCGACTCCCGTACCAATGCCGGACTCGACCAGATCAGCACCTTCCGCAAGATCATCGTCTACGAACGGTCCGACGACCGCTTCATCGTGTTGCTCACCGCCGGCAACCTGAGCATTTCCCAATCGGTGCGCGAGATCCTGCAGATCGAACGCCTGAAGGAAGACGGTGATGACCAGCCGCTGACGATCTGGAACGCCAGCAGCATGTTCGACGTGGCCCGTGTGCTGGGTGCGGCCATCCGCCGCGTGCAGCAGCGCGACGGCGAATCGCTGAAACAATCGGGCGTCGAGTTCAATGTCTCGATGCTCATCGGCGGCCAGATCCGCGGCGAGTCGATGCGGCTGTTCCAGGTCTACTCGGCCGGAAACTTCATCGAGGCCACGCCGGAGACGCCGTATTTCCAGATCGGCGAATCCAAATACGGCAAGCCCGTGCTGGACCGGGTGATCACGCCGGAGACGCCGCTGAACGAAGCCGCCAAGTGCGCGCTGGTGTCGATGGACTCCACGCTCAAGTCCAACCTCTCGGTCGGACTGCCGCTGGACATGGTGGTCTACGAGGTCGACCGGTTCCAGACCGACAAGATCGTCTGCATCGACGAGAACAACCCCTACTACCAGATGATGCACAACAACTGGGGCAGCAAGCTGCGCGAGGTGTTCGACAGCATCGAGGATCCGATGTGGCAAGGCGAGCAGACCGACATTCCGCTGATGGTCGAGGCCGCCCGCAACCGTCCGCTCAAGAAGATCCGCAACCCGCAGGAAAAGCTGATCTGATGCCGCAGATCGTCTTCTCGCACGCCAACAGCTTTCCGGCCAGCACCTACCGCGTCCTGTTCAAGCATCTGAAGTCGCGCGGCTTCAAGGTCAGCGCGGTCGAGATGTTCGGCCACGACCCGCAATACCCGGTCACCAACAACTGGCCGCACCTGGTGCGCCAGCTCGCCGACCATGCGCAGGCGGTGGTCGACAAGGCCGGCGAGCCGGCCTGGTTCATCGGCCACTCGCTCGGCGGCTTTCTGAGCCTGATGGTCGCGGCGCGGCATCCGGAACTGGCCAAGGGCGTGGTGATGCTCGACTCGCCGGTGCTCGGCGGCTGGAAAGCCACCACGCTGGGCCTGATCAAGAGCACCCAGATCGTCGCGGCCGTGTCACCGGGCGCCGTCAGCCGGCGCCGGCGCAACAGCTGGCCCAGCGAAGCGGCAGCGCTCGCGCATTTCCAGCACAAGAAGGCGTTTTCCCGCTGGGACCCGGCCGTGCTGCAGGACTACATCCGCCATGGCACCGTGGACCAGGATGGCCAGCGCGTGCTCGCGTTCTCCCGCGACGTGGAGACGGCCATCTACAACAACCTGCCGAGCAATCTGGAGCGCCTGTTCCGGCGCCACCCGATCAAGTGCCCGGTGGCCTTCATCGGTGGCCTGCACTCGCGCGAGATGAAGCAGGTCGGCATGCAGATGACCGAACAGCTGACCAAAGGCCGGATCACGATGCTCGACGGCAGTCACCTGTTTCCGATGGAACTGCCTGCCGTGACGGCGGCAGCCATCGAGGCCAGCATCCTCAACCTGCGCAGCATCGGGTAGGCGGCTGCGCCGGTCGGAAACCCCGGCAGGCCCGACTCAGTCGACCCACTGCACGGTGCCGGTCCAGGCGGTGAGCAACACGACGATGCCGAATGCGATCCGGTACCAGGCGAAGCCGACGAAGGTGTGGGTGGCGATGTAGCGCAGCAGCCAGCGGATGCACAACCAGGCGCTGATGAACGAGAACAACAGGCCGACGCCGAACATCGGCAGGTCCGACAGGGCGAGCAGGGCACGTTCCTTGTACAGGCTGTAGACACCGGCACCGATCAGCGTCGGAATCGCCAGGAAGAACGAGAAATCGGTTGCCGCCTTGCGCGACAGGCCCATCAACATGGCGCCGATGATGGTGGCGCCGCTGCGGCTGGTGCCGGGAATCATCGCCAGGCACTGCACCAGGCCGACCTTGAGCGCGTCGGTCCAGCGCATCGCGTCCACGCTCAGGATGCGCGGCGCGGTTGCGGCGCGGCTGTGGCGCCGCTCGGCCCACAGGATGATCAGGCCCCCGATGATGAAGGCGCTGGCCACGACCACCGGTGTGAACAGGTGGGCCTTGATCGCCTTGCCGAACAGCAAACCCAGGATCACCGCCGGAAAAAACGCGACCAGCACATTGAGCGCAAACCGCTGTGCCTGCTCCTGGTGCGGCAGCTGCACCAGCGTCTCGCGGATCTTCTGCCAATACACGATGATCACCGCCAGGATGGCACCGGTCTGGATCGCGATGTCGAATACCTTGGCCTTGGCATCGTCCATGCCAAGCAGTGCTCCCGCCAGAATCAGATGCCCGGTCGACGAAATCGGCAGGAACTCGGTCAACCCCTCGACGATGCCCATCACGGCCGCCTTGGCCAACAACACACTATCCACGCAAACTCCTGTCCTGGGAATGTGGCACTGCCACTGCAATCGCCCCGGGTGACGGAAACGCGCAAGCGGCTTCCGGGGGCATGGTCGAAGCGCGGATTATCGCCGCCCCGCGTGACAAGCAAGCTTCGGGCCCATTCACTCGTACCGCAAGGCCTGGATCGGCAACAGGCGCGACGCCCTGCGCGCCGGGTAAAACCCGAAGAACACGCCGACCCATCCGGAGAAACCCACCGCCAGCACGATGCTGCCCGCCGTCATGCTGACCTGCCAGCCGGCAAACTGGCCGATGGCCCAGGTGGCGATCGCGCCAAGGACCACGCCGATGCCGCCCCCGATCAGGCTCAGCGTGACCGCTTCGATCAGGAATTGCGCCAGGATGTCGCGCCCGCGCGCACCCACCGCCATGCGCAAGCCGATCTCGCGCGTGCGTTCGGTCACGCTGACCAGCATGATGTTCATGATGCCGATGCCCCCGATCACCAGGCTGATGCCGGCCACCGCCGCCAGCAGCAAGGTCATGACCTGGCTCGATGCTTCCTGCGCCTGCAGGATCTCGGTCAGGTTGCGGATCGTGAAGCTGTCGTCGGCGCCGGGCTGGATCTTGAAGCGCTGGCGCAGCAAGTCCTTGATGTTGTCCTCGGCCACCTTCATACTCTGGCCTTCCTTGACCTTGACGGTGATCGAGCCGACCCGCCGCGCCTTGCCGCCCGCGCCGCCCTGGATACGGTTGCGGTAGGTGCTGATCGGCACCATCACCACGTCGTCCTGGTCCTGGCCGTTGGCGTTCTGCCCCTTTTTCTCGAGCAGGCCGACGATGGTGACCGGCACCTTCTTGATGCGGATCACCTGGTCCAGCGGATCGGCGTCGCCGAACAACTCGCGCGCCGTCGTCTGGCCGACGATGGCCACCTTGGCGGATCCGGCCATCTCGGCAGCCTCGAACAGCCGGCCGGACTCCAGCGTCCAGTCGCGTGCCTCCAGGTAGTCGTTGCTGGTACCGAAGATGCTGGTGCTCCAGTTCGCATTGCCGGCCACGACCTGCGCGCCGGTGCGCGACACCGGCGCGGCCACCTGCACCTCGGGCACTTCCAGCGCAATGGCCAGCGCATCTTCCTCGGTCAGCGACTGGCCGGTCTGCGCGCCCAGGCGCGCGCCGCCCTGGGTGATGGTGCCGGGAAATACCAGCATGATGTTCGAGCCCAGGCCCTTCATCTGCTCCTTCACCCGATGGGTGGCGCCCTGTCCGACCGCAATCATCGTGATCACGGCGGCCACGCCGATGATGATGCCCAGCATGGTCAGGATGCTGCGCAAGGTATTGGCCGCGAGCGCGCGCCAGGCGCTGCGCAGCGCCGCCAGCGTGTTCATGGCGCCGGCTCCGAAACCGCTGGCGCCACCGGGCCGCCGGGCTGCGCCTGGTCCTGCAGCATCAGGCCGTCGCGGAACACGATCTTGCGGCGCGCCCACTGCGCGATGTCGTTCTCGTGCGTCACCAGCACCACCGTCATGCCGGCGCCGTTGAGTTCGGACAGCAGCCGCATGATGTCATCGCTGGTCTGGGTGTCCAGCGCGCCGGTGGGCTCGTCGGCCAGGATCAGCTGCGGCCGGTTCACCAGCGCCCGCGCGATCGCCACCCGCTGTTGCTGGCCGCCGGAGAGTTCGGACGGCGTGTGCGCATGGCGCTGGCCCAGGCCGACCTGCGCGAGGGCCGCCATCGCCCGCTCGCGCCGCGACGCTGCCGCAACACCCGCATAGACCAACGGCAGTTCGACGTTTTCCAGCGCGCTGGTGCGCGGCAACAGGTTGAACTGCTGGAACACGAAGCCGATGCGCCGGTTGCGGATCGAAGCCAGCTGGTCGGGCGACATCGATTCCCCCGGCTCGCCCGCCAGCCGATAGTGGCCTGCCGTCGGCAGGTCCAGGCAACCGAGGATGTTCATCAGCGTCGACTTGCCCGAACCCGAGGCCCCCATGATGGCAACGAACTCCCCGTCGACGATGTCCAGCGACACGCCGCGCAAGGCGTGCACGGTCTGGTCACCCATGGTGTAGACCTTGGTCAGGTCGCGCGCTGCGATCAGCACCGATGGATCCGGCATGGGGAGACGGCTAGAACGGCAGGCGCGGGCCGCCCGGGGGGCGGCTTCCGCCGGAGGCAGATGCCAGCACGCCGGTGATGACGGTTGCGCCTTCGCGCACCTCGGCCGCCGCCGGGCTGCCGGCGGCGAGCAGCAACTCGGTGCTGCTGCCGTCCGATATGCCCAGGCGTACGTTGAACGCTTTCGGCTTGCCATCGGCACCCAGCAGGTAGATGCGACCGCGGGCGTTGCTGCGTCCGGCCGCCTCGGCCAGCATCGCAGCATACCGCGTCTTCTGTTCGGGTGTGAGCACGTCGCCGATACGCGCCCGCAGATCGGCCATGATGCGGTCGCGTCCCTTGGGCCGCTCCTCGGCCGGCAGGTCACGCAAGGCCATGAACCGCGGCCTGGCATCGGCAATGACGGCGTCGACCTTGGCCGCCTGCTCGGCGCCGAGCCGGAGTTCGGCCACCAGGCGGTTGCGGAACTCCTGCATCGGCCCTCCACCGGCGGCCGCCGGGGCGACCTGCGCTGCCGGCCGAGTCGCACCATTGGCCGCCGCGACGGTCGGTCCGGCGGCATCCCCGGCTGGCGCCGGGCTTGCGGTGCCGGCTGTCGCCGCCTGCGCCGCCCGGGTGGCAGCCGCACGGGCCTGCATCTGCTCGTAGGCGGCGCGCTGGTCCGGCGTCAGCATGGCATTGATCTTCTGCTGCATCTCGGCCAGCAACCTGGCGCGTGCCGGTTGCCGCTGCGGCTGCTCCAGATCGGCCAGCGCCACAAAACGCGGGCGAAACTCCAGCATGAGCGCGTCCAGCCTGGCCTGCTGCGCCGTATCGAGCTGCAACTCGGCGATCAGCCGTTCGCGCATCGCGGCAAATCCACCGCCCGCGGGTTGCGCATGCGCGGCCGACATCCAGGACCATCCCGTCGCATCACCGGTGCTGACGCCGGGGCCCGCGCCGGCGGGTGCCGAAGCACCGCCTGCCGGCGCGGGCTCGACACCGGCGATACGCACCCGCAGGGCCGCATTGGGCACCTTGAGCACGTTGTCGCGCTGATCGGTGACGATGCGCACGTTGGCCGTCATGCCCGGCAGCAGCCGTCCGGCGCTGTTGGAGAAGCCGACCACGGCCACGTAGGTCACGACGTTGGCAATGGTTTGCGCGGCCTTGCGCACCTGGCGCACCTCGCCCTCGAAGGTCTGGCCCGGAAACGCATCGACGGTGAACGTGGCGTGTTGCCCGGCACGGATACGCCCCACGTCGCTTTCGTCGACGCTGGCGTCGACCTGCATGTCCGACAGGTTCTGCGCGATCACGAACAGCTCCGGCGATTGCAGGCTGGCGGCCACGGTCTGGCCTTTCTCGATCGCGCGCTTGATCACGATGCCGTCCACCGGCGAGGTGATCCGGGTGCGGGCCAGGTCCACCCGCGCCTGCGCCAATGCCGCCTCGCGCTGCGCCACGTTGGCCATCGCAGTCTTGATCTGCGCCTCGGTGACGCCGACCTGGGCCTGGGTCGCCTTGAGCGCCTCGGTCGTGGTGTTCACGAGCGCACGGGCCCGGTCGGACTCGCTTTGCGCAATGAACTGCATCTGCACCAGGCTTTGCTTGCGCTCGAAATCGCGTTGGGCCTCGTTCAGGTCGACCTGGGCGCGGGCCACCTGGGCCCGTCCCGCGGCGGCGGATGCCTGCGCCGTGGCCACGGCCGCCTGCGCCGCCTCGACATCCGCCTGGGCCGAACGCACGCGGTATTCGAAGGTCTCCGGGTCGATCTGCGCGATCAACTGGCCGGCCCTGACCTCGGAATTGAAGTCCACCAGCAGGTCCCGGATCTGGCCCGACACCTGGGTGCCGACCGACACCTGGGTGACCGGGTTGACCGCGCCGCTGGCCGACACCGTGGCCTGCAGCGTGCCGCGCTCGATGGTCGCCGTGCGGTATTGCACGGCGTCGGCGCCGGAGCGCTGGGTCCACCACCAGGCGGTGGCGGCGGCCACGACCAGCAATCCCGGCAACACCAGCCAGCGCGTTTTGTTCATGGGCGAATTCTAGGAACAAGCATGCGTTTTCCGTCCGGCCAGAACGCGGTTTTTGTAAAGACACGGCAAAGTCATTGGCGCCGCCTGGCGGCATTTCACTCCCGGCGTTCGCCGCTTCGTCGCACACGGCTGGCCGGGCCGGATGCGAGCCGGCACAGTCGGAGGCATTCCAGCCCGGGAGACCGCCATGCAGATGTCACCACTGATCGCCATCCACACCAGTTCCGCGCTCGCCGCCGTCGTGCTGGGTCCGGTCGCCCTGTGGGCGCGCAAGGGCCGGCAGCAACGCCCGCGCCTGCACCGGGCCTTCGGGTATGCCTGGGTCACGCTGATGCTGGCCGCCGCGGTGTCGGCCATCTTCATCCGCGACTACGCGCTGCCCAACATCGCCGGTTACACCCCGATCCACCTGCTGGTGCCCATCACCCTGCTCGGGTTGTTCGGCGCGTTCCGGCACCTGGCGCACGGCAATATCGACGGGCATCGCAAGACCATGCAAACCCTGTATCTCGGCGCCTGCGTGCTTGCCGGCGGCTTCACGCTGTTGCCGGGCCGCTACCTCGGCAACCTGGTCCTGGGACAGTGGATGGGCCTGATCTGACACGCGGCGAACCTGACTCCATTGCACGAAAGGCCTTCTCATGTTGATCCAGATCCAGCTCCGCTTCTTCGCGGCCGGCTTGCCGCGCCTGCGACGGCTGGTCCGCCATGGCAACATATGCTGCAGGCAGCACACTGCCAGTGCATTGCACGAACCGACATGAACAAGATCGCAAACATGATCCTGACCACTGCGGCGATACTGGTAGTGATGCTTGCGGCCGCGATCGCACTGGGCGGTCCGGGCCCGATCGCCGCGCTCGACAGCATCAACGCACCGTTCTCCAAGGCCGACTTCTCGGACGTTCCTGCGGCCCGCCATTTCATGGCGCGCGACGGCACGCGGCTGGCATGGCTGCACTATGCGCCTGCCGGCGACACGGTGACCGCGGACTCCCGGCGCCGCATCGTGCTGGTGCACGGATCGTCGGCGCGTGCCCGGTCCATGCATCCGCTGGCACGCGCACTGGCACGGGCGGGCTTCACGGTCGACGCCCTGGACATGCGCGGCCACGGCGACTCCGGGCCCCGGGGCCGGGCCGATCATGTCGGCCAGCTCGAAGACGACGTCGCCGATTTCATGCAGGCCGTGCCGCACGATGGACCGAGCACCCTGGCAGGCTTTTCATCGGGGGGCGGTTTCGTGTTGCGCCTGGCCGGTGGCATGCACCAGGACCTGTTCGACCGTTACCTGCTGCTGGCACCGTTCCTGCATCACGCCGCCCCGACCCAGCGGCCCGACAACGGGGGCTGGGTGTCGGTCGGCCTGCCCCGGCTGATCGCGCTGGGCATGCTCAACCGGATCGGCATCCGCGCCTGGAACCACCTGCCGGTGCTGCGCTTCGGACTGAACGACGTGGCGCGGGAATCCCTGACCGGCAGCTACGACTACACGCTGGCCACCGCCTTCCGTCCGCGCGACGACTACCGCGGCGACATCCGCCGCGCACGCAAGCCGATGCGGATCGTCGCCGGAACACAGGACGAGTTGTTCGACTCGAGCCGGTACGCCGCCGAATTTGCCGATGCCGCCCATCCGGTGACCGTGACCCTGGTCGAGGGTGTCAACCATATCGGTCTGACGCTGGACGAGCGCGCCTACCCCGCGATCGTCGCGGCCTGCCGCGATTGACGCCACCGAACCAGAACGCACGACCGCGCTGGCGCTACGACTCCTAGAATGAACACCGACATGCCATTGCCCCTCTCCAACGAAGACATCGACCGGCTGGCGCGCCGACGCGCTGGCGCCAAGCTGGGCTGGTACACCCATGCGGCGGTGTACCTGGTCGTCAACCTGTTCCTGTTCGCACTGTCGGAATACGGCACGGGCCAGCGCCGCTGGTCGATCTATCCGATGCTGGGCTGGGGCCTGGGGCTGGCATTGCACGGCGTGGCCGTGTTCCTGCTCGGATCGGGCTCCGGCCTGCGCGAACGGATGGTCGAGAAGGAGCGCGAACGACTGCAGCGCGAGCGCGCGCGCGACCCCGGCTGACCCGCAGGCTTGCGCATGGGCATCGACTGGATCGCCAAGGCCAGCCACCTGCTGCAGACACTGGCGTTCTGCCTGGCCGCGTCGGCGATCCAGTTCGCGTTCCGGCCTGAACGGGCGTACGAGATCCCGCTTGTCTATTCACTGGCGATCGGCGGCAGCATCTGGTTCCTGATCGACTTCGGCCGCGAATGGTTTGCGTCAAGCCGCACGACCGGCTGGCCCCAGGGCCATGCCGCCTGGTTGTTGCCGCTGGGCAGCGTGGCGGCCGGCTACGTCGCGGGAACACGGATGGGCGACGCATGGTTCGGCTGGTCGTCGTGGAGCGGCATCGGTCTGCAGACCCTGCCCGCGTCCTTGCTGATCACGGCCCTGGCGGGAACGGCGGCCAGTTATTACTTCTACACCCGTACGCAAAGCAGCTATCTCACGGCCCGCATGACCGAGGCCCACTACCAGGCCGCGCAAGCCCGGCTCAAGCTGCTCGAAACCCAGCTCGAGCCCCACATGTTGTTCAACACCCTGGCCAACCTGCGCGTGTTGATCGACGCCGACCCGGCGCGGGCGCAGGTGATGCTGGATCACCTGATCGCCTATCTGCGCGCCACGCTCAATGCCTCGCGTGCGAGCACCCATTCGCTGCAGGCCGAGTTCGCGCGTCTGCGCGACTACCTTGAACTGATGGCCGTGCGCATGGGCTCGCGCCTGAGCTTCACGCTGGAGCTGCCCGCGGCATTGGCCTCGGCGCAAATCCCGACGCTGCTGCTCCAGCCCCTGGTCGAGAACGCGATCCAGCATGGCCTGGAGCCCAAGGTCGGCGGCGGAAGTGTCACCGTTCGGGCCAGCCGCAGCGGCGCAGTGTTGACTCTGGAGGTGCGCGATACCGGCATGGGTCTGGCCGCGGGCGCCTTGCAAGCGAACGGATTCGGCCTGGCGCAGGTGCGCGAACGCCTGCAGACCGCATACGGATCCCAGGCGCAACTGGCCGTCGAACCCGACGTGCCGGCGGGTGTCGCCGTGCGGATCGACCTGCCTTGGCACAGCACGGCGGCCACGGCGCCACACCAGAACCCGCCGGCCCCATGACAACCGCCCTGATCGCCGAAGACGAACCGCTGCTGGCGCAGGCGCTGGGCAAGGCCCTGGGTCGGCTTTGGCCGGCGCTCGAGATACGGGCCACGGTGGGCGACGGCGATGCCGCGCTGGAACAGGCCTTGCGATTGCGGCCCGACGTATTGTTTCTCGACATCCGCATGCCCGGTCGCAGCGGCATCGACGTGGCGGCCGGCCTGCTCGAGCAATGGGAGGCGGATACCGGCGACACGCCGTTCCCGGCCCTGGTGTTCGTCACCGCGTACGAACAATACGCGGTGCAGGCCTTCGAGACCCACGCCGTCGACTATCTGCTCAAGCCGGTGCAGACCGACCGGCTGCGCAAGACGGTGGCGCGCCTGCAGGCGAAGTTCGAGCCCGCGCCCCTGTCCGCGCCTGCGCCGGTGGACCTGCCCGATACAGCGTCGGTCGCGCAAGCCGTCGAACAGCTGCGCCATTGGCTGGCCGGCACCGCAGCGCCCGGTTCGCCATCGCAGCCGTTGACGGTGCTGCAGGCCAGCATCGGCAACGTGGTGCACATGGTGGCACTCGACGACGTCCGGCTGCTGGAGGCCGCGGACAAATACGTGCGCGTGCTGACGGCGGACCGCGAGTACCTGATCCGCACGCCACTTCGCGAACTGCTGCCGCGGCTGGACCCGCAGCAGTTCTGGCAGGTGCACCGCTCCCATGTCGTGCGGGCCCGCTCCATTGCCACGGTCACGCGCGACGATGCCGGCAAGCTCTGGCTGGCATTGCGCGACCGCCCGGAACGGATCGCGGTCAGCCGACTGTATGCGCACCGGTTCAAGGCGATGTAGTACAACCGGGCGACGCAAGCAAGGAAAGCGATACATGACCAACCACGATCACGACACGGCAGCTGCAAGCCCGGCGCAGGTGCTGGACTACTGGTTCGGCGACGCGCTGCAGCGCGGATGGCCCAGCCAGAGCCGCGGCGCCTTGTGGTTCGGCGGCGGCAAGGCCCAGGATGCCGACATCACGGCGCGATTCGGCGACTGTGTCGAACAGGCCCTGGCTGGCGGTCTGGCGCACTGGGAAACCGTGCCTCTGGAACGGCTGGCCCTGGTCGTCGTGCTCGACCAGTTCACGCGCAACGTATTTCGTGGCCAGGCGCGCGCCTTCTCGGGTGATGCGCGGTCCCAGGCCCTGGTGACGGACGCGCTGCAACGCGGCTGGCACGCCGAACTGCCGCTGGCATGCACGGTATTCCTGCTGATGCCGCTGATGCATGCGGAAGACCTCGCCCTGCAGGACGAATGTGTGCGCCGCTTCCAGCAGTTGCACGACGACGCGCCACCGGAGCGCCGGCAGGATCTGCAGGGCCACCTCAGGTTCGCGCGCGAGCACCGGGACATCATTGCGCGCTTCGGCCGTTTCCCGTATCGCAACGCGGCCATGGGCCGCGCCAGCAGCGCGCAGGAAACGGAGTTCCTGCGCGACGGCCCTCGATTCGGCCAATGACGGCCGACCGCCGCCTAGAATCCGGTGCATGAGCACCCCCCCTTCCAAGCCCGCAAAAAACACGGCGCCGGCAGCCGCCGAACCCGCCAAGCCGAGCAATTTTCTGCGCCAGATCATCGAGTCCGACCTGGCAAGCGGCGTCAACGCGTCGCGCCGATGGGGCGGCAGCCCGGGCGACGGCGCACATCACGCAGCCGGAGCGCCCGATCCGGCCCGTATCCGCACCCGCTTCCCGCCCGAACCCAATGGTTACCTGCACATCGGCCACGCCAAGAGCATCTGCCTGAACTTCGGCCTGGCACAGGAATACGGCGGCGTGTGCCACCTGCGTTTTGACGACACCAATCCGGAGAAGGAAGACAAGGAGTTCGTCGACGCCATCGTCGACACCGTGCACTGGCTCGGTTTCGACTGGGAGGCGCACGGCTGCAAGCATCTCTACCACGCCAGCGACTATTTCGACTTCATGTACCGCGCGGCCGAATACCTGATCACCGCCGGCCATGCCTATGTCGACGAGCAAAGCGCCGAAGAGATCCGCGTCAACCGGGGCGACTTTTCGCGCCCCGGGGTCGACAGCCCGTTCCGCGACCGCTCGCCGCAGGAGAACCTGGTGCGTTTTCGCGAGATGCGCGACGGCGGGCACCTCGACGGCAGCATGGTGTTGCGCGCCAGGATCGACATGACCAGCCCCAACATCAACATGCGCGACCCGACCATCTACCGGATCCGCCGCGCCCCGCACCACAACACGGGTGACAAATGGTGCATCTACCCGATGTACGCCTATGCCCATCCGATCGAGGATGCGCTCGAGCAGATCACGCACAGCATCTGCACGCTCGAGTTCGAAGACCAGCGCCCCTGGTACGACTGGCTGCTGGCACGGCTGATCGAAGGCGGCCTGCTGACGGCTCCGCCGCCACGGCAGTACGAATTCGCGCGCCTGAACCTGACCTACGTCATCACCAGCAAGCGCAAACTGGCCGCGCTGGTCTACGACCACAAGGTCAGCGGCTGGGACGATCCGCGCATGCCCACGCTGGTCGGCCTGCGCCGGCGCGGCTATACGCCCGAGAGCATCCGGCTGCTGGCCGAACGAGCCGGCACCAGCAAGGCCGGCGGCTGGACCGACTACAGCTCGCTCGAAGGCTGCCTGCGGGAGACGCTGGAAGAAGTCGCGCCCCGCGCCATGGCCGTGCTCGACCCGATCAAGCTGGTGATCAGCAACTGGGAAGCGGTCATCGGCGTCGACGCCGACGGCAATGGCAAGCTCGACGACTGCAGCGCCCCGGTCCATCCGCACCGGCCGGAACTGGGCCGGCGCCAGTTCGCGATGGGCAGCGAAGTCTGGATCGAACGCGGCGACTTCATGGAGGAGCCACCCAAGGGATTCTTCCGGCTGTTCCCCGGCAACAAGGTGCGGCTCAAGTACGGGCACGTCATCGAGTGCACCGGTTGCAGCAAGGGGCCCGACGGCGCGATCACCGCCGTGCACGCGACCCTGATCCCGGACACCAAGAGCGGGACGCCGGGGTCGGACAACATCAAGGTCAAGGGTGTCATCACCTGGGTCGGCGTATCGGACGGCCTGCCGGCCGAGGTACGCCTGTACGACCGCTTGTTCACCGAACCCCAGCCCGATGCCGGCGGACGCGACTTCCTGGCCAGCCTGAACCCGGACAGCCTGCGCGTGGTCCAGGCCATCGTTGAGCCTTCGCTGGCCCAGGCGCAGCCTGACGACAAGTTCCAGTTCGAGCGCCACGGCTATTT
>CAXBDR010000046.1:0-22023 GCA_963974265.1 uncultured Rhodoferax sp.
GCCGCGATGGCGCAGCTGGCCGCCGCCAGCGCGTTGTGGGCGTTGTGCAGGCCGGCCATTGGCAGCGAGAAGCTCAGCGCGCCGGCGGGCGTCTCGGCCCGGACCTGCCAGGCGCCGTCGTGCCAGCGCGGCGGCTCGGCGCGGATCGCGGCCGCACCGCCTCCGGCCGGGTTGTCGCTGTCGATGGCGAAGGTCAGGCAGGTTCGTGCGCCGGCGCGCTCGCGCCACAGCGGCGCGAAAGCGTCGTCGTGCGGGAACACGGCCGTGCCGGCGGCGGCCAGGCTGTCGATGACGGCGCCGTTTTCCTGCGCCACCGCCTCGACCGTGGCCATGAATTCCAGGTGTTCGCGTTGTGCGTTGTTGATCAGGGCCACCGTCGGTTGTGCCATCGCCGCGAGCATTGCGATCTCGCCGGGATGGTTCATGCCCAGTTCGACCACGGCCACCCGGTGTTCGGCGCGCAGGCGCAACAGGGTCAGCGGCAGCCCGATGTCATTGTTGAAGTTGCCCTGGGTGGCCAGCGCGGCACCGGGCATCCAGTGCCGCAGGATGCTGGCCAGCATCTGCGTCACCGTGGTCTTGCCGTTGCTGCCGGTCACCGCGATCAGGGGCAGGCTGAACTGCTCGCGCCAGCGCGTGGCCAGCAGGCCCAGCGCTGCGCGGGTGTCGGCAACGACCAGGCCGCTCAGGCCGGCGGCGCGCAGCGCGTCGGCGTCGTGGGCCAGCGCCGCGGTCGCACCGGCGGCACGCGCCTGCGCCAGGAACCGGTTGCCGTCGAAATGCTCGCCGCGGATGGCCACGAACAGGTCGCCCGGCTGCAGGCTGCGGCTGTCGGAGTGCACGCGTTGCACCGGCGTGGCGGCGTCACCGACCACGGTGCAGCCGGGCAGCCAGCGTGCGGCCTGTTGCAGGTCCATCATCGTCATGCCGCCACACCCTGCGCCGCACTGGGCCGGCGCGCCAGGGCCGAGCGGGCCTGCGCGAGGTCGGAGAACGGCCGTTTCTGGCCGGCCACCTCCTGGTAGTCTTCGTGTCCCTTGCCGGCAACCAGGATCACGTCGGCATCGGCGGCGGCCATGACGGCGGTGTCGATGGCCTGTGCGCGATCGGCCTGCCGGTGCAGCGACCCATGGCCGGCCAGCGCCGGAAGGATCTGGTCGATGATGGCCTGAGGATCCTCGCCGCGCGGGTTGTCGCTGGTGACCACCACGTGATCGGCGGAGCGGGCGGCCGTGCCCATCAGGGGCCGCTTGCCCGGGTCGCGGTCACCGCCGCAGCCGAACACGCACCACAACCGGCCCTGGCGTTGCCGGGCCACCGGGCGCAGGGCCTCGAGTGCCTTGTCCAGCGCATCGGGCGTATGGGCATAGTCGATCGCGACCAGGGGTTGACCGGCCTCGAGCAGCCGCTGCATGCGACCGGGAACCGGCATCAGTTCGGCGCAGGCGCCCACCGCCTGTGCCAGCGGGACACCGAGAGAGCGCATCGCGGCGATCACGCCCAGCAGGTTGCTGACGTTGTACTGGCCGATCAGCCGGGTCTGCAGATGCTCGCGCTGGCGGCCTTCGACCACGTCGAACACCAGTCCGGTGTCGCCGACGCTGATCGACTGCGCCTGCAGCCGGGCCGGCGCGCGGCAGGAAACCGTCCACAGGTCGAGTGCCTGCACGGCCGGCAGCTGCGTCAACGCTTGGCCCTTGGCGTCGTCGATGTTGATCACCGCGGCGGCCAGGCCCGGCCACTGGAACAGCCGGGTCTTGGATTGCCAGTAGGCCTGCATCGAACCGTGGTAGTCCAGGTGGTCCTGCGTGAAGTTGGTGAAGACCGCGGTATGGACCCGCGTGCCGTCGAGCCGGTGTTCGTCGATGCCGATCGACGAGGCCTCGAGCGCGCAGGCGCGCAGGCCGGCGTCGACGAAGCGGCGCAGGCTGGCCTGCAGCAGCACCGGGTCGGGCGTCGTCAGGCCGGTCGCGGCCAGCGGGGCCGGGTCGGTGTCGCCACCGGCGGCAGGCGGCCGGCCGATGCCCAGCGTGCCGACCATGGCGCAGGGCAGGGGCGGGTCGATCCGGGGGCTGGACAAGGCCTGGGCCAGCCACCAGGCGGTGGAGGTCTTGCCGTTGGTGCCGGTCACTGCGATGACGCGCAGTGCGTGCGAGGGGTCGTCGAAATAGGCGCAGGCCACCAGCGCGCTGGCCGTGCGCAGGCCGGTGTAGCCGGCCACGCGCGGGTCGTCGGGCAGCGCAAACTCCTCGGCGCCGGCACGCTCGACCAGGCAGGCCGCGGCACCCCGGGCCAGTGCGGCGCCGACATGGGCGCGTGCGTCGTGGGCAGCGCCGGGCCAGGCCATGAAACCATCGCCGGGCGCGACCGTGCGGCTGTCACTGCGCAGCGTGCCGGTGACGTGCCCGCGCAACCATGCGGCGGCTGCGGCCGGGGCGTGCAGTTCCCGCATCACAGGCTCTCCTCCACGGCGGTGACGATCTGCGGCTTGACCGCCATGTCGGGAGTCACGCCCATCAGTCGCAAGGCCTGCTGCACGGTTTCGCTGAACACCGGGGCCGCCACCTCGCCGCCGTAGTACTTGCCGTTGCTCGGTTCGTCGATCATCACGGCCACGACGATGCGCGGCTTGTCGATCGGCGCCATGCCGGTGAACCAGGAACGGTACTTGTTGGTGGCGTAACCCTTGCCGACCTGCTTGTGCGCGGTGCCGGACTTGCCGCCGACCGAATAACCGATGGTCTGCGCGCGTTGGCCGGTGCCGCCGGGGCCGGCGGCCAGTTGCAGCATCTTGCGTACCGCGGCCGCGTTGCGAGCGGAGAACACCTGGGTGCCGACGGCGGGTTCGCCGGTCTTGAGAATGGTGGCCGATATGACCTGGCCATCGTGTGCGAATGCGGTGTACGACTGCGCCATCTGGAACAGCGATGCGGACAGGCCGTAGCCGTAGGACATCGTGGCCTGTTCGACCGGACGCCAGGTCTTCCAGGGCCGCAGGCGCCCGGTCACCGCGCCGGGGAATTGCAGCTGCGGCTTCTGGCCGTAGCCGAGCAGCGTGAAGGTGTCCCACATCTCGCGCGGACTCATCTTCTGCGCGATCTTGAGCGCGCCGACGTTGCTCGATTTCTGGATCACGCCCTCGACCGTCAGCGTGCCGTAGTCGTGGGTGTCGCGGATCGTGAAGCCGGCCATGGAGTAGCGGCCCGGGCCGGTCTCGATCAGCGTCTGTGGCGTCACGCGGCCGGCCTGCATCGCCATGGCCACCGTGATCGGTTTCATGGTCGAGCCGGGTTCGAACACGTCGGTCAGCGCCCGGTTGCGCAGCTGCTCGCCGGTCAGGCTGCGCCGGTCGTCGGGGGCGAAACTCGGGTAGTTGGCCATCGCCAGTACCTCGCCGGTGACGGTGTCGATGACCACGACACTGCCGCCGCGCGCCTTGTGCGTCGTCACCGCGTCGCGCAGCTTCTGGTAGGCGAAGAACTGGATCTTGCTGTCGATGCTCAGCTGGATGTCCTGGCCGTCGACCGGCGGCACCTGTTCGCCGACACCTTCGACCACGCGGCCCAGCCGGTCCTTGATGACGCGGCGCGAGCCGGCGCGTCCGGCCAACTGCTCGTCGAACGCCAGCTCGATGCCTTCCTGGCCCTTGTCCTCGATGTTGGTGAATCCCACGACATGGGCGGCGGCCGGGCCTTCCGGGTATTCGCGGCGGTATTCCTTGCGCTGGTAGATGCCCTTGAGTTCGAGCGCGGCGATCTGTTTGCCGACCGACTCGTCGACCTGGCGCTTGAGCCACACGAAGGTCTTGTCCTCGTCCTCGAGCTTGCGCTCGAGCGTGGCCAGCGGCATGTCGAGCAGCTTGGCCAGCTGTCGCAGCTTGGCCGCGTCGCGCGGCACGTCTTCGGGGATGGCCCAGATGCTGGGCGCCGGCACGCTCGAGGCCAGGATGAGGCCGTTGCGGTCCATGATGCGACCGCGGTTGGCCGGCAACGACAGGGTGCGCGCAAACCGTACCTCGCCCTGGCGCTGGAAAAAGTCGTTGGCCACGACCTGGATGTAGACCGCGCGGCCCGCCAGTGCGACGAAGCCGAGCGCGACCGTGGCCACGATCAGCTTGCTGCGCCAGACCGGCGTGCGGCTGGTCAGCAGCGGACTGGACGTGTAGGGGATGCTCTTGCGGCTCATTGGAGTGCCCTGCGCGCTGCGCGCTTCGGGATTCGCCTTGGGACGGCCTGGCGGCTCACTGCACTACCCTCCATGCTGCGCACTGCGGGATTCGCCTTGGGAACGGCCCGGCGGCTCACTGCACTACCCTCCGTGCTGCGCACTGCGGGATTCGCCTTGGGAACGGCCCGGCGGCTCATGGGAGTGCCCTGCGCGCTGCGCGCTTCGGGATTCGCCTTGGGAACGGCCCGGCGGCTCATGGCACGCGGCCTCCGGTTTCGCGCGGCTGCACGGCCGGGTTGGTCGCCGCGCTTGCGTCGGCGCCACCGTCGCTGTAGGCGACGTAGTGGGTGATGGCCGGCGTGGGCGGGCGCATCTCCAGGCGTTCGCGGGCCAGCCGCTCGACCCGTTGCGGCGTGGCCTGGGCGCGCCGCTCGACCTGCAGACGGTCGCGCTCGGTGTCGAGCCGGCGTCCTTCGGCGTTGGCGCGCTCGAGTTCGGTGTACAGGCGACGCGACTGGTACTGCACGTTCACCAGGTAGAGCGCGCTGGCCAGCACGGCCAGCAGCAGCACGATATTGAGCCGGGTCACTGGACTACCCTCCGTCCTGCGGACTGCGGGATTCGCCTTGGGGCGGTCCTGCGGCTCATGGCGCGGACGTCCTTTGCGCAATGCGCATAACGGCGCTGCGCGCGCGCGGATTGGCCGCCACTTCCGAGGCCGACGCCTTCACGCGGCCCTGCGCAGCCAGGCGCAGCACCTGCGCGGGCGCGAACGGCACCCGCCGATCGACCTGTTCGCGCGCGTGGCGGGCAATGAACTGCTTGACGATACGGTCTTCGAGCGAGTGGAAGCTGATCACGACCAGCATGCCTTGGGGCTGCAATACATCGAGGCTGGCTGTCAACGTCGTTTGCAAGGCTTCAAGCTCGGCGTTGATGAAAATCCGAAAAGCCTGAAATGTGCGCGTTGCAGGGTTCTGGCCCGGCTCGCGGGTTTTGACCGTGTCAGCCACGAGCTGGGCCAGCTCGGCGGTGGATGAAATTGGGCCCCGTTCCTGTCGGCGAGCAACAATCGCCTTTGCAATGGCGCCAGCAAACCGTTCCTCACCATAGTCACGAATCACCTCCGCAATCTGATTGGTTTGCGCCAGCGCCAGCCACTGCGCCACGCTCTGGCCACGGGTCGTGTCCATGCGCATGTCCAGCGGGCCGTCGAAGCGAAAGCTGAATCCCCGTTCGGGGTCGTCGATCTGTGGCGAACTCACGCCCAGGTCCATCAGGATGCCGGCCACCGAGGCTCGATCGAGCTCGGCCAGGTGTTCGAAGCCCTGGTGACGGATGGAAAAACGCGGATCGTCGATCTGCGCGGCGCTGGCCACCGCCTGCGGATCCTTGTCGTAGGCAATCAGCCGGTCGTCCGGGCCCATGCGCGACAACAGCAGGCGGCTGTGGCCGCCCCGGCCGAAGGTCGCGTCCACGAAAGTGCGTGCAGCGGCAGTGCCGGTCGCTCCGAGCATGGCGTCGACCGCCTCGTTCAGCAAGACGGTCGTGTGAGTCAACCCTGTGTTCACGCGCGGCTCTCAAAAGGAAAAGTCCTTGAGCACATCCGGCATCTCGCCCTGTACGGCCTTGGCTTCCTGTTCGTCATAGGTCGCCTTGTCCCACAGTTCCAGATAACTCCCCATGCCCAGCAGCACGGTTTCGCGGGTGATGTGCGCACCCTCGCGCAATTCGGGGGACACCAGCACCCGGCCGGTGCCGTCCATCTCGACGTCCATGGCATTGCCCAGGAAGACGCGTTTCCACCACTGTGCCGACATCGGCAGGTTCGCCACGCGTTCGCGGAATTTCTCCCACTCGGGACGGGGGAAAACCATCAGGCACCCGTGCGGATGCCGTGTGATCGTCAGCTGGCCGCCGAGGGCGTCACGATGCCGGGTCGGCACCGACAGCCGACCCTTGGCATCCAGATTTAACGAAGAGGCCCCTTGAAACACGCGTATTTGCCCTTGGCTGATGCAATGTGCCGGTTCGGGTGTCGGTATGGCACCAAACCCCACTTAATTGCACTTTTTTGCACTGTATCAGCATTTGTCGGCGATGCAACACGTGTTGCAACAAATTTTTCAATGAAATCAAGGACTTAGGACGGATTTGCAGTCGACGTTGGCGCAAAAAAGTCTTCTAAATGAATGACTTACGCCAATGTATGAAAGTGCTGCCTGAGAAGTGCGCCGCAGTGCCGTTGCGATGCTTACAGGATGTAACGCGACAAGTCCTCGTCCTGGCTCAGATCGGTCAGCCGGCTGTCGACATAGGCCGCATCGACGACGATGGTCTGGCCGGCAAGGTTGCTGGCTTCGAAGCTGACCTCTTCCAGCAGGCGCTCCATCACCGTCGACAGGCGCCTCGCGCCGATGTTCTCGGTGCGCTCGTTGACATCGTACGCGATCTGCGCCAGCCGGTGCACGCCGTCGGGCGCGTAGTCGATGGTAACCTGTTCGGTCGCCAGCAAGGCCTGGTACTGCTTGACCAGCGAGGCATGGGTCTGGGTCAGGATGGATTCGAAGTCCTGCACCGACAGCGAATCGAGCTCGACCCGGATCGGAAACCGGCCCTGCAACTCGGGAATGAGGTCGCTGGGCTTGCTCAGGTGGAACGCCCCCGAGGCGATGAACAGGATGTGGTCGGTCTTGATCATGCCGTACTTGGTGGACACGGTCGTACCCTCCACGAGCGGGAGCAGGTCGCGCTGCACGCCCTGGCGCGACACCTCGCCGGCATTGCTGCCTTCCGAGCGCGAGGTCACCTTGTCGATCTCGTCGATGAACACGATTCCGTTCTGTTCCGCCGCCTGCAGCGCCTGGGACTTGATCTCGTCCTCGTTGACCAGCTTGGCCGCCTCTTCGTCCTGCACCAGCTTGAGCGCCTCGGCGATGGTCAGCTTGCGTGTCTGGCGCTTGTTCTGCCCCATCTGGCCGAACAGGCCGCGCAGCTGCTCGGTCATCTCCTCCATGCCGGGCGGGCCCATGATCTCGAGCTGCGGGCTGGCCTGGCTCAGGTCGATCTCGATCTCGCGCTGGTCGAGCTGGCCCTCGCGCAGCTTCTTGCGGAACGCCTGGCGTGCCGCGCCTTCGGGCTGGTCGGGGTCGCGCCGGCCGCCTTCCTCGCCGCGTGGCGGCGGGATCAGCACGTCCAGGATGCGTTCTTCCGCCGCGTCGATGGCGCGCTCCTGGACCGCGCGCTTGGCGGTCTCGCGGGTCTGCTTGATGGCCACGTCGGCCAGGTCGCGGATGATGGCGTCGACATCCTTGCCCACGTAGCCGACCTCGGTGAACTTGCTGGCCTCGACCTTGATGAAGGGCGCATCGGCCAGCCGCGCCAGGCGCCGGGCGATCTCGGTCTTGCCCACGCCGGTGGGGCCGATCATCAGGATGTTCTTGGGCGTGATCTCGGCGCGCAGGCTGCCGGAGACCTGCTGGCGGCGCCAGCGGTTGCGCAGCGCGATGGCGACCGCGCGCTTGGCCTGGTTCTGCCCGACGATGTGCTTGTCGAGTTCCTGCACGATCTGCTGCGGCGTCAGTGCGGACATGGGGGAACCCGCGGGCGGGGTGAAGACGGTCAGGGCCTGGCTCATGGCAGGGTCTCGATGGTGTGATGCATGTTGGTGTAGATGCACAGCTCGCCGGCGATCTCGAGCGACTTGCGCACGATGTCGGCGGCTGGCAGTTCGGTATGGTTCAGCAGTGCGACCGCCGCGGCCTGCGCATAGGCGCCGCCCGAGCCGATCGTGATGATGCCGTTCTCCGGCTCGAGCACGTCGCCGTTGCCGGTGATGATCAGCGAAGCGTCCTTGTCCGCCACGGCCAGCATGGCCTCGAGCCGGCGCAGCACCCGGTCGGTGCGCCAGTCGCGGGTGAGTTCGATCGCCGAGCGCACCAGGTGGCCCTGGTGTTTCTCGAGCTTGGCCTCGAAGCGCTCGAACAGCGTGAAGGCGTCGGCGGTGGCGCCGGCAAACCCGGCCAGCACCTTGCCGTGGTAGAGCTTGCGTACCTTGCGCGCCGTGCCCTTGACCACGATGTTGCCCAGCGTGACCTGCCCGTCGCCGCCGATGGCGACCTCGTATCCGTCGGCGGTCTTGCGCCGTACGCTGATGATGGTGGTTCCGTGAAATTGTTCCATGCTGTGACGAATTCAGGGCCGCTGGTGCCCGCTGTCGAAATGCCCCGCCCAGGCGGACGGGACCTGTGCCTGTCGTTTCTGTGCGGGGGGCCTAGTTGGACCGCATCATGATCCTGGCGTGTTCGTTGATTCCGATCACGCCGAAAAACGCGGCCACCAGGCGATGGACGTCGCGGAACTGGATCTGGCACCCCTGAGCCTGCAGATTGGCCACCCAGTTCAATATGCTGCCGGCGGCGGAAAAATCAACCCGGATCAGGTTGGCGCAGGACACGACCAGCCGTGGCGAATCGTTGCGCGCCCGTTCCAGCATCTCCAGCGCCTCCGTGGCTTCGCCCTGGATGTCGCCCGACAACTCGGCCACCGCGGCCTGGGCCGGCTCCAGTCCCATCGGAACCGTGGCCGCGGGCGCAAAGCCGGGCTGTGAGCCGGTCTGTCCGTCGTCGTCTTCGCCTTCACCCGCCGCGCGCAGTTCACCTGCGATGGTGGCACTGCGGTAGCGGCAACGGGCATCCTGCCACGCCGGCGGCGACACCTCGAAGGTGACGCAGTAGTCCAGCGCCACCAGCTCGAATTCGTCCTGCAACTGCATGATGCGCAAGGCATCGAGCCGCAGCCGCCAGATCGCCTGACCCTTGGCGCGGTTGCCGGACTGGGCCTGTGCACGCAGCAGCGCCTCGAGCGCACGTGCCCCGGAGAAGCGCAATTCGACCGCGGTATCGCACCATTGCGCGAACAGTGCGGCCAATGGCTCGACCGCGTCGGCCTCGATGTCGGTCACCGCGCTCCAATCCAGGAACCACGGCGGTTCGACATTGGCCACGGCCAGGCTGAGCTCGTCGACGCTGGCCACCGAGAACTGTGCCGGGCAGACCCAGACAGGTTCGATCACCAGCCGCGACGGCACGGTCCGCACCGGCGTGTCGCCCTGCGCCGCGCCCAGGGCGTCTGGCATCGAGAACCACGCCGGGGCGCTGCGATCGAAACGCTGCGCGTACTGGATTGCCGTGCGTTCGAACTGCGCCTGCTGGCCGGTCGCGCGGTACAGGTCCAGCAGCGCCGCGGCCCAGCGCTGGGCCTGCTCGCGCGTCGCCTGGGTGTTCTCGAGTGCGCCGATCAGCGCCGATTCGGCACCCTTGTCGTCGCCATTGGCGAAGCGGATGGCGGCCTCTTCCATGTCGGCGTCGGTGGCGCCGTCGACCATCTCGATGGTCGGGGCGCGGGAAACGGAAAAGCCGTGCCCGTCGCCGACCCGGGGTCCGGCTGCCGCCGACCTGGACGCGGCTGCGTCGGGGGCCGGTGTGCGCGTCGGGTTCGGTCCAAAGCCCGAATTGTCCTGTGTTGGCGGAAAGTCGGACGTCTCGGTGCCGGACAAGGCCTCGTCATGGCGCATCGGACTCAGGCGGGTCGGCGCATAGGCCTCGTCATCGACCACGTCGGCAGTGTCGGGTTTGCCAACGGGCTTGCGCTCGGCGGCCCCGGCGGCAGACGACTTGTGGCCGCCGTCGTTCTTGCCCTGCCACCACTGGTTGGACATCTGGGCTTCGATCTCGTCGATCTTCTTGATCGTCATCGCCCGCTCGTCCGGGTTCGACGGCAGGCTGCTCTGGAAATACGACGGCCTGCCAGCCATGTCGGGGCTGGCGGCCGGGTCGCGGCTGCGCAGCTTGCGCAGTTGGTCGAACTCGCGCTTGCGGACGAAGTCGTTCTGCCGCTTGCGCTCGATCATCTCCTTGAGCGCCTGCTTGCTGTAGCCGGCATCCGGCTCCGGATCCTGCTTGTCCAGATCCGTCCAGTTGGTCGTCGGGTTGCGAACGAACTTCGCGACCTTGGACAGCAGGCTGGGGTTGTGGTTCTCTTTGGCAGACATGGGCGGGCAGGAAGTTCGAAAGATTCTACGCGCCCGCCTGTCGCCCGGAACCGGCTCAGTCGCCGAACATCTTCTGCTTGAGCTCGCGGCGCTGCTGCGCCTCGAGCGACAACGTGGCCGTCGGACGGGCCAGCAGGCGCCCGACGCCGATCGGTTCGCCGGTCTCGTCACAGTAGCCGTAGTCGCCCGCATCGATGCGGGCAATGGACTGCTCGATCTTCTTGAGCAGCTTGCGCTCTCGGTCCCGGGTACGCAGCTCAAGCGCGTGTTCTTCCTCGATGGTGGCGCGGTCGGCCGGATCGGGAACCACCACGGTGTCCTCGCGCAGATGTTCCGTGGTCTCTCCCGCACTGGCCAGGATGTCGCGCTTGAGCATGGTCAGCTTGAACCGGAACGCAGCCATCTGCTTCTCGTTCATGTACTCGGTATCCGGCATGGCCAGCAACTCGGCGTTGGTGAGTTCTTCCGCCGGTTTGGTCTTCCAGTTGTTCGCCAGTTTCGGATCCTTGCGGGCGGCCGAGGCCAGCGGAGGAATGATGACCGGGGTGTCGGGCAACGGTGTGTAGCTGGCCTTGGCGGCCGTCGAGGCCACGGACTGGGCCATCGAGGGCACGGTCAGCGACGCCAGCCGTGACGAGGGACGGCCGGTGCGTTGGGGCACGCCGGAGGCCGACATGACGGTCGTGGGCGGCATCGCTCGCGTGTTATCGGACTTGGGTGCGCTCTTGCTGGCTTCGGTGGTTTTGGTGGACATCGTGTTCTTGGTGGCCGTCGCCTTGGTGGCGGCAGCCTGTTTGACTGCAGGGGCCGGTGCCGTCTTGGCGGCCGGCCGCTTGCTGGTGGTGGATTTCCCGGCCGCGTGCGTGGTCGCTTTCTTGGCCGTGGGGCGAGGGGCGGCCTTGGTGGCCGCAGGCTTGGCCGCCGGCTTCGCCGCAGCCTTGGCAGCCGGTTTGGCTGCCTTCACGGGGGTCTTCGCGGCCGTCTTGGCCTTCGCTGGTGTGGCTTTCACTGCTGGTGACTCCTCACTGAACTCGTCTGCCCTCGGGCGCTGTCGTCAGGTCTGCCACATGCCGACGCGCGCACCCACCTTTGGCCGAGGTCCGGCACCGGTCGAGGGCATTTCGACCCCCGTTGGCGCAAAGACTTCGGCGCGCGAGTGTACCCCCATATCGATATGGCTCCCGCAGATGGCGTCCGCGCTGCTGCCGCGCATGCGGATGGCCGCTGCAGCAAGGAGGTGCACGCATCAGACCAGGCATTGCTCCATTCCCTGCAGGAAGATGTCCCTGGGCAGGTCGATGCCGATGAACACCATCTTGCTGGTGCGCGTTTCGTCGGGCTTCCATTGCGGGCCCAGGTCGCTGCCCATGAGCTGGTGCACGCCCTGGAAGATCACCTTGCGGTCGGTGCCCTGCATGTTCAGCACGCCTTTGTAGCGCAACATGCGCGGACCGTAGATATTGACGATCGCGCCCAGGAAATCCTCCAGCTTGGCGGGGTCGAACGCGCGCTCCGAACGGAACACGAAGCTCTTGACGTCGTCGTCATGGTGGTGGTGATGGCCGCCTTCGTGCTGGTGGGACGGATGGTCGCAGTGTTCGCCATGCGCATGGTCATGGTCATGGTGCGCGTGATCGTGGTCGTCTTCCTTCAGGAAGTCGGGGTCGATTTCCAGCTTGGTGTTCAGGTTGAAGCCGCGCAGGTCGAACACGTCCTTGATCGGCACTTCGCCGAAATGCACGGCCTGTTGGGGCGCGCGCGGATTCATGTGCTTGAGCCGGTGCATCAGCGCGTCGACCTCGTCCTTGGCGACCAGGTCGGTCTTGCTGATGAAGATCTGGTCGGCGAAACCGACCTGCCGGCGCGCTTCCTGGCGGTCGTTGAGCTGGGTGGCCGCATGTTTGGCATCGACCAGCGTGAGGATCGAGTCGAGCAGGAAACTCTCGGCGATTTCGTCGTCCATGAAAAAGGTCTGCGCGACCGGGCCCGGATCGGCCAGGCCCGTCGTCTCGATCACGACACGTTCGAAATCGAGCTCGCCGCGGCGCTTCTTCGCCGCCAGGTCCTGCAGCGTGCTGCGCAGGTCTTCACGGATGGTGCAGCAGATGCAGCCGTTGCTCATCTGGATGATCTGCTCCTTGACATCCGACACCAGGATGTCGTTGTCGATGTTCTCTTCGCCGAATTCGTTCTCGATCACGGCGATCTTCTGGCCGTGGGTCTCCGACAGTACGCGCTTGAGCAGCGTCGTCTTGCCCGATCCGAGAAAACCGGTGAGGATGGTGGCGGGGATGAGGCTCATGCTGGATTCCTGGCTGTCTGACGGTCTGCATTCGGGTTTCGACAACCGATCATGGTGGTCCAGTCGAAACAAAAAAGCAAGGTGGGGAGTGTACCGGTCCCGGCGACCGGCCTCATTTGCGCACGATGACCAGCCCCTTGAGGTATTCGCCTTCCGGGAACGGGATCGTCATCGGATGGTCGGGCGCACCACCGAGGTGACCGATGATGTAACCGTCGACACCGGCGTCGATGCCCGCCGAGGCGACGATCTTGTGGAACAGGTCGACGCTGATGCCGCCGGAGCAGGAAAACGTGAACAGGCTTCCCCCCGGACGCAGGATCTTGAAGGCCAGCCGGTTGATGTCCTTGTACGCGCGCGCGGCCCGTTCGGCCTGGGCGCCGGTCGGGGCGAACTTGGGCGGGTCGAGCACGATGGCATCGAAACTGCGGCCCTGTGCACCAAAACGGCGCAGCGCCGCATTGACGTCGGACTCGATCAATTCGTAACGATTGGATGCAAATCCGTTGCGCTCCAGATTGCCGCGCGCCAGTGCCAGCGCGTTGGCCGAGGAGTCGATCGAACTCACGTGGCCGGCGCCGCCGTGCAGCGCCGCGACGCTGAATCCGCCGGTGTAGCAATAACAATTGAGCACCTCGGACCATTGCCCGTGCCGGGCGGCGCGTGCGAAGCGGGCGCGGCTGTCGCGCTGGTCCAGGTAGAAGCCGGTCTTGTGGCCCTGGGCAATGTTCAGCCCCAGGCGCCAGCCATGTTCGCGCAATTCCAGGTCCAGCGGCCCGTCCCCACGCAGCCAGCCGGTTGCCGGCTCCAGGCCTTCGAGCTTGCGGCTGCTGGTGTCGGAGCGCTCGTACAGCCGTGTGGTGCCGGTGTGGCGCAACAAGGCGTCGGCCAGCACGGGCTTCCAGCGCTCGGCGCCGGCCGACTGGAACTGCGCCACCAGCGTGTCGCCGTAGCGATCGACGACCAGCCCGGGCAGGCCGTCGGATTCGCCGTGCACCAGTCGCAGCGCGTCGCTGTCGATGTCGAACCGGCTCCGTGCCGCGACCGCCGTGGCACAGGCGGCATCGAAGAAATCCGCATCGATGCGCTGGTCGGCGTCGAAGCTCCAGGCACGGGCCCGGATGCGCGAGTGCGGGCTGAAAGCCGCCCAGGCCAGGAAGTCGCCGGCATGCGACTCGACACGTACCGTCTCACCGGCATCGCCGCCGCCCTTGGCGATGGCCGACTCGAAGATCCAGGGGTGGCGGCGCAGCAGCGAGCGCTCCTTGCCGGGGTGCAGACGCAGGACTTTCATGGTTCCGATTGTGCGGCCTGCGTCGCCGCCGCCCGGTGCCGCGGGGTGTCAGCGGGGCGGGTCCTTGCGCCGGGCGCGCGGATGGGCGGCGTCGTAGGCCTTGGCCAGGTGCTGGAAATCGAGCCGGGTATAGACCTGCGTGGTGCTGATGTTGGCGTGGCCCAGCAGTTCCTGCACCGCACGCAGATCGCTGCTGGACTGCAGCACGTGGCTGGCGAACGAATGGCGCAGCATGTGCGGATGGACCGGCGTGCCCAGCCCGCTGCGCTGGCTGCGGCGCTGCAGGCGCTGCCAGATGGATTGGGCGCTGAGCCGGCTGCCGCCGCGGCCGATGAACAAGGCGGGCTCGGCGCCGGCGCGGCCGGTGGCATCGCGCGCGGCAAGCCAGGCCTGCACCGCCCGCACCGCCTGCGCGCCGATCGGCACCGTGCGCCGTTTCGACCCCTTGCCCAGCACATGGGCCTCGCCTTCGGCCAGGTCGAGCCAGCCGCGCGCCCGCGGACCGGCCGTGGTGTCCAGTCCGACCAGTTCGCCAACCCGCAGGCCGCCGCCGTACAGCAGTTCGACGATGGCCGCGTCCCGGGCTGCCAGCCAGGGGTCGGCGTCGGCATCCTGGTAGCCGGCCAGGCGCACCGCGTCATCCACGCTCAAGGCCTTGGGCAGCGGCTTGGCCGCCTTGGGGCCGTGCACGTCCTGCACCGGGTTGGCGCTGACCAGCGCCTCGCGCCCGAGCCAGTGGTAGAAACCGCGCCAGCCGGACAGGATGAGCGCGATGCCGCGCGGGCTGCGGCCCCGGCTGTGCATCTGCGCCACCCAGCGCCGCACATGCGGGCTCTGCACCTGCAGCAGCGTGACACCGGCTTCATGCGCGAGTTCGCACAGGCGGGCGAGGTCGAGCGTATACAGCGTGACGGTCCGCTCGGCCAGCCGCTTCTCGACGCGGACATGTTCCAGATAGCGCGTGACCAGCGGATCGGGCGCAGGCGCCGCACGGCCGGCCGCAGGATCGTCGGACTGCTGCGCCATGCGGTACCGGGGGCGTCAGTCCTGGCGCAGGCGCCCCAGGGCCGCGCTGGCGATGTCGGCGACGTGTTGCAGGAAATCCGTGCCCATGCCGCTGTTGTAGCGTTGCCCGTCGGGCGACGACAGCACCAGCATGCCGAATGCCGGCTGCATCGCGCCGGCGCGGGTGTCGCGCAGCGGCAGCAGCGCAATCGACGCGGCGGCGGCGGGTTCGGCCAGCCAGGTGACCGCCTCGAATCCGGTGTTGACGCCGCAGAACGGTTCGGACAACGAGGTCGCGAACAGCTTGGCGTCTTCGCTCACGCCGGTGGCGAAATCGGCGCTGCGGTAGGGCTCGGCGACGCCCCAGACCTTGATCGTGACCTGCGGCACCGAAAACTGCTCGCGCACATGGTCGACGATCTGGGCCGGAATGGCGGCCGCGCTGGTGTTCTCGAACAACGAGGCCGACCAGCGCAACAGGCGGTCCGACAACAGTGCGTTCTCGTTGCCATGGCGGATCATGTCCATCAGGCGGTGCTCGAGCACCTTGATCTTGTCGCGCAGCATCTCGGCCTGGCGTTCCTGCAGGCTGACCGCGCGCTTGCTGTGCGGGCTGGTCAGGTGCACGCTGGCCAGCAGTTCGGCGTGGCGCTCGAAGAAGTCGGGTGTGTTGGCCAGGTAGTTGGCGATATCGTCTTCGGTGATCGGGTTGGTGAATGTTTCGGTCATGGTGTTTCGGGTATCTCGATTTCGCCTTCAAATACGGTCTGGGCGGGCCCGGTCATCATCACCGCACTGTTGCCGCCGTTCCACGACACCGTCAGCCGGCCGCCGCGGGTTGCGACGTCGACCCGCGCGTCCAGCAGGCCGAGCCGGATGCCGGCCACCACCGCCGCGCAGGCGCCGGTGCCGCAACTCAGGGTTTCGCCGGCGCCCCGTTCGAACACCCGCAAGGTGATCGATGACCGGCTGTCCACCTGCATGAAGCCGGCGTTGACCCGTTGCGGAAATGCACGATGGTGCTCGATCAGCGGGCCGAGGCCGGCCACGTCGGCCCGGGTCACGTCATCGACGACACATACGGCATGGGGATTGCCCATCGACAGCACCGCCACGTGCACCGTCGGCGCGGATGCGCCGGCAGGCAGGGGCAGGGCCCAGCTCTGCCAGTCGCCGTCGGCCCGGGCCTGCAGGCCCTGGTTGTCGAACGGCACGGCCGGCAGGTCGAACACCGGGGCGCCCATGTCGACAGTGACCCGGTCATCGGCCTGGCGCTGGAGCGTGAGCACCCGGTTCATGGTCTTGACGGTGACCACGTCCTTGTCGGTCATGCCGTGCGCGCGCACATAGGCCAGGAAGCAGCGCGCGCCGTTGCCGCAATGCTCGACCTGCTGCCCGTCGGCGTTGTGGATCACGTATTCGAAGTCGTATTGCGGTCCGGGCGCGGCGCGCACGCTCAGGATCTGGTCGGCGCCGACGCCGAAATGCCGGTCGCCCAGGAAGCGGTACTGCGCGGGGGACAGCCCCAGCACGGTGCGGGTTTCGTCCAGCACGACGAAGTCGTTGCCGGCGCCCTGCATCTTGGTGAACGGGATTCGCATCGCGGGATTATCCCCCGAACGATGGTGCCGCCCGCCACGGTGCCGGTGCATGCGCGGACACCGGCGACGTGCGCGAGCGGCCTGGTTGGCGGCACAATGCGTCATGGTCCGACCCAGTCAACTGCTGCATTCCCAACGCGAGCCGGCGCCATTGCGGCCGGCCGCAACCGTGTTGCTGCTGCGCGATGGCGCGCAGGGTGTCGAGGTGCTGATGACGCGCCGCTCGCCCAAGGCCAGCTTCGCCCCCGGCGCCTATGTGTTTCCCGGCGGCGGCATCGACGCCGCCGACGCCGCGGCACACCACCTGGCGCGGCGACGACCGGGGCAGGGCGATCTGCAGCTGACCCAGGCGATCGCGGCAATCCGCGAGAGCTACGAGGAGCTGGGCATCGTGCTGGCACGCCGGCCCGACGGCCGCTGGCCCGACGCCGCGACGCTGGCGGCGCTGGATCGCAGCGCGCCATTTGCCGAGCAGTGCGCGACCCATGGGCTGGTGCTGGCCGCCGACGCGGTATTCGTGCTCGCACACTGGATCACCGACCGCGACCTGCCGCGGCGTTTCGACGTGCCCTTCCTGGTCGCGCGCATGCCGGATGGCCAGGAGCCGGTGGCCGACGAGACGGAGCAGTTCGAGCCTCGGTGGGTGCGTCCGGCCGATGCGCTGGAGCGCCATGCGGCGGGCGAGTTCTTCATGATCTTCCCGACCATCCGCACCTTGCAGCGACTGTCGGCCTTCGCCGACGTCGATGCGCTGCTGCACGCCTGCGCGCAGAACGAGCAGCCCTTGTGGTCCAGCTGCCCGCGCGGCGGCTGGCTGGCAGGCAAGGAAGAGCGCTACATGGAGCACGAGCATCCTTATGGCGAGCTTGCACTGGTGTCGCCGGATGGGCAGATCGTGCACCACCTGGACTGGCAGTCGCTGCAACCGGTGCCTCTGCTGCGCAACGTCCAGCGCCTGACGGCGCCTAATCCAGGGGCCATGACCGGCCCGGGAACGAACAGCTACCTGATCGGCGACCCGGCCACCGGCTTCATCGCGATCGATCCGGGGCCGGCGGATCCGCAGCACGTCGAGCGGCTGTGGCGCGCCGCGGGCGGCCAGATCCGGATGATCGTGTGCACCCACTCGCATCCGGACCATTTCCCCGGCGCGCGGCCGCTGCAGGCGCTGTGCGATCCGCCCCCGCCGATCCTGGGCCTGTCCAGCCTGGATACCGCGCGCGCGGCCAGCGACTTCACGCCGGAGCGGGAACTGGCCGACGGCGAGGAACTGCACCTGGCCGCGGCCGATGGCGTTCCCGTGCACACGTTGCGGGTGATCCACACACCGGGCCATGCGGCCAACCACTTGTGCCTGGTGCTGGTGCAGGACGGCGTGCTGTTCAGCGGCGACCATGTGCTCAATGGCAGCACCACCGTGATCGACCCGCCCGACGGCGACATGAATGCCTACCTGGAGTCGCTGGACAAACTCACCGCGGCCTGCGCCGCGCACGGCATCGACTTCATCGCGCCGGCGCACGGCTACGTGATCGGGCAGGCCACGCACGCCATTGCCGCGCTCAAGGCGCACCGGCTCCGGCGCGAAGCCAAGATCCTGGGCGTGATGCAGGCCCATCCGGGCGGCACGCTGGACGACTGGGTGCAACGTGCCTACGACGACGTGCCGCCCCGCATGTGGCCGGTCGCCAAGCGTTCGTTGCTGGCCCACGTGCAGCGCATCGAGAGCATGGGCGCCGGCAACTGAGAAGGCGCCGGCGGTGGGCGCTACAGCTCGAAGCTGCCGGCGCTGGCGTCGAGCACCGACAGGTCCAGCGGCCGCACCGCACCCATCCACATCGCCCGGTCCCGGTGGTCGACCAGGTCGTTGTTGGTGATCGGGTGGATGAACACCACGAGCGCGCCGCGGCGCAGCGCCAGCCAGGGGATGACGCTGCCGAACAGTTCCGGTTTGAATGCCAGCTGGCAACTCCAGTCCGGATGCGGGCCGACCGGGCGTTCGTGGACCCGGCCCATCTTGAGCTGGGGAAATGCCTGCGCGGCCTGTTCGCACAAGCTGCGCGCCTGTTCAAGCGTGTCGGGTCCGAAATAGACGTGGGCGTGGAAGCCGCGGATGTCGGGTACCGCAAGGTCGCTGGTCATGTGGCTGGCTCCTGTTCGTGGCCACGGCGGCTGGCGGTCCGCCGGGACCGGGGAAAAAATAGTGTGAAGCCCACCGATAAGCCGGATTCTGTGCATGGCGGTTGCCCGCCATGTGACTGCCATTCATCTGGGCCGCCGGTCACCCGACGGCTCGGTGCTACCTACCCGCACACACCCCGGGGGCCCCGGGTAGGGGGCGCAGTGAACTGCGCGTCCCAACATGTGCCTATTTGGTATTGCTGCACGTAGAGATTGCCCGTTTCACCCGCCGCAAAGGTTGCCCTTTGCGGCGACTCGTCTCTGTTGCTCTGATCCTCACCTTATGCCGGACCGGCGTCCGTCCGTTGCGCCGTGCACTTGCGTGCGCGGCGCAACCGTCCGATCGCCTGCCCGGTTTTCAGTGGACAGCCGTTAGCTGCTACGCTGCCCTGTGCAGTCCGGACGTTCCTCCAGTGCGGTGTTTCCACCCGACGCCAGAGGCGTCGGCCTTGCGGGAACGGATGCCGAGGCATCCACCTTGGGGCTTGCACCAGCGGCAGTCTGGTGGGCTTCACGGGGCCGATTATCCACTCCTGAGACAATGCGGAGCAACCCAACCGAGGAGCCGCCACCATGAAAGTCGACAACATCCTGCATACCATCGGCCAGACGCCCCATGTGCGCATCAACCGCCTGTTCGGCGACCAGCATACGGTCTGGATCAAATCGGAACGCAGCAACCCGGGCGGTTCGATCAAGGACCGCATCGCGTTGTCGATGATCGAGGCCGCAGAAAAAAGTGGCGTGCTCAAGCCCGGTGGCACCATCGTCGAGCCGACTTCAGGCAACACCGGCGTCGGCCTGGCCATGGTGGCCGCCGTCAAGGGCTACAAGCTGATACTGGTGATGCCCGACAGCATGTCGATCGAGCGCCGCCGCCTGATGCTTGCCTATGGCGCGACCTTCGAACTGACACCGCGCGAGAAAGGCATGAAGGGGGCGATCGCCCGTGCGCAGGAGATCGCCGCAGGCATCCCCGAGGCCTGGATCCCGCAGCAGTTCGACAACCCGGCCAACATCGACGCCCACGTGCAGACCACGGCCCAGGAGATCCTGCTCGACTTTCCGCAGGGGCTGGACGTGCTGATCACCGGCGTCGGCACCGGCGGTCACATCACGGGGTGCGCCCAGGTGCTCAAGGCGCAATGGCCGCAGCTCAAGGTTTTTGCCGTCGAACCGGCGGCCTCGCCGGTGATCTCCGGCGGTGCGCCGTCGCCGCATCCGATCCAGGGCATCGGCGCCAGCTTCATTCCGGCCAATCTCAAGACCGAACTGCTCGACGGCGTGATCCAGGTCGAGCCCGAGCCTTCGCGCGAAATGGCGCGACGCTGCGCGCGCGAAGAGGGCATGCTGGTGGGTATCTCCTCGGGTGCCACGCTGGCGGCGATCGCGCAGAAGCTGCCCGAGCTGCCGGCGGGTGATCGCATCCTCGGGTTCAACTACGACACCGGCGAGCGTTATCTGTCGATCGAAGGTTTCCTGCCCTCGGAATGATCCGCCTGACCGAGCTCAAGCTGCCGCTGGAGCACACGCGCGCGCAACTCGATCGCCTGGTGCTGGACACGCTCGGGCTGGCGGCCGACGCGGTGCGCGCGATCGACGTGTTCAAGCGCAGCGTGGACGCGCGCAAGGCCCAGCTGCAGTTCGTCTACATCGTCGACGTCACGCTGGTCGATGCCGGCTCCGAACCGGCGTTGTTGCTCAAGCTGGCCGGCAAACCCCATGTGGGCCAGACGCCGGACATGGCGTACCGGCTGGTCCGCCATTGGCCGGCGGGGGCGCCCGCGGTGCAGGACGGCGAGCGCCCGGTCGTCGTCGGCTTCGGCCCGTGCGGCATCTTTGCCGCACTGCTGCTGGCCCAGATGGGACTGCGCCCGATCGTGCTCGAGCGCGGCCGCACGGTGCGCCGACGCACCAAGGACACCTGGGGCCTTTGGCGCAAGTCGGTGCTCGATCCCGAGTCGAACGTGCAGTTCGGCGAAGGCGGCGCCGGCACGTTCTCGGACGGCAAGTTGTGGAGCCAGATCAAGGACCCGCGGTATCTCGGACGCAAGGTGATGACCGAGTTCGTCAAGGCCGGCGCGCCCGAGGAGATCCTGGTCGAGGCGCATCCGCACATCGGCACCTTCAAGCTGGTCAAGGTGGTCGAGAACATGCGCGAGCAGATCATCGCGCTTGGCGGCGAGGTCCGTTTCGAGCAACGCGTGACCGACCTGCTGCTGGAGGATGCGCCGCCCGACGAGCAGGGCCGCACGCGGCGCGTGCGGGCGCTGGCCGTGCTGGACCAGGCCACCGGCGTGACGCGCGAACTGGCGGCCCGCCAGGTCGTGATGGCGCTGGGTCACAGCGCGCGCGACACCTTCGTGATGTTGTACAGGCGCGGCGTGTCGATGGCGGCCAAGCCGTTCTCGATCGGCTTTCGCATCGAACATCCGCAAGGCCTGATCGACCGCGCGCGCTGGGGCCGCCATGCCGGTCATCCGGCTCTGGGCGCTGCCGAGTACCGGCTGGTGCACCATGCCGGCAATGGTCGCTCGGTCTACAGTTTCTGCATGTGCCCCGGCGGCACCGTGGTGGCCGCCACGTCGGAGCCGGGGCGGGTGGTGACCAACGGCATGAGCCAGTATTCGCGCAACGAGCGCAATGCCAACGCCGGCATCGTCGTGGGCATCGATCCGCGGGACTATCCGCGCGACATCGCACGGCTGCGTGCGGCACTGGGCGATGACGTTCCGGCCGACGAGGCCACGATGGCCACGCATCCGCTGACCGGCGTGGTGCTGCAGCGCGAACTCGAGTCGCGCGCCTACCGGCTCGGCGGCAGCAATTACCAGGCGCCCGGCCAGCGGGTCGGGGATTTCCTGGCGGCGCGGCCGTCCACGGCGCTGGGGGAGGTCGAGCCGTCGTACAAGCCCGGCGTGTTGCCGGCCGACCTGGGCGCTGCGCTGCCGGCCTACGCCGTCGATGCGGTTCGCGAGGCCTTGCCGGCGTTTGGACGCAAGATCAAGGGCTTCGATATGCCGGACGCAGTGTTGACCGGGGTCGAGACGCGGACCTCGTCGCCGGTGCGTATCACGCGGGGCGACGATTACCAGAGCCTCAATGTGCAAGGCTTGTATCCGGCCGGCGAGGGGGCCAGTTATGCGGGCGGCATCTTGTCTGCGGGTGTCGACGGCATCCGGGTTGCGGAGGCTGTGGCGCAGGTCATCGTGGCTTGAGGCTTGCCGCTGCGGGACTGCATGTTTGCGCTTGGAGTAGTGCCTGTCAGGCGATTTGCCTTCTTGCTGCGTCGTCGAGTGATTGGGTGATGCGCCCTTTTACGGCGTTGTGACGCGATTCGGTGATGCGCCCTTTTGCGGCGTTGTGGGGCGATCAGGCGGGCGGGGAGCTCTGCTCCGCTCATGTCCCCCGCGGCGGGCTG
>CAXBDR010000047.1:0-22009 GCA_963974265.1 uncultured Rhodoferax sp.
CGCCGACCGGGTCGACCACACACCGGCCAAGCCGGTGTTCAACCTGTCGGTGGGGCTCAAGGACACCTGGGCGAAATAAGGCAGCACGGCATCGGCATGGCGGACCCGGCACGCCCGGCCTAGGCTGCACGCTCTAGGAAAAACGGCCGCTCTAGGGTGCGGCCACTAGGACGCATCGGGACAATTCGGACCTGTTGCTGGATACGGGCTCGCCCCGTTCCCCGGCAAGACCCATTTCTGTCACCACCGTCAAGGAACTGCCATGAGCAACAAGAACCTCTCCACCGTCACCACCGATCTGATCGAGTCCTATGGCAATACCGCCAGGAACGTGATCCAGGCCTATCGCGTGGGCAACCAGCGCGCCGTGCAATTCGTCGACCAGCGCTGGGAAAAGGCGTTGCAGCAGTCGTCCCGGCAGTTGCGCGTCGATGTGCGCAAGAATGCACTCGCCGCCCAGAAGACGATCAGCGGCATGTACATCAAGGGCATCGACGTGACCTCCAACGGCGCCGACGTCATGGTCAACAAGGCCGTCGAACTGGCCGGCAAGGGTGTGCAGCAAGTGGCGGCCAACGCCAGCGCCTTCGAGAAGCGCACCGGCGTCGCCACGCTGAACAGCCTGGCCAAGGCCACCGTGCCGGCCGCCATCGTCGTCGGCAACCTGGCGGGCAAGCTGGAGCAAGGTTCGAGCAGCCTGGCCAACACCGTTGCGGGCAAGAACGCCAAGGTCAAGGTCGCCACTGTCAAGCGCAGCACGGCACGCAAGGCCGTCAAGGCCAAGCGCACGGCGACGACCCGCCGCGCCGCCGTCAAGGCCGCCGCACCCAAGGCAGCCGCAACCAAGGCTGCCGTGCGCAGGACCCCGGTTCGCAAGACGGCCGCGACCAAGGCTGCAGCCACCAGCGCAGCGGCCTGAGCGGCCCGTCGCGTCGGGCGCAGGCCCGATGCGACGCCCCATCACGACGGCCGGTTTTCCGGCCGTCGTCGTTTGGTGCGATGATCGGGCTCCACCAAGGCCTGAGAGACCGACAACGGCCCCACGTCACCGTGTTCGCCGCGCCGAGAAGCCGGCCGAAGCCGGTGCCATCGCGGGGCGACCCCGACATGCTGCGCACGCCCGAACGCTTCACTCCCCTGCTGCTGGAGCAGGACCATCCGAGTCCCGTCAACCTGGTCTTCTGTGGCGACACCGTGCTGGTGCGCGATGCCGACCTGCAGCTGCATCTGGACATCGCCGCCCACCCGTTGCCGTTCGCCGGCAATTTCCAGCCGGTCGGCATGTTCGATGGCCGGTATTTCCGCGTCACCTGGCTGGCCAGCGGCAGCGCGCCGGCACCCGGTCATCAATGGCGCAAGCTGCGCTCATTGTTCGGTGTGATCGACGACGCCTTGCTGGCCATCACCGGCCGCGCCTTCCAGATCGTCGAATGGGCCCGCACCCATCGCTTCTGCGGCGCCTGCGGATGCGCCACCGTGCCGGTTCCGGGCGAGCGCTGCGTGCGGTGCCCGCAATGCGGGCACCAGGCCTATCCGCGCATATCACCCGCCATGATGGTGCTGATCCAGCGGGGCGACGCCATCTTGCTGGCACGCCATTTGAACTCGCCCAGCGGCTTTTTCACGGCGCTGGCGGGCTTTGTCGAGGCCGGCGAATCGATCGAGGAGGCCATCCACCGCGAGGTCTACGAGGAAGTGGGTTTACGCGTGCGCGACATCGCCTACTTCGGCAGCCAGCCCTGGCCTTTCCCGCATTCGCTGATGGTGGCGTTCACGGCCCAGTACGCAAGCGGAGACATCGTGGTCGATCGGTCGGAGATCGCGCAGGCCGAGTGGTTCGGGCCGGACGATGCCCTGCCCCCGATGCCACCGCTGGGTTTGTCGATTGCCGGTCACCTGATCCATGCCCACCTGCCCAGGCAACGACACGGACCATCAGTCGCGCGCTGAGCGGTCGGCACCGAATCTGCGGGGCCGGACCCAGGTCCACGCAGCCAGGACGGCCAGTGCGAACAGGCTGTAGACCACGGCGAACACCCAGTTCGGTGCCTGGTAATACAGCAGCGTCTGCAGCCAGTGGCCGATGAAGCTGCCCGCATACACCGTCGCCCCGCCCTGGGCGCGCAGCCACATCTCCAGCGTCGTCAGCGGGCACACCTGGCCCAGCCAGGTCTGGCCGACGACAAACACGATGGCCAGCAGATGCAGGCTGCGGAACCACGGGTTGCGCACCCAGTGCCAGCGACGCCAACCGCCAGCCAGCACCAGCAACAAGCCGCCGACAACGAACGCGACGAACGACACGTGCAGCGCCAGCGCCAGGTCGGCCAGCGCCAGCCAGGTGGCGGGCACAAGCACCGAAGGCGCCATGGCGCAGGCGTCGCTTATTCGCCGAGGTAGGCCGCGCGCACCTTGGGATCCTTGAGCATCACCTTGGCGTCGCCGCTCATCGTGATCAGGCCGGAGTCCATCACGTAGGCGCGATTGGCCACGGACAAGGCCCGGCTCGCGTTCTGCTCGACCAGCAGGATGGTCACGCCTTGCGCATAGACGTCGCGCACGACCTCGAAGATCTTGTCGACCATGATCGGCGACAGGCCCATCGAAGGCTCGTCCATCAGCAGCACCTTGGGCCGGCTCATCAGCGCACGCCCCATGGCCAGCATCTGCTGCTCGCCGCCAGACATGGTGCCAGCCAGCTGATCGCGGCGTTCCTTGAGACGCGGGAAGATGGTGAACACCTTCTCGACATCCTGCTCGATCGCCGCCTTGTCGGTACGCACATAGGCGCCCATCTGCAGGTTCTCGACGATGGTCATGCGCGCGAACACGCCCCGGCCTTCGGGCACCATGGCCAGGCCCTGGCGCACCAGGTCCCACGGGCCCTGCCCCTTGACGCTCTTGCCCATGTATTCGATGTCGCCGTCGTTGATGCCCAGCGTGCCGGTGATGGCCTTCATCGTCGTGGTCTTGCCGGCACCGTTGGAGCCGATCAGGGTCACGAGTTCGCCTTCATGCACCTGGAAATCGACGCCCTTGACGGCCTGGATGCCGCCATAGGAGACCTTCAGGTTGGTGACCTTGAGTAGTGTGGCTGCCATGTCAATGTCCTCCGGTGCCGAGGTAGGCCTCGATCACTGCTTCGTTCTTCTGCACTTCCTGCGGCAGCCCTTCGGCGATCTGCTTGCCATAGTCAAGCACGGTGACACGGTCGCACAGGCCCATGACCAGCTTGACGTCGTGTTCGATCAGCAAGATGGTGCGCTTGTCGTGCCGGATCTGGTCGATCAGCTCGCGCAGCTGCACCTTTTCGGTGGCGTTCATGCCGGCCGCGGGTTCGTCCAGCGCGATCAGCTGGGGATCGGTCGCCAGCGCCCGGGCGATCTCGAGCCGGCGCTGGTCGCCGTAACTCAGCGTGCGGGCCTTGTAGTCGGCCAGCTTGCCGATGCCGACATACTCCAGCAGTTCCTGGGCCCGCTTCGCGATCTCCTGCTCTTCCTTGCGGAAGCTGGCGGTGCGGAACATCGCACCCATCAGGCCGGAGTGGGTACGGATATGCCGGCCCACCATGACGTTTTCCAGTGCCGTCATCTCGGCGAACAACCGGATGTTCTGGAACGTGCGTGCGATGCCGGCCTTGGCCACCTCATGCACCGCACTGGGCTTGTAGGGCTTGCCGGCGAGTTCGAACGTGCCGCTGTCGGCGGTGTACAGGCCGGTGATGACGTTGAAGAATGTTGTCTTGCCGGCGCCATTGGGACCGATCAGGCCATAGACCTGTCCGCGGTTGATGGTGATGCCGACGTCGCTGAGCGCCTGCAGGCCGCCGAATCGCTTCGAAATGCCCGCAACCTTGAAAATGGTGTCTGTCATGGTGCGGTCCTCAGTTGCTCGTCTGCAGCGACTTGCCGTGTTCCGGGCTCGGCCACAGGCCACGCGGACGCATCAGCATGATGGTGATCATCGCCAGCGCGATCAGCAACTGGCGCAGGATGGATGCGTCCAGACGGCCACCGGTGAATGCCTGCAACGGGCTGGCAACATAACGCAGCACTTCGGGCAAGGCCGCCAGCAGCACGGCGCCGAGCACGACACCGGGCAGGTGACCCAGGCCACCGAGCACGACCATCGAGACGATCATCACCGACTCCATCAGCGTGAACGACTCGGGCGAGACAAAACCCTGGAACGATGCGAACAGGGCGCCGCTGACGCCACCGAATGATGCGCCCATGCCGAACGCCAGCAGCTTGAGATTGCGGGTGTTGATGCCCATGGCCTTGGCGGCGACCTCGTCCTCGCGGATCGCCATCCAGGCCCGCCCCACGCGCGACAGCGCCAGCCGGTGGCTGAGCACGATGCTGATCAGCACCATGAACAGGAACAGGTAGTAATACATCGCCACCGACGTGAATTCCATGCCGAACACGTCGAACGAGCGGCTCAGGTCGACGCCGAAGATCTGGACCGCGTCGATGCCGCTCAGGCCCTTGGGTCCGTTGGTGATGTTGACCGGATGGTCCAGGTTGTTCAGGAACACCCGGATGATCTCGCCGAAGCCCAGCGTCACGATGGCCAGGTAGTCGCCGCGCAGCTTGAGCGTCGGCGCGCCCAGCAACACGCCGAACAGCCCCGCCAGCGCCGCGGCAAGCGGAATCACGAGCAGGATGGGCACGTGGATGCCATGCGGATAGATGGCGGCAATCCACTCGAAGGTACTCGTCAAGTGGGGCGAGTTCAGCAGCGCATACATGTAGGCGCCCACGGCAAAGAAGGCCACGTAGCCCAGGTCGAGCAGGCCGGCGTATCCGACCACGATGTTCAGGCCGATGGCCAGCAGCACGTACAGCAGCGCGGTGTCGACGATACGCACCCAGGCATTGCCGAAGACCTGCAGGCCCATCGGCAGCGCCAGCAGCGCGACACCGATCACGAAGTACAGAAAGATCTTGTTGCTTTTCATGGGGCTCTCCTCAGGCACGGTCGGCCACGCGCTCGCCCAGCAGGCCGGACGGCCGCAAGGTCAGGATCACGATCAGCACGATGAAGGCGAAGATTTCCGAGTAGTGGCTGCCCAGCACGCCGCCGGTCAGGACGCCGATGTAACCGGAGCCCAGCGCCTCGATCACTCCGAGCAGCACGCCACCGACGACCGCGCCGGCGAGGTTTCCGATGCCGCCGAACACCGCGGCAGTAAATGCCTTGAGCCCCGGAAGAAAACCCATCGCGTGTTGCACCGTGCCGTATTTCATCGCCAGCATGATCCCGGCCAGCGCCGCCAGCACGGCGCCGATGACAAAGGTGGCGGAGATGACGACGTCGGGCTTGACACCCATCAGGCCTGCGACACGCGGGTTCTCGGCCGTGGCGCGCATCGCGCGCCCGAGCGAGGTGTAATTCACCAGCCAGACCAGTGCCACCAGCAGGATGGCGGTCATCGACAGGATCAGCAGGTCGGTGGGCGAGATCACGGCACCGCCGATCTCGTATGGCGTCACCGGCAACAGGCTCGGAAACGGCTTGGGATTGGGTTTCCAGATGATCATCGCCACCGTCTGCAGCAGCAGCGACATGCCGATGGCGGTGATCAGCGGCGCCAGCCGCGGCGAATTGCGCAGGGGTCGGTACGCAATCTTCTCGATCGTGAAGTTCAGCAGTGCGGCGGCCGAACAGGCCACCATGGCCGAGAGAATCAACACCCCCCAGCCAGGCATGCCGGGAAAGGCGGGCTGCAATATGCCGGCGACCGTCCAGGCGGTCAAGGCACCGAACATGAGCACTTCACCGTGCGCAAAATTGATGAGCTGGATGATGCCGTACACCATGGTGTAGCCCAGCGCGACCAGCGCATACACGCTGCCCAGCACCAGCCCGTTGATCATCTGCTGGAGGAAGATATCCATGAATTGACGCTCCGGTCGTATTGTTTGTTGTCGTGGCAGAACGTCACACTTGTGGCGCCACATTCAGCTACGCAAAAAGCGGACCACGTATGAGGTCCGACTCGGCGGGAAAGAAAGCCGTCGCCATTTTACTGACCGGTTCTGGTGCGCCCGCCGGCATTACGCCGGGGTTTACCCTTGCGTGCCCGGCTTCGGACAGGGCTTCTCACGCGCCCGGCGCGTACCAGCGGACCCGCTGTTCCATGCGCCTTCGCCGATGACGGAATCAGCGCTTGCGCGCGGCCGCGTCGAGTTCGCGCAGATGCTCCAGCTTGTCGGCAATGCGTGCCTCGAGCCCACGCGGCACCGGCTGGTACCAATGCGGGTCGGGAATGCCATCGGGCAGGTACCGGACGCCGGCGGCATAAGCCTCGGGTTCGTCATGGGCATACCGGTATTCGCTGCCGTGCCCGAGATCCTTCATCAGGCCGGTGGGCGCATTGCGCAGATGCATCGGCACCTCGCGCGACCTGTCCTTCTTGACGAAGGCCCGGGCCTGGTTGTAGGCAACATAACCGGCATTGCTCTTGGGCGCCACCGCCAGGTACAACACGGCCTGCGCCAGGGCCAGTTCACCCTCGGGCGAGCCCAGCCGCTCGAATGTGGAAGCCGCATCGTTGGCGATCTGCAAGGCGCGCGGGTCGGCCAGGCCGACGTCCTCCCAGGCCATGCGCACGATGCGCCGGGAAAGGTAACGCGCATCGGCACCACCATCGAGCATGCGGCTGAACCAATACAGCGCGGCATCGGGACTCGAACCACGCACCGACTTGTGCAAGGCCGATATCTGGTCGTAGAAATTGTCGCCACCCTTGTCGAATCGACGCGCGTTGAGCGTCAACGCTCGCTCCAGGAACGGCCCGTCGACCGTGCCGACCCCGGCGGCCTTCGCAGCCGTGCTCGTTTGCTCGAGCAGGTTGAGCAGGCGGCGCGCATCGCCATCGGCATAACCCACCAGCGTGTCGACCGCCGACGGCTCGACCTGCAACCCGGTCAACACCGTCGCCTGCGCACGTCGCACCAGTTGCTCCAACTCCTCGTCGCTCAGGCTTTGCAGCACATAGACCTGGGCGCGCGAGAGCAACGCCGAATTCACCTCGAACGACGGGTTCTCGGTCGTGGCGCCAATGAAGGTCACCAGGCCCGACTCGACGAAGGGCAGCAGGCCATCCTGCTGGCTCTTGTTGAAACGGTGGATCTCGTCGACGAACAGGATGGTCTTCCTGCCCTGCGCCAGGTTGTGTTCGGCCTGCTCCATCGCGGCGCGAATCTCCTTGACGCCGGAGAACACCGCGGACAGCGCGATGAAGGCATAGCCGAAGGCACTGGCGGTCAGCCGCGCCAGCGTCGTCTTGCCGACACCCGGCGGCCCCCACAGGATCATCGAATGTGGCTTGCCGGACTCGAACGCCAGGCGTAGCGGTCGACCCGGCCCGATCAGGTGCGACTGACCGATGACCTCGTCGAGGCTGGTCGGCCGCAAGGCCTCGGCCAGCGGCGCATGGGGTTCGGCGGCAAACAGTTCAGCCACGGGACCATCCGCACGGAGTCAACGGCAAGCGCATGTCGGCCCCGCGCAACGCGAATTACTGGCGTATGACGTCGGCGCCAGCCGGCGGCTTGAACTGGAACAGTGCATCGGGCAGGGTCGGGTTGACCTCGACCTTGTCGAAGCGCAGTTCGGAGCGCTGGCCGAAGTTGTCGAGCATGTCCAGGGCGGCCAGGGTCGGCGTGGCCGAATCCCCGCGAAAGCCGACCCGCACCGAGCGCAGCTGGCCGTCACGCGATTTCGGCGTCGCCAGCACCCATTGCAGGCCGTCCTGGTCGGGCTGGCCCTGCAAGTCGTATTCGGCATGCACCACTGCCAGGTCGGGCGCCGCGGCGATCAGCGCCGCCGGGGTCGAACCCAGCACCTGTGCCTGCTTGCGCGCGCTGACCTGGTTCAGGTCGACGTCATGCATCCACAAGGTCTGGCCGTCCGCGACGATGGTCTGCTCGAAAGGCTTGCCGTAGACGAAGCGGAACCGGTTCGGCCGCGAGAACGCGAAGCTGCCCTTGGAGGTACGGACCCTGCCCGCCTGGCCGTCGCGCGACGGCGCGGTCACGGTCTGGGTGAACTCGGCTCGCCCGCTGGACACGCCCTTGACGAAACGCTCCAGCGCATCGATGCCGTCGGCGCGGGCCGGGCCGGCCATGGTGAACAGCATCGACGCCGATGCACACAGGAACATTCGACGCTGCATCATGATTCCGCCCTCGCCGGCACCAGTATCTCGCGTTGTCCGCTGCCGCTCATGGCACTGACCAGGCCGGCCTTCTCCATATCCTCGACCAGGCGCGCGGCGCGGTTGTAGCCGATCTTGAGATGGCGCTGCACCAGGCTGATGCTGGCCTTGCGGTTCTTGAGCACGATCTCGACCGCCTGGTCGTACAAGGCGTCCTTCTCGCCGCCACCGCCGTCACCGAGCAGATCGGCCTCGCCGTCGACGGTGCCGCCCTCGAGCACGCCCTCGATATAGTTCGGCTCGCCCTGGGACTTGAGATAACTGACCACGCGGTGCACCTCCTCGTCGCTGACGAAGGCACCGTGCACGCGGATCGGCAGGCCGGTGCCGCTGGGAAGGTACAGCATGTCTCCCATGCCCAGCAGCGCCTCGGCACCCATCTGGTCCAGGATGGTGCGGCTGTCGATCTTGCTGCTGACCTGGAACGCGATGCGGGTCGGGATGTTGGCCTTGATCAGGCCGGTGATCACGTCCACGCTGGGGCGCTGCGTGGCCAGGATCAGGTGGATGCCGGCGGCGCGGGCCTTTTGCGCCAGGCGCGCGATCAACTCCTCGATCTTCTTGCCCACGACCATCATCAGGTCGGCGAGTTCGTCGATGACGACGACGATGTGCGGCAGCCGCTCGAGCGGTTCGGGCTCCTCGGGCGTCAGGCTGAACGGGTTGGGCACGAGCTCGCCGCGCGCCTTGGCCTCGTCCATCTTGGTGTTGAAGCCGGCCAGGTTGCGCACGCCCATCTTGCTCATCAGCTTGTAGCGTCGCTCCATCTCGGCCACGCACCAGTTCAGGCCGTGCGCGGCCTGGCGCATGTCGGTGACCACCGGCGCCAGCAGGTGGGGAATTCCTTCGTAGACCGACATCTCCAGCATCTTGGGATCGATCATCAACAAGCGCACGTCGCGGGCGTCGGCCTTGTACAGCAGGCTCAGGATCATCGCATTGATACCCACCGACTTGCCCGAACCGGTGGTGCCGGCCACCAGCACGTGCGGCATCTTGGCCAGGTCGGCAACGACCGGGTTGCCGACGATGTCCTTGCCCAGGCCGATCGTGAGCATGGACTTGGCCTCGTTGTAGACCCGCGAGCCGAGAATCTCCGACAACCGGATCGACTGCCGCTTGGCGTTGGGCAGTTCCAGCGCCATGTAATTCTTGCCGGGAATGGTCTCGACCACGCGGATCGAGATCAGGCTCAGGCTGCGTGCCAGATCCTTGGCCAGGCCGACGATCTGCGAGCCCTTCACGCCGACGGCCGGCTCGATCTCGTAGCGGGTGATGACCGGCCCCGGCAAGGCCAGGATGACCCAGACCTCGACACCGAAGTCCTTGAGCTTCTTCTCGATCATGCGGCTGGTCATGTCCAGCATCTCCGGCGACACCGTCTCCTGGCGCGCCTGCGCCGCGTCGAGCAGGTCCACCTGCGGCAGCTTGCTGTCGAGCATGTCGGCGAACAGGGGTTTCTGGCGCTCCTTGGCCACCCGCTCGCTCTTGGGCACGTCCATCACGACCGGCTCGACCTGTATGGGCGCCGGATGGTGCTCCTGGATCTCGACGCGTTCCCCCGACACCACGACCTCACGCTCGCGCGCCGCCTGCTGGCCCAGGGCGATGTCCTGCACCGCCTCGCGCTTCTTGCGGCTGGACTCCAGCCGGGAGTGCAGCGCCGACCCGATGCGCTCGGCCACGTTGCCCCAGGAGAACCGAAACGCCAGTGCCGCGCCGGCCAGGCCCAAGGCGATCGCGACCAGGCCCGAGCCGGTAAAGCCGAGCCAGCGCAGGCCCAGCGGCCCCAGCATGCTGCCCAGCGCCCCGCCGCTCTCGCCCGGCAGGCGGGCCTCGAAGCTGTACAGGCGGCTCCATTCGAGCACGCAACTGGCGCACAACAACACGGCCAGGCCACACCAGAATGCGGTGCGGCCGGTGAACCAGCGATGCTGCGCGGACCCGACATCGGGCTGGGCGGCCTGTGGCGCCGAGCCGTGGCGCAGCCAGGTGGCCAGCCCGGACAACCAGGTACGAATGGCGATCGCGACCAGCCACCAGACGGAAAAGCCGAACAGGTAATAACTCGCGTCGGCGATCCAGGCGCCCAGGCGCCCCGCACGATTCGCCAGGGGCCCTCCATCGCCGGACGTGGACCAGGCCGGGTCGGACGGCGAATAACTCAGCAACGCCAGCAGCCAGAACGCCAGCAGCACGGCCCCCGCCAGCAAGGCCAGTTCGACCGCAAACCTGCCAACACCGGAGGAAGGCGAATGGCCCTGTGCCGCGTGCCTGCCAGACGTCAGGGTATCAAGAGAATATGTCATGCATCTACCAGTAACCTCGAGCTTACCCCAGCCCCGTACGCGGGGCGGCGCCGGCGTCCGTCAGCGGGGCTTGAGCCGCCGGTCCTTGATGACCAGGCTGCCGTCGTCCCGCGTCTCGACAAAACCCTGCTCCTCGAAGTCCTTCATGACGCGGCTCACCATCTCGCGCGAGGCACCGACCATCTTGGCGATGTCCTGGCGGGAAATCTTGTCGCGGATGATGCGCACGTTGTTTTCATCCGCCGGCGCACTCTCCATCAGCACGTTGGCGACACGGCCATAGACGTTCATCAGCGCCAGCGACTCGATCTTGCGGTCGGCACTGCGCAACCGCTGCACCAGGCCCTTCATCACGGCGGCCACGGTGGTCGCGTTTTCCGACAGGCAGCGACTGAACTCCGCGCCACCGAGCACCAGGGCGTCGGTCTGGACCTCGGCTTCGACCGATGCCGAGTGCGGTTCGTGATCGATCAGGCTCATCTCGCCCACATAGTCACCTGGATGCATGGTCGCCAGGATCACCTCGCGATCCCGGCTGTCGGTCACGACAACCCGCGCCCGCCCGGCAAGAAGAATGAACAGCGACTCGCAGTTCTTGCCTTGCTCGACCAGGAACTCGCCGCGCTTGAAACGCCGCTTGCTGACCGCACCTGCCAATGCTTCCGCCTGGGCCGGCGTCAACATCGCGAACAGGGGGACCCTGCGTACCAGATCAAGGTTGCTTAACATCGACATCCGTGAATCCTTCCAGGAAATGGCCCGCTTCCTACAATCGGGCCTGATGCTGACCTCGTATCGGGTCTTGTTCCATCTTCCGGCGACTCCGCCGCCAGCGGCAGGAATCGTACACCTTATTCGTTTTCGCCCATTTAAGACCGACCATGACTGACACCAAGCACGCCCGCGTCCTCATCCTGGGCTCCGGCCCTGCCGGCTACACGGCGGCCGTCTACGCCGCCCGCGCCAACCTCAACCCGATGTTGATCACCGGCATCGCCCAGGGCGGGCAGCTGATGACCACGACCGACGTCGACAACTGGCCCGCCGACGTGCATGGCGTGCAAGGACCCGACCTGATGCAGCGTTTCCTGGAGCACGCCGAGCGGTTCAAGACCGAGGTGGTGTTCGATCACATCAACAAGGTCGACCTCTCCAAGCGCCCGTTCCGGCTCACCGGTGACAGCGCAGAATACACCTGCGACGCGCTGATCATCGCCACCGGCGCCTCGGCCAAGTACCTGGGACTGCCATCCGAGACGGCCTTCATGGGCAAGGGTGTGTCCGGCTGTGCGACCTGCGACGGATTCTTCTACCGCGACCAGGTGTGTTGCGTCGTGGGCGGTGGCAACACGGCCGTCGAGGAGGCGCTGTACCTGTCGAACATCGCAAGCAAGGTCTACATGATCCATCGCCGCGACAAGTTCAGGGCCGAGCCGATCCTGGTCGACAAGCTGATGGACAAGGTCGCCGCAGGCAAGATCGAACTCAAGACCTTCCAGACGCTGGACGAGGTGCTGGGCGACAACTCCGGCGTCACCGGCGTGCGCATCAAGAGCACGCAGGATGGCAGCACCGAGGAGTTGAAACTCTCCGGCTGCTTCATCGCGATCGGGCACGCCCCGAACACCGACATCTTCCAGGGCCAGCTGGAGATGGCCAATGGCTACATCGTGACCCAGTCCGGCCTCAAGGGAATGGCCACGATGACCAGCGTGCCAGGGGTGTTCGCCGCCGGCGACGTGCAGGACCATGTCTACCGCCAGGCCATCACCAGCGCCGGCACAGGGTGCATGGCGGCGCTGGACGCCCAGCGCTTTCTCGAACAGGACTGACCGCCGCCCGCGCTGGTTTGCGCCGGCAGTCTCAATTTGCTGGCTATAATCCAAGGCTTTACCAAAATTGCCTGGCAACGGGCGCTCATGGTGAAATCTCCGGACAGGCCGCCGCCCCAGCATCGCTGGCGACGGGCGCCCTGCCCATTTACCGCCTCCGGCTTTCCGGTGGCGAGGTGCGGCGAAAGCCGTTAACGAATACGCAACACACTCTCGGTGTGATTGCGCAGACTGATGGAGTGTCCACATGGCACGCGTATGTGATGTAACGGGCAAAGGCCCGATGGTCGGGAACAACGTTTCCCACGCCAACAACCGGACCAAGCGTCGGTTCCTGCCCAACCTGCAGTACCGCCGCTTCTGGGTCGAAACCGAGAACCGCTGGGTCCGCCTGCGCGTTTCCAGCGCCGCCCTGCGCCTGATCGACAAGAACGGCATCGAGTCGGTCCTGGCCGACATGCGCGCCCGGGGACAGGCGTAAACATTCCGGCCGCAGTTCGATCGCATCATCACGGCCGCGACCGCGCTGCACTCCACTGACTGAAGGAACACACCATGGCTACCAAAGGCACCCGCGAGAAGATCAAGCTGGAATCCACTGCCGGCACCGGTCACTTCTATACGACCAGCAAGAACAAGAAGACGATGCCGGAGAAGATGCTGATCAAGAAATTCGACCCCAAGGCACGCAAGCACGTCGAATACAAGGAAATCAAGCTGAAATAATCAGCCCGATCTTCCCCGATGAAAAGCCCGGTCCCCACCGGGCTTTTTTGCGCCTGCGCGAAGCGCTGCGCCCCCCGTCCCGCGAGGCATCCGCGCATGAAACCAGCGGGCCAACACCAACTACCCAGGGCATGTTGCGCCCACAAAAAAGCCCGGCTCTGGCCGGGCTTCTTGTGAGGACTGACGCCTGACCATCGGGTCAGGCTCCGGGGCAGACGATCAGGCCCTGGCGGCGCGCAGCTTGAACGAGAACTCGCGCAAGGCCGCAATGCCGCTGCTCTCGGCGCGATGGCACCAAGCCTGCAGGTCAATGGCCAGTTGCTCGCGCGACTGCGAGGTGTTGAGCCACAACTGGCGCAACTCTTCACGCATGGTCACCATCTTGTCCAGCGCCGGATGGGCGGCACGTGCCAGCGCCAGTTGCGGAGCGGCCGCTGCGGGCACCTTGTCGGCGTCACGGTGCAACCAGCGCTTGGCCGCCACCAGTACGGCCACATCGCCGCGTTTGGCCTTGATGGTCGCCAGTTCGGCGACGCAGGCCTTGCGCAGGTCCTTGGCGTAGCCAGCCATCACTTCGTAGCGATGGGCGATCAGGGCCTCCAAAGTCTTCTCGTCGGCAACCGGGCGCACATCGCCGAGTTGCAGCTTCGGTGGAGTCTTCTTGACACGGGCCAGGCCCAGCTTGGCCAGGATGCTGATATAGACCCAGCCGATATCGAACTCGTACGGCTTGACCGAGAACTTGGCCGACGTCGGATAGGTGTGGTGGTTGTTGTGCAGTTCCTCGCCACCGATCATGATGCCCCACGGCACGATATTGGTGCTGGCGTCGGCCGCCTCGAAGTTGCGATAACCCCAGTAATGGCCGATGCCGTTGATGACACCGGCGGCGGTGAATGGAATCCACACCATCTGGACGGCCCAGACGGCCAGGCCGGCGGCGCCGAACAGCGCCAGGTCGATCACCATCATCAGGCCGACGCCTTGCCAGCTGAAACGCGAATACAGATTGCGCTCGAGCCAGTCGTTGGGGCAACCCTGGCTGTACTTGTTCAGGGTTTCCTGGTTCTTGGACTCGGCCCGGTACAACTCGGCACCTTGCCAGAACACCTTCTTGATGCCATGGGCGACCGGGCTGTGCGGATCGTCGGAAGTTTCGCACTTGGCGTGGTGCTTGCGGTGGATGGACACCCATTCACGCGTGACCTGCCCGGTGCCGATCCACAACCAGAAGCGGAAGAAATGTGCCGGGATCGCATGCAGGTCCATCGCACGGTGTGCCTGGTGGCGGTGCAGATAGATCGTGACACTGGCAATCGTGATGTGCGTCGTGGCCAGTGTGTACAGGACGATTTCCCACCAGGTCAGATCCCATAGTCCGTGCGACAGCCATTCCACAATGGCGTTCAGGACAGCCCAGTCAGGTAGCAACATCGTTTACGTCTCTCTCTAGTGAAGTGATGATGGGTGTGTCGGACGCGCAATCCGCCTCGGAATGGCGTGCATCCAACCAACCACGCATTTTAGGCGGGGCATGGCGATTTCACCTAGCCCGAATCCTAGCTATAGGCAAAAAGTAACAATTCAATCTATCACGACGTCTTTTTCCGCCAAATGGCTGCAAAAAAGCCATCTGTCGCATGCCGGTGCGGCCATAAACGCAGATACGAGGCCCCATTCAAACCCTCCCGGCACAGGGAATTTGCCTGATCGACCTTCAATTCGGCCAATGTGTCGTCCACACGCAACGGTTCGAAGTCAGCATGGGCGGCACTGAAGTCATCGGCAACGTCTTCGTTTTCCTGCCGCAGCAGGCTGCAGGTGGCATAGACCAGCCGCCCACCAGGTTTGAGCAATCGGGCCGCGCTGGACAGGATCGCGGCCTGGGTGGCTGCCATCTGCTCCACCACAACGGCATCCTGGCGCCACTTCAAGTCGGGATTGCGGCGCAGCGTGCCCAGTCCCGAACACGGTGCATCGACCAGCACCCGGTCGATCTTGCCCGCGAGCCGCTTGATGCGTTCGTCCCGTTCATGACTGATCGCCACGGGATGCACATTGGACAGGCCGCTGCGCGCCAGGCGGGGCTTGAGTCCATCCAGGCGATGGGCCGAGGTGTCGAAGGCATACAGGCGCCCGGTGTTGCGCATGGCCGCCCCCAGCGCCAGGGTCTTGCCGCCGGCGCCGGCACAAAAGTCAACGACCATCTCGCCGCGACGGGCATCGACCAGCAAGGCCAGCAACTGGGAGCCTTCGTCCTGCACCTCGAATGCACCGGCCGCGTACACATCCATCCGGGTCAGTTGCGGCTTGCCCTGCACACGCAGTCCCCACGGCGAATACGGCGTGTCGCTGGCAGCGACGCCCGCGGCGGCCAGCGACTTCAGCACCTCGGCCCGCTTGGCCTTGAGCGTGTTGACACGCAGGTCGAGCGGCGCCGGATCGTTCAGGCTGGTCGCCAGCGGCCAGAAATCCGATCCGGTCTCGTCCTTGAGCCGCTGCGCCAGCCAGTCCGGCAGGTTGTGGCGATGGCGCTCCATCAAGGCGGCCTCGTCGACCTGGCCACAGGCATCGAGCCAGGCCTTTTCCTGGTCGGTCAAAGCGCCGTCGAGAAAGGCGCGCGGGGCATCGAATCCCAGGATCGCCATGCGCCGGGCCTTGGCGCCACTGCCTGACGGCGCCAGGTGGTCGAACAGCTGCTTCTTGCGCAACACTGCGTACACACTTTGCGTCAAGGTGGCCCTCTCACGCGGCCCCAGCGACCGGTGATCGCGAAAAAAGCGTGCAACGACGGCGTCCGCCGGATGATCGAACTTCAGGACCAGCGCGACCAGGTCGGCGCAGGCCTGCAACAAAGGGGCGGGATGCATGGCGCGATTGTCCCACGCGGGTCGCCGGCGTCACCGTCCGGACACCGGGACCAGGGCGGGAGTTCAGCGGCGCAACAAGGCGGCGACGGCCGCCGGATAGATGCGATGCTCCTGGGTCACGACGCGCGACGCCAGGCTGTCCGCGGTGTCACCCGGCAGCACTGGCACGGCCGCCTGGGCCAGTATCGGGCCATTGTCGAGTTCGGCCGTGACCAGGTGCACGGTCGCGCCCGCCACCCGGCAACCCGCGTCGAGCGCCCGCTGGTGGGTGTGCAACCCGGTGAAGGCCGGCAGCAAGGACGGATGGATGTTGACCAGCCGGCCTTCGTAATGGGCGACGAATCCGGGCGTGAGCACACGCATGAAGCCCGCCAGCACCACCAGCGCCGGACGGCCACCGGGGTCATGCCGGTCGATGGCCTGCGCCAGCGCCCGGTCGAACGCCTCGCGGTCGCCGAACGACCGATGATCTACGACCTCGGTCGCGATTCCCTGCTCCCGCGCGTGCATCAGCCCTCCGGCCTGCGGCCGGTTGCTGATCACCGCCGCCACCCGCGCCTGCAGTCGTTCCTCCCAGTTTTCCCGCCGCGCCGCACGGACGATGGCGGCCATGTTGGACCCGGTGCCGGAGATCAGGATCACGATATTCTTCATAGATCGCAAAATTATCGCCGCCGGCCACAAGGACTTGTTCTTGTCGCGCCTCGGACATGCAAAATCGCACGACCGTGCTACAACATCGCTTCCCCGTTTGGAGACATCTGTATGGATCTGGCTTTCACCCCTGAAGAACAAGCGTTTCGCGAGGAAATCCGAGCCTGGGTCGCGGACAACCTGCCCGCCGACATCTCGCACAAGGTGCTCCATGCGCTGCACCTCAGCCGCGACGACATGCAGCGCTGGGCCAAGATCCTGGGCAAGAAGGGCTGGCTGGGCCACGGCTGGCCGAAGGAATTCGGTGGCCCGGGCTGGAACTCGGTGCAGAAGCACCTGTTCGAGGAGGAATGTGCGCTCGCAGGCGCGCCCCGCGTCGTGCCCTTCGGGCCGGTCATGGTGGCCCCCGTCATCATGGCCTTCGGCAGCCCCGAGCAGCAGGCGCGCTTCCTGCCAGGCATCGCCAGCGGCGACGTCTGGTGGAGCCAGGGCTACAGCGAACCGGGCTCGGGCAGCGACCTGGCCTCGCTCAAGACCCGCGCCGAGCGTCGGGGCGACAGTTACATCGTCAATGGTCAGAAGACCTGGACCACGCTGGGTCAATACGGAGAATGGATCTTCTGCCTGGTGCGTACCAGCACCGAAGGCAAGCCCCAGACCGGCATCAGCTTCCTGCTGATCGACATGAAGTCTCCCGGCGTCACCGTGCGGCCAATCCGGCTGCTCGACGGCAGCGTCGAAGTCAACGAGGTGTTCTTCGACAACGTCGAAGTGCCGGCCGACAACCTGATCGGCGAGGAGAACAAGGGCTGGACCTATGCCAAGCACCTGCTGAGCCACGAACGCACCAACATCGCCGACGTCAACCGCGCCAAGCGCGAGCTCGAACGGCTCAAGCGCATCGCCAAGGCCGAAGGCGTGTACGACGACACCCGCTTCCGGGACGAGATCGCCCGCCTCGAGGTCGACGTCGTGGCGCTGGAGATGATGGTGCTGCGCGTCCTGGCGGCGGAGAAATCGGGCAAGCAATCGCTGGACGTGGCCGGCCTGCTGAAGATCCGCGGCAGCGAGATCCAGCAACGCTACAGCGAACTGATGATGCTGGCGGCCGGGCCGTACGCCCTGCCGCTGATCCACGAGGCCATGGAGGCTGGCTGGCAGGGCGACGCGGTTGGCGCGCTGCACTGCGCTCCATTGGCCACGACCTACCTGAACATGCGCAAGACCACCATCTATGGCGGCTCCAACGAGGTGCAGCGCAACATCGTGTCGCAGGTGGTGCTGGGCTAGACGCCGGCGCCAGCATCCGCAGACCGGCCGGCCCGCAAGCAAACAATGACCGACAACAGGTGACGATATGGATTTTGATTTCAGCGAAGACCAGGACCAACTGCGCGAAGCCGTGCGCAAATGGGTGGAGAAAGCCTATACCTTCGAGCGGCGCCGCTCCATCGTGACGGGTGGCGGCTTCTCCACCGATGCCTACCGCGAAGTGGCCGAACTCGGCCTGTGCGGCCTGTACGTCCCGGAGAACCTGGGCGGCATGGGCATGGGCCCGGTCGAAGGCATGATCGCCATGGAGGAGCTCGGACGCGGCATCGTGCTCGAACCACTGACGCAGGCGCTGATCGCAGGCGCGCTGCTCAGCGGCTATGCCCCCGAGGCACTGGCCGCGCATTGGGCGCCGCTGGTCGCGAGCGGCGAAAAGATCGTCAGCCTGGCCTACCAGGAGCGGGCCGGCCGTTATCGACTCGATCTTTGCGCCACCACCGCCAGCCGGCAAGGCGATGCCTGGACGCTGACCGGCCACAAGAGCCTGGTCGTGGCAGGCGAGCAGGCCGACGCCTGGATCGTCAGCGCCACCGTCGATGGCACGCTCGGCATGTTCCTGGTCGAGCGCTCCGGCGCGGGAGCGTCCGCCTGCGGCTATGGCACGGTCGACGGTGCCTGCGCCGCCGAGCTCAAGCTGGACCAGGCCCCGGCACACCTCATCAGCCTGGACGGCTTGACGGCGCTCGCGCACGCGGTCGACATCGGCATCGCCGCAACCTGCGCAGAGGCCGTCGGCGTGATGGACCAGACGCTGGCCATCACCGTCGAGTACATGAACACCCGCAAGCAGTTCGGCGTCGTGATCAGCAGCTTCCAGGCCCTCAAGCACCGGGTGGCCGACATGAAGATGCAGCTGGAACTGGCCCGTTCGATGAGTTATTACGCTTCGCTCAAGCTCAACAGCCCGGCGCCCGAACGACGCGCAGCCCTGGCGCGCGCCAAGTACCAGCTCGGGCAGTCGATGCGTTACGTCGGCCAACAGGCCATCCAGCTGCATGGCGGCATCGGCGTGACCGACGAATACATCGTCAGCCACTACTTCAAGCGCCTGACCCAGATGGAAATGGTATTCGGCGACACGCTGCACCACCTGGGCGAGGTCTCTGACCGGATGCAGGACAGCGCCGGCGTTTTCGCCTGACCGCGGCTGGCGCTTCGTCCCTCCAATTGAGCACGGCCGCGGCGCCCGTGAGGCGCCATGCGCGCGACCATGGCCCCTGGGCCCGGCAGCCGGAACAGCCGTTCCGGTCCCGACGGCCCCGGGAGGCATCATGGTCGACATCGTCCACGCAGCCGCATCGCGTGCGGCTCACAGGCACGGCACCGACTTCGAACGCTGGCTGATCGCGCGTTCGTTTCGCATGGTCGTGCCGCTGTGCCGGCTCGGATTGCTGGTGGCCACGCTGATGCTGCTCGTCGTCGACCCGCTGCTGTTTGCCAACGGCACCTGGGGCGATCGGCCGCAACATCGCCAGCTTCCCCTGTGGCATGCCGCGGCGGCGCTGTATTTCGCCGTGTTCCTGCTGCGTGCGCCCCGGTTGGCCGGGCACCGCGCCCGCAAGGCCTGCCTGGCCTGGTGCATGGCCCTGGGCGCTGCCTTGTTCACCTGGTTCGGCACCTTGTCGTGGGTCCTGAGCGGCGACATGTCGACCTACGCCATCTTCCTGCTGACCATGGTCTGCGTGTTCAGCTACCCCGGCGCGCTGCGCAGGGCCCTGGGGGTCGCCAGCACCGCCGCGTTGTCGACATCGATCCTGTGGTTCGACGGCGGCAGCGTCTTCTTCACCAGCGGCGCGGCGTTCAACCTGGTCGCGCTGACCGTGGTTGCCCTGCTGCTCGATGCCTACCTGATGGCCACGAACCGTGCCTTGTTCGACGAGAAGCGCCTGGTGGAGCACGAACGGGCGCGCGCGGACGCGGTGCTGTTCAACGCCTTGCCCATGTCGATCGCCAACGAACTCAAGCGCAACAACACGGTGGCGACCCGTCGCCACGACCGCGTGTGTGTCCTGTTCGTCGACATTGTCGGCTTCACCCGGTTCGCCGCCGACCACCCGCCCGATGCCGTGCTGCAGGTGCTCGACACCGTCTTTTCCGCCTTCGACACCCTGGTGGAGCATCATGGCGTCGAGAAGATCAAGACCATCGGCGACGCCTACATGGTGATCGGCACGCAGGGAGCCGGCCCGCTGGCGCAACTGGCGCTGGACATGCTCGCCGCGGTGGACGCGTACAACCGCCATGCCGGCGGCGCGCTGCAGGTGCGCGCCGGCATGCATGTCGGCCCCGCCATCACCGGCGTCATCGGCCTGCAGCGCCTGCACTACGACGTCTGGGGTGACGCGGTCAACATCGCCAGTCGCATGGAATCCACCGGCAGCGCCGGCCGGATCCAGGTCAGCGACGCGGTGTGGCAGGAATTGCGGCTGGTTTTCCGCTTCCGCTGCAGGGGCACGATCGCGGTCAAGGGCAAGGGCCCGATGTGCACGTTCTACCTGCTGGGCCGGCAGGCCACCGCCGACGACGACCCCGCACGGCGCGCCGACGGACGCCGGCGTGCCGCCGACCTGCGGCCATCGCTGGCCGCCTGAACCGGGTCAGGACATCAGCCGAGAAGACTTCGGCAGGTGCGTCATCAGGAATTCCATCTGGTCGGCCAGGATGCGCCGATTGCGCAGGATGAAATCCTCCCACAGGCTGGGAACATACGGCGCGTACAGCAGCGGCATGTGCGCCTGCTCCGGCGTGCGGCTGCTCTTGCGGTGGTTGCAGGCGCGGCAGGCCGTCACCACGTTCATCCAGGTGTCGACGCCGTTCTGCGCAAACGGCACGATGTGCTCGCGGGTCAGGCTTTCCTCGTGGTGCTGCTGGCCGCAGTAGGCACAGATGTTCCGGTCGCGCGCGAACAGCTTGCTGTTGGTCAGGCTGGGCTTGAGGTGGAAGGGATTGATGTTCGGCACGCCCTTGGTGCCGATGATGCTGTTGACCGCGATGATCGACTGCTCGCCGGTCTGCGCATTGTGCCCGCCGTGGAACACCGCCACTTCGCCACCCGACTCCCAGCGCACTTCCCCCGCCGCATAGTGGATCACGGCTTGTTCGAGCGAAATCCAGGATTGTGGCAAACCCTGGGCTGACAGCTTCAAGACCTTCAAGATACGCCTCCTGAATCAACGCCTTGCAACGCGGGCACCGGTTGACACGGCCCGCCAGGATCATGGCGTAAACAGCCGCGCAGCGGTGGGACACAATATACATGCTTTCCATGACATGCCGCCGGCCGGCCCGAGCGAGGCCACAGGCCTGTCAACCCCAAAAACAACAGTCCGACACCATGAGAGTCTTTCGCGGCGTGCAACACGCCAACCTGGCACCCGGCTGCGCGCTGACGATCGGCAATTTCGACGGCGTGCACCGCGGGCATCAGGCCATGCTGGCCCTGTTGCGGGCGGAAGCGGCCCAGCGCGGCATCCAGAGCTGCGTATTGCCCTTCGAGCCGCATCCGCGCGACTATTTCGCGGCCGCCACCGGGCAGCCGGACCGCGCACCGGCACGCATTGCCAGCGTGCGCGACAAGCTGCTCGATCTTGCGCACTGCGGCATCGACCAGACCGTGGTGATGCCGTTCAACGCACACTTCGCGGCCCAATCGCCGCGGAGCTTCATCACGTCGGTCCTGACCGACGGACTGCGCGCGCGCTACGTGCTGGTCGGGGACGACTTCCGGTTCGGCGCGCAGCGCGCGGGTGACTACGCCATGCTCGACGACGCGGGCCAGGCCTGCGGTTTCGACGTGGCGCGCATGAACAGCTACGAGGTGCACGGTTTGCGGGTGTCGAGTTCGGCCGTGCGCGAGGCCTTGTCCCAGGGGCGGATGGCCGATGCCGAGCGCCTGCTCGGGCATCCGTACCGGATCTCCGGCCATGTCGTGCACGGCCGCAAGCTCGGCCGGGAACTGGGGTTTCCAACGCTGAACCTGCGCTTTGCGCACTGGAAACCGGCCGCCAGCGGCATCTTCGTGGTGCAGGTGCACGGATTGGCCGAGGCACCGCTGGCGGG
>CAXBDR010000048.1:0-21584 GCA_963974265.1 uncultured Rhodoferax sp.
AGTCCGAGCGCGATCGTGCCGGCCAGCCACAACAAGCCGCGCAGCGGCCGGCTCAGGGGGCGGGGCTCGGGCGTCTCGGGTGGTCGCGGTGTCATGGCATGGGCATGGTAGTGCGTGCCGTGCGGCTGCGCGCACACGAGGGGCCGGTGCGGGCGGCGCTCAGTCTGCGCCGGCCGGCGACCGCCCGGAAATGTCCGCGTGCTCCAGGTGCGTCAGGTACAGCCGCAGGTCGAACTCGATCTGGTGGTAGTCCGGCTCCATGTGGCAACACAGCTGGTAGAAGGCCTTGTCGTGTGCGCGTTCCTTCAGGTGCGCCAGCTCATGCACGACGATCATGCGCAGGAAGGCCTCGGGTGTGTGGCGGAACATGGCGGCAATGCGGATCTCGCGCTTGGACTTGAGCCGGCTGCCCTGCACCCGCGAGACGGTCGTATGGGTGCCCAGGGCATGGGCCACCACCTGCAGCTTGTTGTCGAACGCGACCTTGGACACCGGGGGCGCGCCGCGCATGAAGTCGTTCCTGAGCCCGGTCACGTAGTCGTACAAGGCGCCGTCGGTACGGATCGCATGGGCCTGCGGATAACGACTTTGCAGCATGGTGCCCAGGGTGCCGGCCGCGAGCAAGGCGCGCGCCTGGTCCTGCAGCGCCTGCGGGTAGCCCTGCAGGTATTTCACGCGCCGGCGCCGCCCAGCACGCGGGCCACGACGGCGCTGTCGACGTTGCCGCCCGAGATCACCGTGCCCACGACCCGCCCGCGCAGCACATCGCGTTCCTGCATCGCGGCGGCAAAACCGGCCGCTCCGGCGCCTTCGGCGACGTTATGGGTGTCGGCGAACAGGTCGCGCATGGCCTGCGCGACTTGCGCATCGCTGACCCGCACCACGTGGTCGAGTTCGGTTGCCAGCGTGTCGATCGCATCTTGCTCCGCGATCCGGCAGGCCATGCCGTCGGCCAGCACGGTGCTCACCGGCGCCGCGACCACCTGGCCGGCCGCCAGCGAGTCGGCATAGGTGGTCGCGTGGCTGCTGACGACGCCGACGATGCGCACCGGATGGCGCAATGCGCGTTTGGCGGCGATCGCGCCGCAGATGCCCGAGCCCAGGCCGATCGGCACGTAGACGACGTCCAGCTGCGGCGCCGCGCGCAGGAATTCCCACCAGTAGGTCGCCACGCCGCGCACCAGATCGACATGGAAGCTGGGTACCATCAGCGCGCCGCGCTGTTCCGCCAGGTGCAGCGCATGTTCGCGGCTGGCCTGGAAATCGTCGCCGTATTCGACCAGTTCGGCGCCCAGCGCCCGCATGGCGGCGTTTTTCTCGACCGAGTTGCCGTGGGGGACGACGATGGTGCAGGGCACGCCGTGCGCGCGCGCCGACCAGGCCACGCTCTGGCCGTGGTTGCCGCGCGTGGCGCTGATGACGGCGCCTGGCAGGCGGTCGTGGCTGCGCAGCGCATCGAAGAAGGTCAGGCCGCCGCGGATCTTGAATGCGCCCACCGGCGTGTGGTTCTCGTGCTTGAGCCAGCAATGCGTGCCCAGTCGCCGGCTCGACAGGTCCCAGCGATATTGCGGTGTCGGCGGCATCGCGCGGTAGACGACCTCGGCGGCCGCCTCGATCTCCGCCATCGTCGGCAGGACCATGGCCGTCATGGCGTGTGCTCCCGGGTTGGCATCGGCGTCCGGATCGGTGCCTGTTGATGGCGGGACGGGGCGACGGTATTCACAAGGTCACGCTGCCCTGGATGCAGGTCACCGACGAGCCGCCGACCCAGACCTGGCCGTTCGGGTCCGAGTCGATATGCACCCGGCCCGCGCGGCCCAGCGCCGCGCCCTGGGCCGCCATGTAGCGCTCGGGCATGTGGCCGTCGGCGATCAGCCATTGCGCCAGGCTGGCATTCAGGCTGCCGGTGACCGGGTCCTCGTTGACGCCCAGGTGCGGCGCGAATGAGCGCACCTCCAGTTGCACGTCGCCGCCACCGGCACATGCGGCGGCGACGCCCACCTTGTTCCCGGTTGCGGCGAGCCGGCCGTAGTCGGGCTTGAGCTGCGCCACGGTACTCGCGTCGTCCAGCAGCAGGCCCAGCCAGGCCGTGCCGTTGTCCAGCAACTGCGCCGACACGACCTGCGCCGGCCGCAGGCCGAGCGCCGCCGCCACCGATGCCAGCAGCGGCGCGCGTACGGCGCTGCGTGTGAGTGGCGGTGCGCCAAACGCCAGCCGCTCGCCGTCGCGGCGAATCGGCACCAGGCCGACGCCGCACTGCTGCACGACCCGGGCTTGCGCCTGCGGCTTGCCGCCCGCGGCCAGCCAGGCATGGCAACTTCCCAGTGTCGGATGGCCGGCAAACTGCAGTTCTCCGCCGGGCGTGAAGATGCGCACCCGGTAGTCGGCACCGGCTTCGGTGGGGGCGAGCAGGAACGTGGTCTCCGACAGGTTGGTCCAGCGCGCAAAACGCTGCATGGTGGCATCGTCCAGATCGTCGGCCTGCAGCACCACGGCCAGCGGGTTGCCGCGGTAGGGCGTGGCGGTGAAGACGTCGACTTGTTGAAAGGCGCGCGGGGTCATGGTGGTGGACATCAGCGGAGTTCCTGGTCGAGCACGCCGCGGCTCGCGGGGCGGGCCTGCAACGCGGCGTACCAGCGCTGCAGGTGGGGGCGGGGTGGGTGTTCCAGCGGCAGGCCGAACCAGCGGTGAATCTCGCAGCCCGCCGGAATGTCCGCCATGCTGAAGTCATCGCCGGCCAGGAAGGGCGACTGCGCCAGGTGCGCGTCGAGCAGGTCGAGCAGCGGGGCGGTGCGCGCGGCGGACTGTTCGATCAGCGCATCCTGGCGCTTGTCGGCTGCCGTGCGGATCAGCTGGATGAATGCATCGAAACTGGTGCGGTTGATGGTGGTCTGTTGCCAGTCCATCCATTGCTCGGCCAGGAAACGCCGGCGCGCGTCGACGGGCATCAGGCAGGACGCGGGATGGCGGTTGGCCAGGTAACGCACGATGGTGTTGGATTCCCACAGCGTCAGGTCGCCGTCCTGCAGCGTGGGTATCAGGCCGTTCGGGTTGAGCCGGCGGTATGCAGTCGTGTCGACGACGCCGTACGCCGCGCCGGCATCGATGCGCTCGAACGCGACGCCGGCCTCCTGCGCCGCCCACACCACCTTGCGCACATTGATCGACGTCAGGCGGCCCCAGATCGTGATGGATGCTTCCATGCGCGTGCTCCGGTCAGGCGGCGACCGGCATCGATTCGCGCACGGCCGCGGCCAGTGCCGCGACCCCGCGTTCGATCTCGGCCACGCTCGGCGTGACGAACGACAGGCGCAGGCTGCGCGGATCGGGATGGTCGGCATAAAACGCCAGGCCCGGCACGAAGGCCACGCCCTTGTCGACCGCCTTGGCGAGCAGGGCGACCGCGTCCATGCCGCGGGGCAGCCGGGCCCACAGGAACATGCCGCCCTCGGGCGTGTTCCAGGTCACGCGGCTGTCCGGATCGTCGTCGTTGCCGAACACCATTTCGCGCGAGAGCGCCGCCAGCATGGCGTCGCGTTGCCGCTTGTATTGCGCGCGGATGGTCGGGATATGGCGCTCGAGGAAACCGTCCCGCATCACCTCGGCGATCATGCGCTGGTTGAAGCCCGGGCTGTGCAGGTCGGCCGCCTGCTTGGCCTGCAGCAGCTTGGGGAACACCGCGTCGGGCGCGACCAGGAACCCGAGCCGCAGGCCCGGTGCCAGCACCTTGGAGAACGAGCCCAGGTAGATGCAGCCACCGGGGTTGCGCGCGCTCAAGGGCAGCGGCGGCGGCTGGTCGAACCACAGATCGCCATAAGGGTTGTCCTCGACGATGGGCAGGCCGAGTTCGGCGGCCGCCGACACCAGCGCGGCGCGCCGCGCCTCGCTCATCGTGCGGCCGGTCGGGTTCTGGAAATTGGGCAACACGTACAGGAAACGCGGGGCGCTGCCGTCACTGCACTTGCGACGCAGGTCGTCGACCCGCACGCCTTGCGCATCGCTGTCGATGCTGACCACCTCGGGCTCCATCGGCGAGAAGGCCTGCAGCGCGCCCAGGTAGGTCGGGGTCTCGACCAGCACCCGGCTGCCTTCGTCGATCAGCACCTTGGCCACCAGGTCCAGGCCCTGCTGCGAGCCGGTGGTGATCAGCACGTGTGCCGGATCCACGTCCCAGGGCAACATGTCGGCCACCATCCGGCGCAGCGGCAGGAAACCTTCGCTGGACGCGTATTGCAGCGCGGCATGGGCGTCGTCGCGCAGCACGGTGGCGCAGGCACGCGAGAACTCGACGACCGGGAAGGTCTTGGCCGAGGGCAGGCCGCCGGCAAAACTGATGATGCCGGGTTTCTCGGTCACCTTGAGAATCTCGCGGATCACCGAGGGATTCATGCGCGCGGCCCGGTGTGCCAGGCTCCAGTGGGTGGTGTTGTCGTGTGGGGTCGAGGTCATGGGCTTGTCTGCCTTGCGCGATGGCGGTAGTCAGGAACTGGGTTGCGGGATTTTCGCGCCGACAGGCGCGGTGCTTGCGATGGGCATCTTCTTGCCGATGAACACGGTGGTGATGACCGCGATGGCGAAACCCACCGTCATCAGGTCCAGCGACTCGCCCAGCAAGGGCACCGAGAACACCATGCTGAGAAACGGTTGCACCAGTTGCACCTGGCTGACCCGGACCGTGCCGCCCAGGGCCAGTCCACGGTACCAGGCGAAGAAGCCGATCCACATCGACACCAGCGCGACGTAGGCAAAACCCATCCAGGCGCTGGCCAGCACCGGCGTCTCGGGCTGGTTGAGCAGCATCACCGGCAGCGTCACCGGAAGGCTGATGACCAGCACCCAGCAGATGACCCGTTCGGCGCCGAGTTGCGGCGTGAGCCGCCCGCCACTGACATAACCGAACGCGGCGCTGAGCAAGGCGATCAGGAGCAGCAGGTCGGCCCACTGCGCCATGCCGGTGGCGCCCTGCGCGCGCAACAGCACGAAGGCGCCGACCAGGGCCGAACCGGTCACGGCGCAGATCCAGAATCCGCCGCTGGGGCGCTGGCGCAGCCACAAGCTGCCGACGACGGCGGTGGCCAGGGGCAGGATGCCGGTCACGACGGCCGCGTGCACCGATTCGACATGGCGCAGCGCCAGCGCCAGGAACAGCGGGAAGCCGACCACCACGCAGCAGGCGGTGAAGGCCAGCGCCGGCCACTGGCGACCGCGCGGACGCGGGCCGCGCGTGAGCAGCAGGTAGACGACGGACAACACGCCCGCGACGGCGGCACGGCCGAAGGTGACGAAGACTGGCGAGAGCTGGGGATCGCTGGCCGAGCCCGTGGCCAGCTTGGTCATCGGCAGCGTCACCGCGAACAGCACCACGCCCAGCAGGCCGAGCCACAGGCCACGGGTCTCGTTCGTCATACCGTGAGCATCCACACGGCGGTGACCAGCAACACCAGTGCCATGGTCCGGTTGAACCACAGCAGCCGGTTACCGCGGGCCAGGATGCTGCGCAGCAGCGAGCCCATCAGCGCATAACTGAAGTTGCTGGTGAACGCGAAGAACACCATCAGCACACAGATGATGGCCAATCGTTCGCCCGGATTGGTCGACGGCTGGCCGGCCGCCGAGACGACCCAGCCGGCGCTGAGTGTCAGCGCCAGCATCCAGGCCTTGATGTTGAGGAACTGCAGGCCGACCCCGTTCCAGAAACCGATCGTCAACCGGGACGCATCGACCTTGGCCAGTTGCGCGCTGCGCGAGAGTTTCCAGGCCAGCCAGACCATGTAGGCCACGCCGAGCAGCTTCACGCTCCAGCGCAGCGCCGGCAGGCTCAGCACCAGCGCGCCCAGGCCCAGTCCGCAGGCCAGCATCAACAGGGTCCAGCCGGCTGGCACCGCCAGGCAAAAACGCAGCGCCGGCCGCAGGCCGTGGTTGGCGGCCAGCGCCGTCGACAACATGGTGTTGGGGCCGGGCGTGAAACTCACGGCGGTGCAGAACGCCAGCAGGGCGGTCAGTTCGGTCGGGCTCATGCGGCGGGTGTTGCGGTGACGGGACGGGTATTGCGGCTCATGGAGGGCTTGACTGTATCCGCCAAAACCAGTACACAACCAGTACAGTTATTGCCGACTGTTTGTCTTCTGTATTGGTCACCATGGCAATACAGCGGCACCACACCGTCCCGGGAGCCATTGCATGTTGATGAAGACCGCCGGTCAATCGCTGACCGAACAACTCACCGAACGATTCGCCGAACGCATCCGGACCCGGCTGCTGGCCCCGGGCGCGCGCTTGCCGTCGGTGCGCCAATGTGCGCAGCAGCAGGCGGTGAGCCCGGCCACCGTGGTCGCGGCCTATGACCGGCTGTCGGCCATGGGCCTGGTGCAGGCGCGTCGCAACCGCGGTTTCTTCGTGCGCGAGACCAGCGCCGAGCCGGCGCCGGGCGCTTCGGCGTCGCGCGCGACGCGCATGCCGGCAGCGGGGCTTGCACCGCTGCCATCGCGCCGGGCGCCGGTGAACGCATCCGCATTGATCCGGGGCATGTTCCATACCGTCAGCGACAAGCCGCAGCCGGGCATGGGCGTGTTCCCGTCGGAATGGCTCGAAGCCGGTTTCCTGTCGGCGGCGGTCCGGCGGCTGACGACCAGCCAGTCCCTGCAGTCGTTCTCGCTGCAATACGGCGAACCCGCGGGCGACGCCGGCCTGCGCCGCGCGCTGGCCACCCGGCTGGCGGCCAACGACATCCAGGCCGATCCCGAGCAGATCATCACCACGGTGGGCGCCACCCATGCGCTGGACATCGTCAGCCGCACCTTGTTGCGCGCCGGCGACCCGGTGATGGTCGAGGAGCCGGGATGGGCGATCGAATTCGCCCGCCTGGAGGCGCTCGGCATGCGGGTGCTGCCGGTGCCGCGCGGAGAACATGGCCCCGACCTGCAGGTGATGGCGCGGTATTGCGAACTGCACCAGCCACGCCTGTTCGTCAGCGTGAGCGTGCTGCACAACCCCACCGGCCATTGCCTGCGCCCGGCCGTTGCGCACCGGCTGGTGCAGCTGGCCAACCAGCACCAGTTCCATATCGTCGAAGACGACACCTACAGCCATATCGCACCCGATGGCGTGACCCGCCTGTGTGCGCTGGACAACCTGCAGCGCACGATCTATGTCAGCGGGTTTGCCAAGATCCTGGCGCCGAACTGGCGCGTCGGCTACCTGGCGGCGCCGACCGACCTGGTCGAGCGGCTGCTCGATACCAAGCTGCTGGCCACGCTGACGACCCCGGCCCTGCTCGAGAAGGCGCTGGCCTGGTGTATCGACCAGGGACAGCTGCGCCGGCATTCCGAACGGATTCGCGCGCGGCTGGAGCAGGCCCGCGCGCGCAGCGTGCGGCTGGCGCTGCAGGCCGGTTGCCGCTTCGCGGCCGAACCGGCCGGGCTGTTTGGCTGGGTCGAAACCGGCGTCGATACCGATGCGCTGGCCCAGCGCATGCTCGACATGGGCTACCTGCTGGCGCCGGGTGCCTTGTTCCATGCCCGGCGACAGCCGAGCACGCTGATGCGGATCAATTTTGCGACAACGCAGGATGCCCGGTTCTGGAGGGACTTCGAGGTCGCCCGTTCCGGTGCTTGAGCACCATTCCTGAGCCCCGGGACCGGCCCGTGTGCCGGCCTGTCCGCCCGGCACCGCGGCGCGCACCGGACCGCAGCGATGGCGCGATGGCGATGCAACTCCGGTGGCAGGCAGCCCGGCCGCGACGGCGGCGCCATCCCGCAGATGGTGGATTGCGACATGCCGGGCTTGGGCGTAGCATGCCTGGTCCAGAGTGACACAGGGCTGGCAATCGGGGGGTTCACAGGTGGCCGATTCCGACTTGATCACGCATGCGGCCGCCATGCTGGCTGCCGACGTTGCGGGATATTCGCGACTGATGTCGCAGGACGCACGTGCCACCGTGGTCGCGCTCGACGAGGCCCGCGCGCTGTTTCGGTCCCACATCGTTTCCTGCGGAGGCAGGGTCATCGACATGACGGGCGACGCGGTGCTGGCCATGTTCGACAACCCACGCGCCGCCGTCGCGGCGGGTACCGCCGTGCAGCGCGGGTTGCAGGGGCTGCACGCGGGCGAGGCCGATGCGCAGCGCATGCGGTTTCGCATCGGCATCCACGTCGGAGACGTGATCGAGAAGGCGGACGGAACCGTCTATGGCGATGTCGTCAACATCGCGGCCCGGATGCAGACCTACGCACCGTCCGGCTCCCTGGTCGTGTCGCAGGCCGTGGCGCAGTCGCTCGACGATGTCGACGACATCGATGTCGTCGACATGGGGGAGCTGTACCTGCACAACATCGCGCGGCCGGTGCGCATGGTCTGCCTGCGCGTGGTACATGACGGCGCCTGGCCGCAACCGGGCCAGGTCCCGCCGGGCAATGACGCGCGCCCATCCATCGCGGTGCTGCCGTTTCGCAAGCACATGTCGCACGCCAACGAAGCGTACTTCGCCGATGGCATCGTGGACGACATCATCCATCTGCTGGCCGCGTTCAAGGAACTGTTCGTGATCGCGCGAGGCTCCACCATCGGCCTGGGGGGCGACGGCATGGACGAGCGCCAGGTGGCGCGTGCGCTGGGGGTGCGCTACCTGTTGCACGGCAGCGTGTCGCGCAGTGGCGGGCAGCTGCGGGTCCTGGCCGAACTGTCGGAGCCCGAGAGCGGAACCATCCTGCGTGCCTATCGGCATGACGGCAAGCTGGCCGAGCTGTTCGAGCTGCAGGATCACATCGCGCTGGACGTCGTGCGCGCCATCGCGCCGCAAGTGCAGGCGCGCGAACTGATGCGGGCGCGGCGCAAGCATCCGCAGAACATGACGGCCTACGACCTGATGCTGCAGGGCATCGATCAGATGTTCCGTATCAACTCCGCCTCGGCCGCCCATGCGCGCGGACTGCTGCAGCAGGCGATGGTGCTCGATCCGTATTACGCCAGCGCTTATTCGTATGCGGCCTACTGGCATGTGTTCCGCGTAGGCGAAGGTTGGTCCACCGACCCGATCGCCGACGTCCAGGAGGCGTCTCGCCTGGCCGAGGCCGCGATCGGACTGAACCCCGACGATCCGCAGGGGCTGGCCATCTGTGGCCATGTCCAGTCGTTCCTGCGGCATGACTTTGCCAAGGCCATGGTCTTCCTGGATCGCGCCATCGAGGCGGGTCCGAGTTCGGCGCTGGCGCACACCATGAGCAGTGCCACCTGCGGCTACCTGGGTCTGGCAGACCTGGCGGTCGAGCGTGGCCGCCAGGGCTTGCGCCTGTCGCCGATCGACGCACATCGCTTCTGGCACGAAGGCGTGCTGGCGCAGGCGCACTACATCCGAGGTGACTTTGCCGAGGCCGTTGCGTTTGCGCGCATGGCCGTGGGCCGCAACGATGGCATTGCCTTTGCCTTGCGCTGCCTGGCGGCCAGCCTGGTTGCCCTTGGGCAGATGGACGAGGCCCGTGGTGTCGCGCAGCAGCTGCTGCGCGTGCAACCGACGTTCCGGCTGGCCGCCTACCGGCCGCGATGCCCCTTCACGGGCGTGGTCCTCGAAACCTGGATCGACCGGCTGCGTCAGGCCGGATTGCCTGATTGACTGACGCCAGCGCCAATCAACCATCACCGAGGAGGATCCGACATGGGGGCCAATACTGCCAATACGGCGAACACCGCCAATACCGCGAACACGGCCAATACGGCGAACACGGCCAACAGTGGCAATGCGGCTGCCACGAGCATCGTCGTGGCAGACCGTATCGACCTGCCGTTCGTCAAGGACTTCGAGGTCGAACAGGCCCGTGTGGGCTGGCTGGCCAACAGCCCGCCGACCGAGTGTCCGCCCATTGGGCCCCCTTATTTCCAGGACAGCAAGGTCGACCCGTTCTTTGCCGGCTGGCAGGTACTGGCAGAATTCGCGTTGACGAACTGGATGGCGCAGTCGCCCGTTGCCGATGCCGATCCGCAAGTGCCCACCGGGGCCGGCACCATCACCAAGTCGCTTGTGGGGGGCGATGCGCTCCTGGTCGAGATCACGTTCCCGAATGCGGGCGACCCGGCAACATTCACGACCTGGGAGGTGCCGGCTGCCGGCGCCCGCAAGGCGTCGGACTGGGAGTTCGATCGCCTGTTGCGCGCCTATCTCGACGAACGGCCCGACGCCATGGGCGAAATCGTGTCGCAAAGCAATGAGTTCCTGAGCTATTTCATGAACCTGTTGTCGATGGGGCCGGTCTCGCATCCGGCCACCACCAAGGTGATGCAGGCGGCCAGCCTGATGGCGCTGTTCGCCAGCCAGTACTGGAAGAACAAATACAAGCGCGTGCGCCCGGCGCAGCTGTTCCCGGGCTTGATGCCACCTATCGCGACCCCGGGCCATGCGTCGTTCCCGAGCGGGCATGCGGCACAGGCACAACTGGTCTACCGGTGCCTGTTGTCGCTGCTGCCGGCGAACCCGATTGGCGGGGGCAGCCAGTCCATGGCGAGCATGTTCGCAGTTGCCGGCGAACGACTCGCGCGGCGCATCGCGCGCAACCGGGAGATCGCCGGCCTGCATTACGCCAGCGATTCCATCGCCGGCCGGATGCTCGCGCACAAGATCTACGACCACATCCTGACGCCGGCGCTGGCCGGGGCCGCCGACGCGTCGCCGATGAAGATCTACCGGGCATTGGTCGGCCTGGCGCGGCAGGAGTGGACATGAATACCCCCATTGGCGGGCCGGGACAGTGCGCGGGCTGCGTCAGACCCGGTTTGCCGCCGCAACCGACGGCGGCGAACCCATCGGATGCCTTGTTCCTGGACCCGGCCGCGCGGCAGCAATACTGGTTGCCGGACCCGCCGGGCCCCGGGTTTCCGACGCTGCAGGATTTCTGGGATCGCCTGCGCAGCGGCATCACCGAATACCGCATCGCCCGCACCGTGCCCGGGCCCGACCCGATAGGCGTGGTCATCCCGGCGACGGTGCGCATGGCTGCCGCCGTGGACGAAAAGGTCGTCCGGCTCGGCCGGCGCAGCCGGGTGTCGCACAGTCCAAACTGGTCCGGCGCGGCCGTGGCGGCGGTCGACAGCAGCATCCTGACCCAGGTGGTCGGGCGCTGGATCGAACCGGTGTCGCAGCCGTCGGGCACGCTGAACCCCGCGCACACCTACCGCAGCTCGCTGTGGATCGGCTTCAACGGCCACGCGGCCTACCTCGACGCCGCGATGCCCCAGGTCGGGACCTTGCAGGAGATCGTCCACGTCAGCGGTAGCTGGCAACCGCGCCACTGGGTCTGGTTCGAGTGGTGGGCCGACAGCCAGGGCGGGCCGATCCCACCGAGCGTGTTGCCCTGTTACCTGGACCTGCCGGTGCAACCGGGCGACACGGTATGGTGCCGGGTCGATCTCGTGCCCAGCGATCCCACCTGCCCGGCCGCCACGTTTCCGCACGTCGCGCGCCTGTGTATCTGCGTGGAGCATCCGGCCGATGCGACCTCGCCGGCCTCGAAGATCCTGGTGATGCCGTTCGTGATCTACCCGCCCGTGGTCAACGCGGTCCGGGTCAAGGTGACGGGATCGACCGCCAACTGGATTGCCGAATTGCCGAGCAACGTGTGGAATCCGCGCAATCCGTGGCGGCTGCCCCGCCTGGGCACCGGCGCGGCGTCGGACCAGCCCGTGACCTTCTCGCATTGCGCGGCCGCCTCCGCACGAAAGCCCGGTGCACCCTTGATCGCCGAACATACGCTGGCCGTATCCAGGCGATTTCACATGTACAGCGGGCAACCCAGTGGCGATGCATCGCTCAGGCCTATCGCGACCAGCCTGATGCCCCGCATCAGCGACACCGCGTTCGGCATCCAGGTCGACGGCAACGACGCCTGAGCGGGTGCATCGGTGGCGTTGCCGATCAATACCCCTGACGCCCGCCCAGGCAAGCCGCAGGGCGGACCCGCGGCGCACGGGCGCTGGGATACTGAGCCATGCCCAGTCCCATGCCCTGCTCACCATCGCGCCGGCGCTGCCTGCAATGGGCCGGTGGCGCGCTTGCCGGCATGGCCCTGGCGCCGCTGGCCGAGGCCGATGATCCGGCCATGGCCGGCGCTCGCCTGAGCGCCGACTTCGATCCGGTTGCCGCGATCTGGCTGGGTTACGACCCCGGCCACGAGGCCTTCACCGCCGACCTGGCGCAGCTGTTGGCGCCGCATGTGCAACTCAAGATGCTTGTGCGCGATGCCGAAGCGCAGGCGCGTGCGATGGCCGTGTTGCGCAGCCGCGGCGTCAATGCGCTGCAGGTACCGTTCGTGCAGGACGGCCGGGCGCCGTTTTTCGTGCGCGACGGCGCGGTGTTCGGCCTGGACGGCCGCGCCCGGCCGTTCATCGTCGACTTTCAATGGACGCACTACGGCTGGACCAACTGGTGCCGCCGCACCTTCGCGGGCAGCCGCGCACGGGCGCTCGACTGCGCGCGCACCGACGACATCGAGACCGGTGCGCTGGACCATCGCCTGGCCGGCGCGCTGGGGCTGGCCAGCCTGGCCTCGCCGCTGGCGATCGAAGGCGGGGCCGTCGAGGTCAATGGCCGCGGCACCATCATCGCCAACGCGAGCCTTTGGCGCGAACGCAACCGCGGCCTGTCGCGCGACGCGATCGAGAAACACCTGCTCGCGTTGCCGGGCATGCGCAAGGTGGTCTGGGTGCCGCACGGCCTGGCGCACGATCCGCTGCACCGGGCGAGCATCGTCGGCAACTACGTGGGCTGGGGTACCGGCGGACATACCGACGAGTTCGTGCGTTTCGCCGACGAGAACACGGTCTTGCTGGCCTGGGTCGACGAGGACGATGCGCGCAGCCATCCGGTGGCACGGCTGAACCAGTTGCGCATGCAGGCGAATTTCGAGGCCTTGTCGCATAGCAGCGACCAGCGTGGCCGGCCGCTGCGGGTGATCAAGGTGCCGTTGCCGGCCATCGTCGAACGCGCGGTCGTGCTCAGCGCCGATGCCGACACCGCGCATTCGAACCAGTGGAGCGCCACCGCCTTTCCGGCGCGCGAGCGCCGGCGCGAAGGCGATACCGTGATGCAGCTGGCCACGACCAGCTACCTGAACCATGTGCTGGCCAACGACCTCGTCGTGTTGCCCACCTACGTGTCGCACGGCACGTCCCCCGAGCGGGAGGAGCAGGTGCGCAGGATCTACGCATCCGTCTTTCCGGGGCGGCGCGTGGTGTTCATCGATGCGATGAACGCGAATTGGGTCGGCGGTGGCGCGCATTGTGCGACCCTGACGGAGCCGGCCGGCCATGCACTGGCGACTTGACCAGACCGTCGAGACCCGCGCCGGCCCCGTCGCGGCGGGATCCGCCGGCACCGGCGAGGAGCTGGTGCTCGCCCACGGCTGGCCGTGGTCGTCGTATGCCTGGCATCGGGTCATTCCGGCGCTGGCGCAGCGCTACCGCGTTCACTGGTATGACATGCCGGGATACGGGCGGTCCGGCAAGTCCGCCGACCAGCGGACCTCGCTCGACGTGCAAGGCGAGGTGTTCGCCGAGATGCTCGCGTACTGGAAGCTGGATCGTCCCACGGTGGTCGCGCACGACTTCGGCGGTGCGACGACGCTGCGTGCCCATCTGCTGCACGGCTGCGACTACCACCGCTACGTGCTGATGAACGTCGTGGCCCTGCGGCCCTGGGGCTCCGCATTCTTCGACCATGTACGGCGCCACGGCGAGGCGTTCGCCGGCCTGCCGCCGCATATCCACGCGGCGGTCGTGCGCGCCTACATCGGCGGCGCCCTCGTGACGCCGATCGATGCGGAAGATCAGGAGGCGCTGGCGGCACCCTGGTTGTCGGACGAGGGCCGGGGCAGCTTCTATCGCCAGTTCGCGCAGGCCGACGAACGGTATACGGCCGAGATCGAGGCGCTGTACCCGGACATCCGTTGCCCGGTCAAGATCGTCTGGGGCGCGGATGACCCCTGGATACCGCTGGCGCGCGGGCAGGCGCTACACGCGCGGATTCCGCAGTCCGCGTTCGAGATCTTGCCCGGCGTCGGTCACCTGCCGCAACTCGAGGCGCCGGATCGGGTCGTTCAGGCGGTTGGCTGATTGCGCGAGGCGCGCGGCGCGCGGCGTCAGCGTCCGAATACCTTGCGCAGCAGGCGATCGGTGCGTTCGGCCATGTACAGCAGGGCGTCGGGGCAACTGGCGACTGTCCACGCCTCGCCGTCGCTCAGCAACTGCGTGGGTGCGATGGCGGCGCCGGAGCGGTTCAGGTTGGCACATGCGAGCGGCCCTTCGGCGGTGGGCCGGACGCCGGCCAGGGGCCGTGCAGCGTGCAGCATGTTGTCGTGCATGCGGTTGGCGGCGTCGATGCTGGAGACCTCGTTGCGCGCCACATGGACGACTTCGACGAACTCCTGGGCCTGGGCGTTGCGCACGATGCGGCAATACGCGTAATCGCGGGGCAGGGCCAGTTGTAGCGTCAACCGGACGTCGCGGCCCAGTCGCTGGCCGTCGATCAGCGTGAACAGGCGCTTGTCCCGGTCGTAGGCGAACAGCGAATAGCGCTGTTGCCCGCGCCGGGTGTCCTCGGCCGTGGTGACGAATCCGTTGCGGATGTCGGCGACATCGGCCCTTTCGCGCAGGGCCTCCGAACGGGTGTGGGTGCATCGCTCACGCAAGGAGTCCAGCGTGGCCTGTTCGTATTGGCGCAGCGCCTCCTCGCTGTTGGACATGCGCAGCGGAGCCTGTGCACATGCCTCGGCGGCCGCCAGCGCCAGGAGCAGCAGGGCCGTTGCGACGGGCGACAGGCGCGACCAGGCCGGAAAAAGAGTCATGTGCGCAAAATGGATGATGTTGCGGATGTAACCAATGGTATATCTGTTGTTACGATGGCGATCGTCGCAACTCATCCATCTTTTCCATGAAATCTGCCGCCGCACTGCCCCGCGCCTCCGGTGCATATTCAGGTGCCACCTTCGCCTGCCTGGCCATCGGTTCCCTCGGATTCATGATCGGTCTGTGGAATGCCACGATGGAGCTCAACGAGAAGGGTTATTACTTCACGTTGCTAGCATTCGGGCTGTACGCCGCTGTGTCGCTGCAAAAATGCCTGCGCGACAAGTCCGACAACATCCCCATTTCGTCGACCTTTCTCGGTATCTCCTTTCTCGCGGTCGGGTTGTCGTTGTTGCTGCTGGTCATTGGCCTGTGGAACGCGACCTTGCTGTTGTCGGAGAAGGGCTATTACGGCATGAGCTTTGTGCTGGCGTTGTTCAGCGCCGTCACTGTGCAGAAGAACACGCGCGACAACGCCGCCGGCAACAGCACCCCTGCGGCGGTGTTCTCGAATACCGCGCCGGGCGCCGACGAATAGTCCGCCCGTGCCCTTGCCGCAGGATGCCCGGCCGCCGGCCTGGCAGGAACAGGCGAACAGCTCGTTTCCACGTTGTCATGCAGCCGGCAGTCGCCGGAGAGGAGCTTCAGATGTTCGACAGCCTCGGTACCGTCGCCAGTGTCTTCTCCCTGGTGCTCGGCGTCATGATCTATTGGTTCGATGTGCGCAAGAAATTCGACGAATTGCTGCGCAACCAGGAGGGTATTCTCAGCAAGGCGCAAGCGGATGATCTCGCGCATCTGTATCTCAACACCGTCCAGGCCCGCCTGAGTCTGGCACTGGGGCACTATGCGCGCAACGACTTCCCGGGACACCTGGAGCGCGGCGAGATCGATCGCATCATGGCCGAGCTGGAGCGTGCCTACGAGAGCGTGGTGCAGCAATCGATCAAGCCGATGGTCACCACGTTTCGCCTGCGAGGCCGGCACCAGTTCGACGACCTGGTGAGCCGCGTCAGCAGGAAGAGCGTCGACGATGCGTTCCGATCGGTGCGCACGCTGATGACGGAAGCGGTCGAGCGCAAGCGGCCGTTGACCGAAGTGCTTCCCCGGATCGAGGCCGTCATGACGGCAGTGAACAAGGCCGGAACCACGCTGATCCTGCGGGAGATCGACCGGCTGTACCCCCGTGCGGCGGCCGAGTGAGGTCTGGCGGTCCCGAAACCACGGAAATGCGGGGCACGCCGCCGACCCGGCGGTGAAGGCGCGGGGCACGCCCGCGCGCCCGTTGCGTCAGCCCGCCGACTTGTGCAGTTGCGTCAGCACCCGCAGCATCGTGCGGTTGACCTCGCCCAGGTCGAGCTCGTGTTCCGTGCACAGGCCCGGCACCTTGTCCATGTTCGGGAATTCCAGCGCCGTCGCCAGTTCCAGGAAAGGCGCATACGGGCCGCTGTTGCCCAGGATGGCGCCGTTGATGCGTTCGGACAGCGGCAGCCGGTGCAAGGCGTCCTTGAGCGACTCGCCCAGCAGGCCGTCGATCTGGGACAACATGCCGCACAGGAAGACCTCGCGCCGCAGCAACTCCTCGTCGCCGGCGTCGAGCTGGTTTTCCATCATGCGCGCGCGCATCACCATGCCGGTGCGCACCGGATCCATGTCGGGTTCGTTGCTGGCCAGCGGCAGCATCTCCTGCAGCCAGGCCTTGAAGCGCGACAGCCCGAGCAGCATCAGGCCATGGCGCAGCGACTCGACGCTGCTACGCAGCCCCAGCGCGGCGGAGTTGGTGAAGCGCAGGAAACGGTAGGCCAGCAGCGGCTCTTCGGCCAGCGTGTGCTCGATCAGTTCGAGTGCGGCGTCGGCGTCGGTCTGCTGGATCAGCAGCACCACCGCACGGTGGCTGGGGGGTATCGGCTGCTTGCGATGCGACAGCAACACGTCGTCGACCGGCCAGCCGGCCACGCCCCAGGCGTTCTGCTGGTCCAGGCAATGGTCGGCCATCAACCGGCTGGGCACGGCCTCGACGATCTGGTCGGGCGGCACCGGGCTGAGCACGCGGGCAGCGGCCGTGGTCGCCTGTGTGCCGGGCTGGCCCTGGCGCAGCGAGGCCTGTGCGCCGACGATGGTCTCGCCGGGCGTGAGCGCGAGCATGCCGCGCACGAAAAACCGCGCCATGGCAGCGTCCGGGCGCTGGCCCGGCTTGCCGCGCCACAACAGGGGCACGCCGCGCGCATGGGCCCGCTGCACGGCGCCGGCGACGGCGTCGTCGCGCATCAGGTCGTTCTGCACCACGAGATGGGGGCCATCGCGCGAACCGTGGTCCAGCAGGTCGCTCAGCAGGCTTGCGCTCTGCGGCGTCAGCAGCAGGGTCGGGCATTGCTCCGACCAGGTCTGTTCCACCGTGCGCAGGAAATGCGCGCCTTCGACCGGGTCCGGGCCGTGCGGCGTCAGGAACAGCTGCACGGCCGCCGGTTGTCGCAGCCGGTTCCAGACCAGCTGGTAACCCAGGATCAGATGCCCGAGCGTCGAAGGGGCCATGATGGCGGCGTCAGTTGATGAAGTTGAACAAGGACAGGCGCTGGATTTGAGCGTATGACTGTAACGCAGCCTGGTAGCCGGTCTGCGTCTGGCTGAAATCGGATATGGCCTTGACCATGTCGGCATCGATGGCGCGCGAGCGGTCCGATTCCAGTGACAGGGAGCGCGCCGACTGCTGGTCGGTGATGGTATCGGCACGGTTGAGCCAGTCGCCGGCCTGGCCGCGTGCCGCCTGCATGCGCTCCAGGGAGGTATCGATCTGGGACAGCGACAAGGCGATCGAATGCGCCAGCCGGTTGTCGCCCGGCGCGTTGTCGATGTTGTTGATCGCGTCATCCAGCATGTTGAACACGTTCAGCGGCACGCTGGGCGTGATGTTGAGCGCGTCGCCTTGGGCGGGCGTGCCCTGGGCCAGCACCGAGATGCCGTCGAACTGGATCGGTGCGCCGTCGACATAGGCTTGGCCGCTGCTCACCGTCGTCGACGTGGTGGTGTTGACGACGTCGTAGGTGGTCACGCCGGCGACGACGCTGAAGTCGATGCGGTAGCTGTCGCCGGTGACCAGGGTGGGCGATATCACCGTGCCCGGATCGCTCCACAGATTCACGGAGTTGCCGGCCGCCAGCGAAACCTCGAAGGTGCGGTTGCCGCTGGGCACGTCCATCCAGATCGCCTGGCCGTTCATGGCCCCGGGCAGGTTGGTCGTGGTGGCGGCGCGTTGCCCGGCCGCGCCCTGGAACTGCACGCCGGCCGGGATGTCGGCGAACGGGCTGCCCGCACTGCCCAGGCCGCCGAACAGCGGCAGGCCGTTGTTGTCGGTGCGGTTGGCGATGGCGAAGATCTGGTCGCGCAGGCTGGACAGTTGCTGGGCCAGCGTGTCGCGGTTGGCCGGCGTGTAGGCCGCATTGCCGGCCGCGAGCACCAGCTCGCGTGCCGTCTGCATGAGTCCGATGGCCTCACCCAGGCCGGATTCGGCACTGGCCAGCGCCGCACGCTGGGTTTCGAGCGCGCGCTGGTCGGTCTCGATGCGGTCCAGCCGCACCATGACCCGCTCGGCCTGCGCCGCCGCCAGCGGGTCGTCGCTGACCCGATTGACGCGCAGGCCGGAGCTGAGCTGCTCCTGCTGTTTCGACAGTTGGCTCTGGCGCCTGTACAACTGCTCCAGGGCGTTGTCGTAGGTGTTGGCGGTTCCTGTACGCATGATGAATCGGGTTGGTCAGTCGGACGGGCCTGGGCTTCAGCGACCCAGGTTCTGGATCAGGGTGTCGAACAGCGTTTGCGAGACCTGCAGGATCTTGGCCGACGCCTGGTAGGCCTGCTGGTATTGCAGCAGCTTGGCGGCTTCTTCGTCCAGGTTGACGCCGGCCACGGCCGCGTTGTCGGTGGCGGCGTTGTCGGCGATCGATCGCGACACGGCGGCGGAGAAACCCGCGCTCTGCACCCGCACGCCGATGTTCGACATCAGCGACGCATAACCGTCGGTGGTGGCGGCGCCATCGAACAACGCAAGGTCACGGATGGCAAGCATCGCGTGGGCATTGCCGGCGTCGATGTCCGGATAGGCGTTGGCCTGGATGGTGTAGGTGTCGCCGGGTTGCGGCGTTCCCTTGAGGGTCAGCGACCAGCCGTTGAAGGTGATTGGCTGGCCCGGCGCATAGGCGACGCCGGTCGGGTTGCCGGTGCCGGTGCCGCTCACGTCGAAGCTGCCCGCTCCGGTGAACGTCAGCGTCACGGTCTGCGAGAGGTTGGCATCGGCTCGCGCCGGTTGCAGGCTCTGCAAGGTCAGCGAGCCCAGGTTGGCGGTGCCGGCACTGGCGACCACCGGGCTGGCCACGGCCAGCGAGCGGGGCGAGGCGAACGCCACGTCCATGGATTGCGTGACCTGGCGATAGGGCGTGACCATGAACCGGTCGCCGGCATTGGCCGTGCCGGTCAATTGCAGGTCCAGGCCGTCGACCTGCGCCGGCACGGAGCTGAACGTCGTCAACTGGCCGTCGGAGACCCGGCGTATCGTCCCGGCGGCGGCGCCGGTGAAGATGACTTCGTAGTCCGACGCCGACAGCGCGGGGGCGCCGGAGGCGGGACTGGTCTGCACGGCGACCTGCATGCTGGCCGTGCCGGTGTTGGCCAGCGCGGGCAGGGCGTCCGGGATCGGACCCAGCGTGAACAGGTTGCCGACCGGATTGCCCGACAGGTCGAGTCCCAGGCTGTGCTGCTCGTTCACGACCGTGCCCAGTGCCAGCGCCATGCGCCCGACCAGGTTGCCGGCATCGGCCAGGTCGTGGTTGTTGAACTTCAGCAGGCCGCTCAGGCTGCCGCCACCCAGCAGTGTCTCGTCCATCACGGCCGTGACGTTGTTGCGCTGCATGGTCAGATTGAACGAATACGGGTCACCGAAATCGTCGCCCTGCAGCGCGACCTTGGAGGCGGTCGTGCCCAGCACCAGGGGCTGGCTGGACGCCACGAACACGCTCATCGTGCCGTCGGCGGCGGCGATCGTCGTGGTCTGCACATGGGTGTTGAGCTCGCGGATCAGCTCGTCGCGCTGGTCCAGCAAGTCGTTGGGCGTGTGGCCCGAACCCATGGCGTTGCTGATCTGCCGGTTCACGTCCGCGATGCGCGTGGCCAGGCTGTTGACCATGCGAACCTCGGAGTCCAGTTCCAGCCGCAGGCTGTCGCGCAGCGCGTCCATGTTGCTGGCGGTCGAGCGGAACCGGGCGGCCAGTTCGTCGGCGCGCGCCAGCACCACGGTGCGCGCCGTCAGGTCGGTCGGCGCGTTCGCAACGTCCGAGAAGGCGTTGAGCATCTCGCCCATCGCGGCGCCCAGGCCGCTGGTGCCGCCAGGGAACAGGTCTTCGAGCTTGCGCAACTGCTCCAGCCGCTTCTCGTCGGATGCCGCGATCGAACCCGTCAGCGCGACCTGGCGCGTGAGCATCACGCTGTGGCTGCGCAGCACCGTGACCGCGTCGACGCCGCCACCGTAATAACCCTGGTCGTAATTGACGCCCAGGCGCGGCTCGAGCAGGACCTCCTGGCGCGAATATCCCGCGGTGTTGACGTTGGCGATGTTGTTGCCGGTGGTGCGCAACACCTGCTGGTTGGTCAGCAGCGCGCTGGCTCCGATGTTGAGCAGGCTGGGCATGGGTCAATGGCCCCCACGCTCGCCCACTACGTGTGGCTCGCTGCCCCCCGGGGGGGCTGATTTCCCTTGGGGCGGCCCGGCGGGAAATCGGCCTTGGTCGCCTGGGCGTGGCTGGGTGAGGCTCATGTGCGTGCCCGCTGCAGCTGCAGGGTCGTGTTGATCGCCCGGCTGAGCTTGGAGGCGTAGTCCGGATCGGTGGCGTAGCCGGCGCGTTGCAGTCCGGTGGTCCAGGCCTGCACCGAGTCGGTCTGCTGGCTGACCTGGGCGTAGCGCGGGCTCTCGGTGATCAGGCGCGCATAGTCGCGCAGCGAGTCCTCGTACGAGTCGTAGGCGCGGAACTTCGTGACCACCTTCTGCGCCACGCCGTTGACGTATTCGGTGGTCGTGATCTCGGCCACCTTGCCGCTCCAGCCGCCGGTGGCCTTGATGCCGAACAGGTTGTGCGACGGCGAACCATCGGCCATCTTGATCTCGCTGCGGCCCCAGCCGGTCTCGTGGCCGGCCTGTCCGAGCATGAAGGCCGCCGGTATGCCGCTGGTTTGCTCGACCCGTGCGGCCGCCTGGGCATGGCGCTGCACGAAGTCGCTCTGGCTGTCGCTCGGGCGCCGGGTACCCGCCGCGTCGAATGCCGCCGGCGCGGCAGCGGTCGACGGCACGGGCACCGATTCGCCGGAGATACGCTGCGCCAACTGGCGCGCAATCATCTCCGACAGTCCGCCTTGCATGCCGGACATCTGGACCGACATCTGCTGGTCCAGCATGTCGGCACTCAGGTCTCCGCCGGGACTGTCGAGCAGGCCGGACTTCATCGTCGCCTCGCGCATGCTCTTGATCAGCTCGCGCATGAACAGCGATTCGAACTGCCGGGCCGCGTCCTTGATGGCGCTGGCGCTGTTCTGCCCGGCCTTGAGCTTGAGCGCGTCCAGCGAGCGGGAGTCCGCGGCCAGCGCGTTGAGGTTGGTGCTGAAGCTGCCCGTGCTCATGCCAGTTGCTCCACTGCGTTGCGCGTCACCCACGACGCGTGAAAGGTCAAGCAGCCGCGGAGCAGGCCAGCCCAGGCCCCCACGGAACCGGCTTTGCCAGG